>DATHUJ010000143.1:0-96625 GCA_035462375.1 Jiangellales bacterium
TCAGTCGATGCGGGCGATCACCTGGCCCTGCCTCACCTCCTCCTCCTCGGCGACGAGCAGGTGCACCGTCCCGGCCTGCGGGGCGGGCACCTCCACGGCGACCTTGTCGACCTGCACCTCGGCGAGGAGCTGGTCCTCCACCACCGGCTCGCCGTCCGCGACGAACCAGGTCGACACGATCCCCTCGGCATCCTCGTGCTCCTTCGACAACGACGGGAAGACGACGTCGGTCACGCCTTGACCACCCGGTGGACGGCCGCCTCGATCCGGTCGTGCCGCGGCAGGACCGCGTACTCCAGCGTCCGGGCATACGGGATCGGCACGTCGGGGTTGGCCACTCGCGCCACGGGCGCGCGCAGCATGCCCGGGTCGTGGTCGGTGACGGTCGCGACGACCTCTCCCGACATCCCGTACGAGAGGTAGTCCTCGTCGACGACGACGAGGCGCCCGGTCTTGCCGACGGAGGTCAGGACGGCCTCCCGGTCGAGCGGCACCAGGCTGCGCAGGTCGAGGACCTCGGCGCTGATCCCCTGATCGGCCAGCGACTCGGCCACGTCGAGGCAGTGGTGTACCGACAGTGAGATCGTGGCGACCGTGACGTCGGTTCCCTCGCGGGCCACGTCGGCCTTGCCGATCGGGACCTCGTAGGCGTCCTCGGGGACGTCGGCGGTGGCCCGCGGGTTCTTGGCCATCCAGGGCAGGCCCATGACGCCTTTGTGGAACATGTAGACGACCGGGTTGTCGTCGCGGATGGCCGAGGTCATCAGCCCCTTGGCGTCGTACGGGTTGGAGGGCGCGACGACCTTCATGCCGGGCAGGTGCGCGAAGGTGCCCCACAGGCACTGGGAGTGCTGGGCGCCGTCGGAGTAGCCGCCGCCCACGGCCATCGTGACGACCATGGGGACCTTGACGTTGCCGCCGGACTCGTAGTGGATCTTGGCCATGTGGTTGTAGAGCTGGTCGAGGCAGACCCCCATGAAGTCCGCGAACATCAGCTCCGCTATGGGTCGCATGCCCTCGGTGGCCGCGCCGATCGCGAGCCCGAAGAAGGCGGTCTCGGAGATCGGGGTGTCGATGACCCGCTGTGGCCCGTACTTGTCGAGCAGGCCGGTGGTGGAGGAGAAGATCCCGCCGTACGCGCCGACGTCCTCGCCGAGGTAGAAGACCTCCGGGTTCTGGGCCATCTCGAGGTCGATGGCCTCGACCATGGCCTTGGCCGTGGTGAGGCGGTGGCTGCTGCTCGGGGCCGGGACGACCGGCCGGTCGGTGATGGTCATGGCCGTCCTCCTGTCAGGCGAAGACGTACTTCGCGGCGTCGGCGGGGTCGGGCAGCGCACTGGCCTTGGCGAAGGCGATCGCGTCCTCGACCTTCTCCTCGGCCTCCGTCTTGGCCGCCGCGACCGCGTCGTCCTCGAGCACGCCGGCGTCGCGCAGCGTCTCCTCGTACGTGGGGATGGGGTCGTGCCCGGGGACGTCGGCCAGCTCCGGGCGGTAGCCCTGGGCGTCGCCCTCGAAGTGGCCGAGCAGCCGCAGCGTGTGAACCTCCAGCAGGGTGGGCCCCTCGCCGGCGCGGGCCCTGGCGACGGCGCGGCCGGCGGCCTCGTGGACCGCTTCGACCGCGTTGTCCTCGATCCGCTCGCCGGGCATGCCGTGGGCGGCGGCGCGGTCGGCGTTGCTGGGTACGGAGGTGGAGGCCGCCCTCGGGACGGAGATGCCCCAGTCGTTGTCCTCGACGACGAAGACGACGGGGAGCTTCCACAGGGCCGCGAGGTTTAGCGACTCGTGGAAGCCGCCCTGGTTGGCCGCACCCTCGCCGGTGACGGCCACGGCGATCCGGTCGGTGCCGCGCCGCGAGAACGCGAAGGCCATGCCCAGTGCCGGCGGGTAGCCCTCGGCGATGATCCCGGAGCAGGAGAAGTGGGTGTCAGGGTCGAAGAGGTGCATGTGCCCGCCGCGCCCGTGGCCGAGTCCGTCCTCGCGGCCGAAGATCTCGGCGGCCATCTTGCGCAGGTCCATGCCGTGCGCGATCGCGAAGTGGTGCGGCCGGTGGGTCGCGGTCACCGCGTCGTCGGCGGTGAGGTGCGCGCACACCCCGGCGGCCACGGGCTCCTGGCCGGACGAGAGGTGCATCTCGCCGGGCACGTTGCCCTTGCCGATGTCGAAGCCGGGGCCCTTGTCCGCGTGGTACTCCCGCAGGATCGCGTCCTCGAAGGTCCGGCAGAGCACCATGGTCCGGTACAACTCGACCCGGGCAGCGGCGTCCAGGGCGCCGGTCGGGGGGCTGCTGGGCGACGTCGTCGTCGCACTCATGTCACGCCTCCATCGGGGTGGGGAGGGGGTAGCCCCCAAACTCGTCCCACCGGGCGCCCGCGGCAACGTGGGGTTTTCAGATGGTGAAACGATTCCTCAGCGGTCCGCCTCGGCCGCGTAGGCGATGAGCTGCGCCGCCCGGCGGAGCGCGTCCGCGCGGTCCATGACGCGGGAGACCTGCTGGGCGGGCACCGAGACGGCCACGGCGCCGGTCAGGGTGGCTGACGGGACGGGTACGGCCACGCAGGCGGTGCCGACGGCGTACTCCTCGCGGTCCAGCGCGTACGGTGCCGGTTCCTCCAGCTGCCGCATCAGGACGCGCGGGTCCGTGACCGTACGGGAGGTCAGGTCCGGCAGGTCGTGGGCGGAGAGGTAGTCCCGGCGGGCATCGTCGTCGATGGTCGAGAGGACGGCCTTGCCGAGGGCCGTGGCATGGGCGGCCTCGTGGAACCCGACCCACAGGTCGGCGCGGGGCGCGCCGGGCGAGTCGACGACGTCGACCAGGACGATCTCGCCGTCGTCGAGGACGGAGAGGTAGGCCGCCGCGCGGAGCTCGTCGTGCAGGCCGCGGAGGACGGGGCGGAAGCGGGTGGACCGGGCGAGACTGCGGCCCCGCTCCGACAGCGCCTCCACCCGGTCGCCGAGGACGTAGCCGCCGTCGACCTTGCACACGTAGCCCTCGTGGACCAGCGTCCTGAGCAGGTGGTAAGTGGTGGGGAGGGCCAGGCCGGTGCGGCGGGCCAGCGACTTGGCCGTCAGCGGCCGCTCGGCCTCGCCGATCTCGTCGACCAGGTGAAGGGCGCGCTGGACCGAGGCGATGAGCGTCTGGTGGCGCTCCACAGTCGGCCTCCCGGTGGGCCACCAGGGGTCGGCCCGCTCCGCACCCCGCCGGTGGTCGCCCGGCAGCCCGTGAAAGGCACGCTAGGCCTCGGGGGAGACGCGGGCAACGGGTCGTCGGACCCTGTCTCGCCTCCCGGTCCCGCCCGTGGCTCCCGGACCCTGCCGTCTGACACGGTGGCCGCATGGCCGGTGAACGCGACCTCGACCGACTGCTCGCGACGATGGAGCCCGAGCTGCAGCCGGGGCGGTTCGTCTTCACGACCGTCGGGGAGGTGCCGGTCGACTGTGACCCGGTGGTCCTCGTCCGCGAGGCGGAGGGCGCGACCCTGGTCATGGAGCGGGAGGAGGCCGACCGACTGGGGCTGCCGTACGAGTACGTCGCGGCCATGATCAGCCTCCAGGTCCACTCGGCCCTCGATGCAGTCGGTCTGACCGCCGCTGTCGCCACTGTGCTGGCCGGGGCGGGGATGAGCTGCAACGTGGTCGCGGGCTACTACCACGACCACCTCTTCGTCCCGTACGAGAGAGGGTCGGAGGCGGTCGAGCTCCTGCGGGCCCGTCGGTAGTCGGGCCCCTGTCAAAATTGCGGGCGCCTGCCGAGGCGGGCGTCCGTGTACGGACGAGCCTGGGCCACCGCGTACGCACCGGACCCCAGGGAGCGCCGTGTCGTCGCCGCGTCCCGTCCTCGCCGGGCTGCTGCCGGGGCGCCGGGCGGGGGGATGCACGTGCTGGAGGCCGTCGCCAGGGCGTGAGAGAGCGGACGCGGGCGACCTCCTCGGCCTGGCCGGCTGGGGTTGATGCTCCGCCGCGATGGAGGATGAGAGTCTCGCCACCGCCCTGGAGCATTGACACCAGCCGGTCGCATGTAACCGGATTCCCTGGCGCCCACGAGCGCTACCCACTCAGCCACGTCAACTGCCACCACCAGGGGCGAGTGCCAGCGACCTCGACCTCGGGTCGCCATCCGAGGTCGTCGACCCGTTCGATGGGTGCCGACCGGCGGCACGTGCGACCTCCCTCGTATAGACAGGCGGGGGGCACGCTGCCACGATCGGCCCTAGCGGGACCGATCATGGTCCACCCGCCGCGCACGTGGGTTACGGAGGCGCGATGGCCCACGAGGTGACCTCGACCTTGCCGACGGCGCTGCTCGAGATCTCCCTGCTGCTCGCGGCCGCGGTCCTCGTCGGGCTGTTGGCGCAACGGGTCCACATCCCGCTCACCGTCGTGCTGGCCCTCGCCGGCATGCTGGTCACCGAGCTCGGCGTCGACCTCGCGCTCATGGACCTGCTCGGCGGCGAGGGGTTCAAGGAGCTGTTGGTCAACCTCTTCCTGCCGATCCTCATCTTCGAGGCGGCACTGGGGCTGTCCACGCGGGAATTCATGCGCAACCTGCTCGCCATCACCGCGCTCGCCACCGTCGCCCTGGCGATCTCTGCCGTCCTCGTGGGCTTCGGCCTCAACCTCGGGTTGGGGATCCCACTCGCGGCCGCGCTGCTCTTCGGTGCGTTGATCTCGGCCACCGACCCGGTGGCGGTGGTGGCGATCTTCCGGGAGCTGGGGGTTCCTAAGCGGCTGCTGACCATCGTCGAGGGCGAGAGCCTGCTCAACGACGGCGTGGCCATCGTGCTGTACCAGATCCTGCTCATCGCCGCGCTGGGCGGGACGCTGACGGTCGCTGACGGGGCCCTTCGCTTCGTCGTCGTGGCCGCCGGGGGTCTGGTCATCGGCGGGGTGATCGGGACCGTTGCGGTGATGCTCCTCCCACTCGTGCAGCGATTGCCCGCCACCGCGCTGTCCGTCGCGATCGCCTACGGCTCCTTCGTCCTCGCTGAGGCGACCTTCGAGGTGTCCGGCGTGATGGCGACCGTCGCCGCGGGCGTGGCCATGGGAGGCATGCTCGAGAGCCGCGCCGACCACGCCGTACGGGACCTGCTGCACGAGATGTGGGAGTCCCTCGGCTTCATCGCCAACGCGCTGCTGTTCCTCTTCATCGGGCTCGCTCTCGACGTCGACCTCCTCGTCGACAACGCCACGGCGATCGGGATCGCGCTGGTCGCCGTCCTGGTCTCGCGTCCGCTGGCGGTCGTCCCGGTCGTCACGCTGCTGGAACGCTGGGCCCACATCCCGAAGGTCGGGCAGCGGAACTCCGCGGTGATCGTCTGGGGCGGGTTGCGCGGCGGCGTGGCGCTCGCTCTCGCCCTCGCCCTGCCCGAAGAACTCGAGCAGCGGGAGCTCTTCATCGCCCTCACCGGTGGAGTGGTCCTGGCGACGCTGCTGATCAACGCCACGACCATCTCCTTCGTCGTGCACTACCTCGGGCTGGACAAGACCAGCCCGGCCGACGAGTACCTGGAAGGCATGGCGCGGTTGCTGGCCGTCCAGACCGCGCGTGACCGCCTGGCCAAGCTGGGCTTCCAGGACGACCTCGTCGAGGCCCACCTCAACGTGGCCGACATCGACGCGCGCGACCAGCTCTTCCGCGCACACCTGAGCGAGCACGAGGAGGTCGACGTCCTGACCCTGCGTGGTCTTCACATCCAGCGGGAGACCTACCAGAGCCTCAGCGACGCGGGCCTGCTGCGCCCGATCGCCACGCGCACGCTGCTGCAGGAGATCGACGACGAGATCGAGGAGGTCGAGCTCGGCAGCCTTCGTGTCGACGCCGCGCGCCGTGGGCACCTGCCTTGGTACGGGCGGGTGCACCGCTGGTTGCTGGGCCGGATGCCCAAGCCGCTCGGCGAGGACCTGACCGAGGTCGCGTACATCGAGGTCAGCGCCCGGCGACTGGCCGCGCGCAAGGCGGCCGAGGAGCTCGACCTCTTCAAGTCGCTGCCGGCGGTGAACACGGATCGGGTGGAGCAGGCCAAGGGGACCTTCCTGCACTGGGAGAAGACGGCCACGGTGCGCCTCGAGGCGCTCGACCTGGACGTCGAGGTCGATCGGCACATGCTGCACCGGCGCCAGGCCAAGGCGCTCAGTCGGATCGCCGCGGTGGAGATCCTCAAGGAGATGGTCGACGCGGGCGTCCTGTCGCCGGCGGTGGCCGAGCAGGCGGGGTTGCGGGTCGCGTCGGAGGTCGATCAGGCCGGCAGCTGAGGGCTTGCCAACCGCGAGACCGCAGCTCGAGCCGAAGGGAACGTCACGTCAGCGTCGGGATCAGCGCTGTCAGTCGTGACGCGTCCCACGCCCACCCTCGTCGAGCAGGTCTGGCGCAGCGCAGGAGACAGGGCACGAACCTGTCCCGCACGAATCAGCGTCGGGGATGCGGGTGTTCAGCCCGTCGCCCGCTCGAAGGCCCGACGCACGGTGTCGAGGCACTCGTCCGGGTCGGGCAGCCCTCGCATCTGGTGCCCGAGCTGGGCGGACCAGATGGCTCTCGTGCGCGCGGGTAACCGGTTGAACAGGTAGCCGTGCACCGTCCTGCCCGTTGCCGAGCCGAGGATGCGGACCGCCTCAGGGCCCACGGCGCCCAGGGACGCCAGCGCGGCGAGGTCGGCGAGGTCACGAGCGACGTGACGGTCCTCCCACGCGGCCGTCTTCATGGCCACGAAGGCCGGGAGGGTGGGGACGGGGAGCTGGGCCGGCTCCACGTCCGAGTACCGGAGCACCACATCCCTCACCTCCACGGGCCATCGCCGACGGGCGACGTCCAGCTCACCCACCTGGACGCGGACCGCCAACCCGTCGTCGGTGCGCAACACCACAGGCGCATTCTCGGCGGCCACCGACAGCGGAGGCTGCCACTCAACAGCGCCGAACTCACGGCGCAGCCGTCGCGCGACGACCCGCTCCAGCTCCGCCACTGCAGTCCTGCGCGGGTGAGCGAGGAGGTCGAGGTCCTCGGACAGCCGGAAGCCCGGCAGGTGCGTCCGGGCGAGTCCCGTACCGCCGTAGAGCACCCACTCGCCGTCGGCACGCGCCACGGCCGCGATCACGTGGCTGAGCAGGTGGTCACGCCTCACCTGGGCGTCGGCGGCGCCGAACGTCGCCTGTACGGCGCTGAGCTCCTCAGGTCGGAGCATGCGCGTCCATCACCCGACGCGCGGTCGCCCCCAGGCGCTGGGCCGCGGCGAGCTCGCGCAGCACGTCCCAGTCGGCGCGAGTGCTCAGGGCGGCGACGGCGTCATCGACGTCCGCGGGCTCCACTCCGCCGAGCTCGCTCCGGTGCTCCAGGTCGAGGAGCGTCTGCTCGACGTCGGTCATGTAGCCGTCTGTCAGCTCCGTACGTGCTCGGGTGAGCTGCAGCCGTCCCACGTCACGGGTGACGAACCGGATCGCGCCGTACGGAGTGGTGAGCTCCCGGCGCTGCCGGGGCACTGCGACGACACCCACCGACACGGCCCGGGGAAGGGCGCCCAGCGCACGGGCGGCGCTCGTCCCCATGAGCGCCACCGCGTCCGCGCCGTAGTCCGCCACCGCGAGAGCCAGAGCCAGGGCTTCGACCTCCGGACGCCAGTGTGGGTCGTGCACCCGCTCCACGGGCGGGACGAGCCAGTAGCCGTGAGCCACCCTTCGGAGGACGCCGCTCGCGGCGAGCCGGCGGGCCTCCTCAGCCGGCCGGGAGTACCGGCGTCCGAGGTCGCGCGTGCGGAGGACCCGGCTCGGGCCGGACCACAGCACCGAGGGTGCTGCGACGTCATGCCGCAGCTTCGAAGCCGCTGCCATGCCGATGAGAGTACATCAGAAGGCAGTCGAGAACTGTCTTTTGGCATACTAAACGGGGACGGGCCAGGTCGGTGCGATCCTCAAACCTTGCGCGGCACCTTGCCGGTCAGGCTGAGCAGCCGGCACATCACGCGGTGGCCGGTGTCGGACGTGACGCCGAACATCAGCGGGCACCCGCCCTCGATGACCGTCATCCCGTGCTCCTGCCCCCAGGCGGCGGCGCTGGGGGAGACGCTGCCCTCCCCGAAGGCGCGGTGCATCCAGATCTGCTTGATCCCCAGGTCGGCGCACTCGTGCACCGTCCCCTCGGCGTGATTGGGGCGTGTACCGATCACGACCGCCTCGACCCCACCGGGGATCGCGCGGAGCGAGGGGTAGCTCGGATCGCCCTCGACGGTCTCCGCGTTCGGGTTCACGGCGAACACCTCGTACCCACGCTCGCGCAGCCGCTGGTAGACGATGTTGCTGCCGTGGCCCTCGGCGTGGCGGGATACGCCCGTGACCGCGATCCGCCGGTGGCTCAGGAACTGGTCTGCGGCGTCCTTGACTTTCATTCGGTCCACCTCCTTGGTCTGGGCCACGGGCTCGGCCCGTACCCACGGTCCGCCCGTCCTCAGGTTGGCGCCACGTCCGAAGGTCCGGCAAGTAGCCAGGTGCGAGGCGGGATCGCCGCAACAGCGACCGAGAGATGGCGTTCCGGCCGCCAGGGACCGGTCGTCGTGATGAGTCGTGCGCTGCGGTGGCCTGGTCGGGCAGGTCGGGCGGGTGGCGGTACCGGTGACGAGGACCACCCGCACCGGCCGAGTGTGCCGCGGCAGTTGGTGGCTGAGCCAGGTGCATACACCTGGCTCAGCCACCAACTACGCGGCTGCCGTGATCGTTGCACCCCCCGCGTCAGCCGCTCAGCAGGCGACGTCGTAGCCCGCGTCCTCGATGGCGGCGCACACGGCACCGCGCCCGGCCGTGCCGTCGACCGTGACGGTCTTCGTGTCGATGTCCACGTCCACCCGCGTGACGCCGTCGATCCGGCCGACAGAGGTCGAGATCGCGGTGACGCAGTGGCCGCAGCTGATCTCTGGGACGTCGAAGCGCTGGGTCGTGCTCATGGCAGGTCCTCCTGGTCCGCCCGGTCCCGCTGACCGGGGCTGAGCACACGCTCACCGGCCGCCCTGTCGGCCCGCTGTCGCCGACCGCCCGGACTCCCCGCACGTACGGACAGGGGGACGACAGCGCTCGCGCAGACGGTGACGGCAGTCGAACCGCACCGCCGGAGGAGGAGCCATGGACCACCACACCGCCTACCAGATCGCCCGGTCGCACCAGCGCGAGCTGATCGCCGAGGCCGAGCGGGCCCGCCTCGCCGCCACGGCCAAGCGCCGCGACGCCCGCTGACCGCCACCCAGTCCACCACCCGAACCGAGGAGACCCCGGTGACCACCACGATTCTCACCGCCCAGAGCGGCCCCACTACCGGGGCCGCCCCGGCCGCGTCCGCCAAGGACGTCACCAAGACGTACGGGCAGGGTGACGCCACCGTCCGCGCCCTCGACGGCCTCAGCGTCGACGTCGCCGCAGGCAGCTTCACCGCCGTCATGGGCCCGTCGGGCTCCGGCAAGTCGACGCTCATGCACGCCCTGGCCGGCCTCGACACCGTCGACTCAGGCACGATCCGCCTGGCCGGCCAGGACCTCACCGCCATGTCGGAGAAGCAGCGCACGAGGCTGCGCCGCGACCGGGTGGGCTTCGTCTTCCAGGCCTTCAACCTGGTCCCGGCGCTCACCGCCGCCGAGAACATCGCCCTCCCCGTCCACCTGGCCGGCCGCACGGTCGACCGCGAGTGGTTCGACGAGCTGGTCGCCACCCTCGGCCTACGTGACCGGCTCGGCCACACGCCCGCCCAGCTCTCCGGTGGCCAGCAGCAGCGGGTCGCCGTGGCCCGCGCGCTGGTCACCAAGCCGGCCGTCGTCTTCGCCGACGAGCCGACCGGCAACCTCGACTCCCGGGCCGGCGCTCAGTTGCTCGGCTTCCTCGCCGACGCCGTACGGACGACCGAGACGGTCGTCATGGTCACCCACGATCCGGTGGCCGCCTCGTACGCCGACCGGGTCGTGCTCCTCGCCGACGGCCGGGTCGTCGACGAGCTGGCCGACCCGACGGTCGACACGGTGCTCGACCGGATGCGCGCCCTCGACGCGCGCGAGGGGCGGTGACCGGGATGCTACGTACGACGCTGAAGTCGCTCGCCGCGCGCAAGCTGCGGCTGCTGCTCACGGCCACCGCGATCGTCCTCGGCGTGGCCTTCGCCACCGGGGCGCTCGTGCTGACCGACACCTCGACCCGGCTCTTCGACGAGCAGTTCGCGGCAGCGACGGCCGGCGTGGACGTGGTCGTCCGCGACGCCGCCGCCTTCGGCTCGGCGATGGGCGTCGAGGTCGAGCGCGACCCGGTGCCTGTCGAGGTGCTCGAGACGATCCGTACGACCGAGGGCGTGGCCGGCGCCGAGGGCTCGGCCCGCGGTTCCGCGCTGCTCGTCGTGGACGGCGAGGCCGTCGTGCCCGGCGGCCCGTCGATCGGTCTGTCGTGGGGCGACGCCCCGTACAGCCCCTACCGGCTCGCCGACGGCCGTCCGCCGCGTACGGACGGGGAGGTGGTCGTCGACGTGGCGACCGCCGACGTGTACGGGGTCGAGGTCGGCGACACCGTCGGCGTCACGGTGGCCGACGGCAGCCGCACGGCCGAGGTCGTCGGGACCGCCCGCTTCGGCGACGCGGCCGGCGTGCCGAACGCGACGGTCGCACTCTTCGCACCGGCGACGGCGCAGGAGCTCTTCGGGCTCGGCACCGGCTGGTCGGAGGTCCAGGTCGTCGCCGACCGAATCGCGGCGGAGGAGCTGGCCGACCGGCTGACCGCGAAGCTCGGCGACGGCTGGGAGATCTCGACCAGCAAGGACACCGCGGCGGCGAGCGCCGCAGCGGCTCGCGACCAGCTCGTCTACCTCGAGGCCATGCTCGGCGTGCTCGCAGTAACCGCGCTGGTGGTCGGCGGCTTCATGATCGCCAACACGTTCGGCATCGTCGTCGCGCAGCGGACGCGTGAGCTCGCGACCCTGCGGGCGCTCGGCGCGAGCAGCCGGCAGGTGACCGCGTCCGTGCTCGGCGAGGCTCTGGCCGTCGGCGTGGTCGCCTCGGCAGTGGGTGTGGCGCTCGGGGTGGCCGCGGCGGCCGGCCTGCGCCGGCTGGCCGGGGTGTTCGGTGTCGTCATCCCGGACGGGCCGCTCGCGGTCGAGCCGCGCACGCTCGTCGTGGGGGTGGCCGTCGGGCTCGCCGTCACCCTCGTCGCCTCGCTCGCCCCGGCCCGCCGGGCAGCGCGGGTCGCCCCGGTCGCCGCGATGCGCGACTCGGCGCCGGCCGTACGGGCTGTGTCGCGCGTCCGGCTCATCGCTGGAGCGGTCCTCGTGGCGGCGGGCGCCGCCGCGCTGGCCCTGGGTGCGACCACCGGCTCGATGCCCGCCGCAGGGGCCGGGGGCGCGGCCGTGCTCGCGGGGACGGTCGTCCTCGCGCCGGCCTTCGCCGGGCGGCTCGGCGACCGGCTCGGCGGCATGGTCCGCGGCGGCCTGGTGTCGCGCCTCGCGCGGACCAACCTGCGCCGCGCCGAGCGCCGTACCGCCGCCACCGCCACGGCCCTGGCGGTCGGGCTGGCCGTCGTCACCTTCATGACCGTGGTGGCGACGTCTGTGAAGGAGGCCATGACCGCCGGCGTGGACGACGTCGTGACGGCCGAGCTGGTCGTGCAGAGCGGACGCGGGGAGATGCTCGGCGGGCTGTCGCCCGAGGTGCTGCACCACGCGTCCGAGGTCCGCGGCGTCGAGGTGGCGTCGCCGATCCGCTTCGGGCACTGGCTCGACGGTGAGAGGACCGCGGCCCTCACCGCGGTCGACCCGGCGACGCTGCCGGAGGTGGCCGACGTGGACTTCGTCGAGGGGTCCATGGCCGACCTGGACAGCGGCGGCATCGTCCTTGCCGAGGACGTCGCCGCGGAGCACGGCGTACGTGTCGGTGACGACCTGGCTATGACCTTCGCCCGCACCGGCGATCAGTCGCTCGAGGTGGTGGGCGTCTTCGCTGCTGAGGACGCCTGGGCGCTCTCGACCGGCTACGTCGTGGCGCTGGGCACGTATGCGGAGCACTTCACGGAGGACGTCGACGCCACCGTCTTCCTCGGCCTGGCCGACGACGCCGACCCCGCCGCCGTACAGGCGGAGGTGGAGGCGGCTATCGCCGACTTCCCGACCGCCGAGGTGCACGACCAGGAGAGCGCGGCGAAGGCCCGTACCCGGATGCTCGACTCGATGCTCGGCCTGGTCACCGTGCTACTGCTCCTCGCCGTGGTGATCGCGTTGCTGGGCATCACGAACGCCCTTGCGCTGTCCATCGTCGAGCGCACCCGGGAGGTCGGGCTGCTGCGGGCCGTCGGCATGAGCCGGCGCCAGGTCGGTTGGATGGTCCGGCTGGAGGCGGCGCTCACAGCGGCGGTGGGTGCGCTCACCGGCGTGGCGCTCGGCGTCGTCGTCGCGGTCGCCGTGGTGCAGACGCTGGGCGGCGCCGCCGACGTGCCGTTCACCGTCCCGGTCGTCCAGCTCGCCGCGTACGTCGCCGTGGCGACGGCCGGGGGAGTGGTGGCGGGTCTGCTGCCCGGACGGCGCGCCGCCCGGATGGACGTGCTGGAGGCGGTGGCGACGGCGTAGCTAGCGTCGCCGCTGCTGGTGATCGAGAGGCGTTGCCGCGCTGGTCGGCGTGGCAGCGCCTCTCGATCGTTTGGTCGGTGGGTCGGTCAGGCGCTCCAGTGGCCTTCACGGTGACGGGGCTTGCCCGGCCGTGACCGCGACGACGAGCCAGGCAGACCACGTGCGTCGTAGAGCAGATCGCCGTGGTCGCTCGCCTTCCAGGGCACCATCCGCGTCTGGCCGGAGTCCGACTACCTGGTGGTGCGCAAGGCGCTGGAAGAAGCCGCAGGTCAGAGGGAGTAGACGGTCCTCCGCCACCGGTTGGCCGCCGCCTCTGGCCGAGCGCCCGAGCGCCGGCTCCGGGGCCGGATGCCGACATTCTGCAAACATGCGGCCGGTTCATGCCGCGAGGCCTCCGTCGGCGACCACGCCCGCCGCGAACCCGACCGCGGGCCGGCTGGTCAAGATCTCCTCGACCCGCTCGTGCGGTGCATCGACAGAGCCTCACCACGCCTCCCCGCTCGGCGGACCTCCGAACGCGCCCGGTTCACCGCGGGCGCCAACCCTCACCATCGCCCGCACCCGCGGTGGATCCCACGGCCACATGCCCCTGCGTTGCGGACCCTGGGGCAGTCCGCGGGCGGCGCCGACGAACGGGGTCAGATGGCCCTGGCAGTCCAGGACCCACGAGCGCATCGTCAGTGTGGGTGTTCAGGAGGTGGGGTCGATCCGAACCGCGCTCACCGGTCCGCAGCTGCACCACTCGTGGACGACCTACCTTGCCGTGGTGCTCGTGTCGGTCGGCCTCCTCGTGCTGTTGCACGGCCATGTCGCACAGGGCGTCGCATTCGCCTGACCCGTCTGGGGACGGGTCTGGTGTGACATTCGGCGCCACGGTCGCCGCGCCGAGAGCCCGCCTGCCGCGCGCGGTGCTGGCCGCGGCTGTGCTCGGCACCGCGCTGGCGTACATGAGCGACGACATGCTCAACCTCGCTATCCCGTCACTCGCCCGCGAGCTGGGCGCGTCGGTCAACGGCGTGCAGTGGATCCTGAACGGCTACTACGTGCCGCTGGTGGCGTTCGTCCTGATCGCCGGATCCGTCGGCGACATCGCCGGGCACCGGCGTGTCTTCACCATCGGGCTCCTCGGGTTCTCGGCGGGGGCGTTGCTGTGCGCGGCCGCCCCGAGTGTTCCTGTGCTCGTCGCGGGCCGGGCCCTGCAGGGCCTCGCCGCGGCGGCGCTGCTGGCGGCCGGGCTGGCGCTTGTGACCACCCTGGCGCCACCCGACACCCGCAACCGGGAGGTCGGCGCGTTCCTCGGGCTGGCCGCGGCCGTGCCCGCGCTCGGCCCGTTCGTCAGCGGCGCCCTGGTCGACCTGCTCTCCTGGCGCTGGCTGTTCATCGTCCCGCTGATGCTGCCGCTGGCCGCGCTGGCCCTCACCCACCGCCTCGTGCCAGAGACCCCCCGCGCGAGGGGCCGCCGCCCCGATGTGCGTGGCGCCCTCACGGCATTCGTGGCCCTGTTCGCGCTCAGCGTCGCACTGATCCTCGGTCCGGACTCCGCGAACCGGACCACGTTGCTCGTGGCCGCCACCGTCGCCGTGGCTGCCGCGGCCGCCTTCACCCGCGTCGAGCAGCGCGCCGTCGACCCGATCGTGCCCCTCGGGTTCTTCCGGCGACGGCGGTTCCTCGGCGGCAACGCCGTCTGGCTGCTCGCGGCCCTGACGTGCTGGGGCGCGGTGTTCTTCCTGGCCATCACGCTGCAGACCACGCTCGGGCTGCGCCCGCTGTCGGCAGGACTGCTCCTGACCCCCATCTACCTCGTCATGATGATCGGGTCGCCAATTGCGGGCCGGCTCGCCGAGCGGTACGGGCCGACGCGGCCGATCCTGCTCGGCCTCGCGGTCTACACAAGCGGGCTGTGGCTTCTCGCCGGCGTGCACGCCGGGTCCTCGCCGGCGTCGGTGCTGGCCCGGCTGGCCGTGTTCGCGATCGGCATGGCGGCCTTCACCGCACCACTCGCGACCGTCACGCTCAGCGCACTGGACGACACCGACCAGGGCGTCGCATCCGGTGTCAACAACGCCATGGGCCAGCTCGCCGGGCTGCTCGCCATCATCATCCTGCCCGCAGCCGCCGGACTCGCCGGAAGCTCCGCATTCGGCGGTCCTGCGTTCGCAGCCGGCTACCCCCGGGCCCTCCACGTGGCCGCCGTCCTCGCCGCTGCCGGCCTCCTGATCGCCGCCTTCAGCCTCCACCAGCCGCGCGCCACACCGCCGGCCCGCTGAGAGCCACGGGCGGCCGGGTTGTCGGGGGACGTGACGAGACATCGGTCCCGCACGCCTTGGCACGGTACCGCGGCCTGCGGGACCGTGGACTGTCGCGCAGTCGTCGGAGCGCTCGACGCTGTCTCGGAACCCGGGCCTTCGCCGCAAGGACCCACGGCGCTGCTCCATATCCGTGCCGCCCTCGGTCGACTCTCGGACGGCCAAGGTGGCCGGCACGGTGGAAGAGGTAGCAGGCGCCGGAGTCCAACACCCAGGCCGGGTCGACGGTGGCGCCTTGCGCCTTGTGGGCGGTCATGGCGTAGGCGTGGTTGAGGTGGCCGTTATCGAGGTCACGGGCGGGCAACTCGACGGACTGCTCGCCACGGCCCAGGTCCACCGTCAACGTCCGAGCGTCGGTGTCGATGGCGGTGGACGGTGGCGAGGTCGCCGTTGAGCACGCCGACGCGCCGGTCGTTGCGGCCGCACAGCACCCGGTCGCCGACAGCGAACTCTCGCTCTGCCGCGGTCAAGGCGGGCCCGAGGAGCCGACCAGCGGCCTGCCAGGCAACGGCGGGCGCGGACGTTGAGGTCATCGACGTCGACGCGGCGGGCGGCGGGCATCACCCCGGCCTCACCCGGTGTGCGGTCGTGGTGGGCTGCAAGCCAGTCGTCCACGAGCCGCTCCCGGACCTGTTCAGCGTGGCGCCGCTGGTGACACGGCCACCGGTCGGCTTCAGTCCGGGACGAGGAAGTGGCAACGAGGACCGGGCGCTCGGGACAACCGGGAGTCCAGGGTCAGCAGCGGCGCACCCAACAGCTCGGCCACCGTCACGTACGACGCGTCGTACGCGGTGAGCGAACCGCGGAGCTGCCAGGTGCGCTCGGCCAAGGCGGCGTACGGCCAGGTGCGCAACGGCAGCTCGAGCAGGTCAGCGTGCGCAAGCGTCGCCTCGACCGGTTGAAGGCGACCGGCGAGCTCCTGCCGTCGGATCACGTTCGCGGTCTCGGCCAAGGCGAGGTCGGGGGAGTGGAGCTCGTGGCCGGCGATCGCCGACGCCACCGCCTCCCCGGTCTCGCCGGCGTCGACGAGCAGCGCGACGAGGGCAGAAGCATCAACCACGATGAGATCGGTCAATGGCGATCTGCATCGCGGTCGACGAGGATCTCCTCGGCGCTCAGGTGACGACCGGCGGCCCGAGCGCGCCGCCGGGCTTTCGCGACTATCTCGGCGACGTCGGGCCGGCTTGCGAGCTCGGCGAGCTCGGCACTCAAGTACTCCTGCAACGAGCGACCCGAGCGGGCGGCGCGGGCTGCCAGCTCGTCGCGGACCTCCGCCGGTACGTCGCGGATGGTGATGGACGGCATGCATGCACAATAGCAGCGCTGGCAGCAGTCTGGCAGCAGAAGTCTCTGCAGGAGCGCTTTCCGTGACGGTTCGGACCGCACGTCAGACCGTGATGGCAACCTTGCCGCGAGCACGCCCGTCCATCAGGTAACGGACCGCCTCGGGGACGTCCACGAGCGGGTACGTGCGGTCGACGGCGGGTGTGACCTTGCCGGCCTCGATCAGCTCGGTGAGCTCCAGCAGGTCCTCGTGGCGTTCCTTCGGGGTGAGCATCACCAAGGTCTGGCCGACGAAGCGCGAGAGCATGGCGGCGCGCATCGCGCGTCCGATGCCGCCGGTCCAGTTCCCGCCGTTCTCGGCGCCGACGATGACGAGACTCCCCTTGGGGGTGAGCGCCCGGCGCAGCGTGCGCAGCGGGCGCAGGCCGCCGGTGTCGATGATGACGTCGTAACGCCGGCCGCCGTCGGTGATCTCCTCCTGGCTGTAGTCGATGACGTGGTCGGCGCCGAGCGAGCGGACCAGGTCCACCTTCGCGGTGCTGCACACGCCGGTGACCTCGGCGCCGAACGCCTTGGCCAGCTGGACCGCGTACGAGCCGACGCCGCCGGAGGCGCCGATCACCAGGACGTGCCGCCCCGGCCGTACGTTGCCGGCACGGACCGCTCGCAGGGCGGTGCCGCCGGAGATGGGCACGACCGCCGCCTCCTCGTACGTGAGGTTGGCCGGCTTCGGCGCGCACTTGGCCACCGGGACGGTGGCGTACTCGGCGAAGGTGCCCTTGCCGATGCCGTACACCTCGTCGCCGGTACGGAAGCGGGTGACGGCCGGGCCGACGGCCTCGACGGTGCCGGAGACCTCGCTGCCCACGACGGGGTGCTTCGGCCCGCGAAGCCCGGAGTACGGGGTGAGGCGGACCAGGTACGGCTTGCCCGCCATCAGGTGCCAGACGCCTCGGTCGAGACCGGCCGCGTGCACGCGGACGAGCACCTCGTCGTCGCCGACCTGTGGCTGGTCGACGTCTCGGAGCTCGAGCACGTCGGGCGAGCCGAAGTGGTCGTGGGCGATGACCTTCATGGGTTCTCCTCAGTGGTGTCCCGTGCACTTACACTGTAAGCTAGACGTACATCGTAAGTCCCGTCAAGACTTCGGGGGCCGCGACCGCCGCGACCGCGAGATGAGGAGGCCTCCGCCGATGCCGGCAACGCCGAGTGACGCGCCGCCGCCCCGCATCCCGCTGAACCGCGAGCGGGTCCTGCGTGCCGCGCTCGAGCTGGCCGACGAGAACGGGATCGAGTCGCTCACCATGCGGCGGTTGGGCGAGGCCGTCGGGGTCGAGGCGATGTCGCTGTACAACCACGTGGCCAACAAGGTGGACCTGCTCGACGGCCTGATCGACCTGGTCTTCAGCCAGATCGAGCTGCCCTCCGCCGATGGGAGCTGGAAGACCTCGATGCGTCGGCGGGCCATCTCGATGCGGACGGTGCTGTCGGCACACCACTGGGCCGTCGGCCTGATGGAGTCTCGGACGTCCCCCGGGCCGGCGACGCTGCGCCATCACGACGCGGTCCTCGGCTACCTGCTGGGTGCCGGCTTCTCGCTCGAGCTGGCGGCGCACGCGTACTCGGTCCTGGACAGCTACATCTACGGCTTCGCACTGCAAGAGCGCGGCCTGCCCTTCGACACCCCGGAGGAAGGCGCCGAGCTGGCGCAGGTGATGGTCGAGCAGTTCCCGGCTGACGAGTACCCGCACCTCGCGAGGTTCACTTTCGGGCACGTCCTGCAGCCCGGCTACGACTACGGCAGCGAGTACGAGTACGGGCTCGACCTCGTCCTGGACGGGCTCGAGCGGGCGCTCGAGGGCGCGTGATACGTCAGTGCAAGGCGGCGAGTCGACCCGCGCGCCACCAGCCAGAGCGCCAGCAGGAACTCACCGACGAAAGTGACCGAGGAGATGGCGGGCGACGAGCCGTCATGGAGCACCGCCGAACCATCACTCGGGGTAGGTGGTGAAGCCTTCCTGCGCGGCGGTCTCGCAGAGGCGGGCGTCCCAGGCGAGCAGCTTCGCAACCTCGGGCGCCGCCTCGCCGGCCAGCAGGGCAGAGGCCAGCTGGACTGCGTCGTACGCCCGCAGGGCGTGAGTCGCGACCGCTCGCGCGGCGCTGTCGAGGATCTCGGCCGAGACCGCGACCACGATGAACTGACCGCGCTCGGAGTCCGCCCCGAAGTAGTCGGCCTCGAACTCCGCGACCAGATCGCCCGCCTGTTGCGGTGTGATCTCACCCATGCGCTGCTTGCGCCACAGGGCGGCGGGTACCTCGACCCGGCAGAGCTGGCTCACCACCAGCGGTGAGTGGGCGCGTACGACCTCGTGGCCGGGTTCGTCGGCGTACAGCTTCACCAGTGCCGAGCTGTCGGCGAACGAGATCTACGGCCGGCGGCGAGCTCACTCGTGACGTTCCTGGACGCCAGCCCATCGTCGAGGGCGTTGCGGCTGACGACCACGACGACGTGCGCGAGCTCGTCAGCCCACTCAAGGGTGCGGACAAGCACCTCATCCGCAGCCTCGGTGCGGTGCCGGCCCCCTACGCGGGCCTGCCTCTCACCGACCACCGCAGTCCAGGCGAAGTACTCGCGGTACGCAGTGGCCGTCCGGCTCGGCGAGGACGACGTGCTCGGGTGGGCCGCGTACGCGCCGGCCCGCGAGGAGGTCAGGTCGGCGCAGCGGGGTGACGCCCTACCGCCGCCGACGCCATCGATGCCCGTCGGCACCATCGCGACCTCGACACGGTCTGTCGTCGACGCCCTGCTCGAGCTCGGGGAGCTGGAGCAGGTCCGACTAGGCGAGCAGCCCAGCTTCACCCCGGTCGCGGCCGCCAACCGACACGTGATCGACGATCCCTTCGCCTTCCTGCTCGCCGTGATCTTCGACCAGGGCATCGTCGCTGAGCGAGCCTGGCGCGCTCCGTACGACCTCAAGCAGAGGCTCGGACACCTCGATCCGGCGACGATGGCCGCCCAATCGGCTGCCGTCCGCGTGGCGATCAACCAGCAACCGAGGCTGCACCGCTTCGTGGAGCGTGTGCCCGAGTGGGTGGTCGAGGCAGCACGGATCGTCGTCGAGCAGTACGCCGGCGATGCGTCGCGCATCTGGGCGGACCAGCCGAGCGCGGCCGTCCTGCGACGAAGGCTCGACGCGTTCCCGGGTATCGGGCAGAAGAAGGCCGCGATGGCGGTCGAGATCCTCGAGCGAGATCTTGGTGTCGAGGTCGTCGAGATGCGCGGTTCTGACATCGCCTACGACGTGCACGTACGGCGGGTGTTCCTCGGCACGGGCCTGGCAGAGCAGGACTACCTGGACCACATGGTCGACGTGGCTCGTCGCGCCCACCCCGGTCGACCGGGCGCCATCGACGCGCCGGCATGGACGGTCGGCCGGCGGTGGTGCCACGCGGGCCTCCCGGACTGTCCCGGCTGCGCCCTGGCCCAGATCTGTCCGAAGCTGGTCGGTCGTGCAGCCGGTGTGACGGGCGCCTGACCTCGGCATCAGCACAGGATTCTCGTTGTTCGTCGCGAGCCCCTGCAGCGCCAAGCCCCGCCGGTCCGTACGGGTCCGCGTGCGGTGCCACCCAGTCGACCACCACGCTCACGTCGACGACCGTCATCAGCCGCTCGACGTCGTTGCAGGCGGCGAGAAGGCGGTTGCCGCGGCGCCGGCCGGCCGGCCGCTGGACGCGTCGCGCCCGCGGGCTGTCAGCCGCGCCAGGCCCTCCCGCGCCCTCGCTCCGGGACTCCCCGTGAGCACGAGGAAGAGAGACTCGCGTACATGGCGCGGCCGGGTGGTCTGCGACCACTCGACCACGCCGCGGAACAGCGACTCGGCTGTGTCCAGGTCACCGGTCGCCTCGAGGACGTGGGCGAGATGTACCCGCGCGTGGGCGGCGAGCCATGGCGTGGCGGCTGCCTCGGCCATGGCCAGCGCCCGCCGGGAGAGCTCCTCGGCCTGGGTCGTGTCGCCGGCCGCGAACGCGTTGGCACCGAGCTGGGCCAGGGCGAAACCGGCGTGGTCCACGAAGCCGATACGCCTCGCCAGCTCGAGCGTGCGCCGGTAGGCGTCCGCCGCTGCACCGGGGTCGCCTCGCTGCTCAGCGACCCAGGCCTTCAGCATCAGCGCTGGAACGACGAAGACGTCGTACCCGATGGCCTCGGAGTGCCGGAGCACCTCGTCCGTCATCGTGGCGACGACGGAGACGTCCCCCGCCAGGACGGCGATCTGACCCCGGACGAGACTGCTCCCCGCGATGCCCCAGGGGCTTCCGGCTGAGCGGTATGCGGCGAGCGCTTCCCCGACCAGGGCTGCCGCCCGGTCGTTGTCACCGACGAGGGCCTGGACGAGCGAGAGCGTCCCCCGCGCAAGCGCCCACTCCAAGCGGGTGGGCGTGGTGGCTGCCACGGCCAAGGCACGTTCCCCCGCGGCGATCGCGGCGTCGAGGTCGAGCTCCTCTGCCGCCAGGTAGCACAGCCATGCGAGCAGCTCGATCCGCCTGTCGGGCAGCGCGTCGTCCGACGCGGCCGCAAGCGCGGCCTCGAGGAAGCCACGCCCCTCGGAGACCCGCTCGGCGAGGGCGAAGTACCAGCCCGAGCCCCCACCCAGCCGTAGGGCGAGGCGCGGGTCGGGTGCCTCTCGCGCGTACGCCAGTGCCGCCCAGAGGTTGTCATGCTCCAGCTTCATCTGCCTGGTGAAGGCCAGCCAGTCGGCCCCGCGAAGCTCGGTGCGCGCGGCGTCGGCCACGCCGGCGAAGTACTCGGCGTGCGCCCGCCGGGCTGCGCCCAGGCCGCCGGTCGTGGCCAGCTGCTCGAGGACGTACGCGCGGACGGTGTCGAGCAGGTCGTAGCGACCCCCGCCTTCCGGGAAGGACGCCGTGAGGATGGACTTGTCGACCAGGGAGCCCAGGAGCTGGGTGACTCTGGCGGCGTCCAGCTGCGCACGCCCGGTGGTGGCCACCACCGCGGCCAGCGGGGCACCGCCGCGGAACACCGCCAGCTGGTGCAGCAAGGCCTTCTCGTCGGTGTCCAGCAGGTCGTAGCTCCAGGTCACGACCGTACGCAGGTAGCGCTGGGGTATCTCCCGGCGGTCCCGCGCGTCGACGAACAGCGGCCGCCGGCTGTCGAGCGCCGACAGGATCTCGCGCAGCCCCAGGATGCTGACGCGAGCGGCGGCCAGCTCGATGGCCAGCGGCAGCCCGTCCAGCCGTCGGCAGATCTCTGCCGTCAGGGCAAGGCGGTCCTCCTGGAGCGTCAGGCCCGGCCGTGATGCCCACGCGCGCTCGAGGAACAGGCGCACCGACTCCGAGGTCTCGAGCCCGACCTCGTCGGCGCCCAGGTCCGGGACGGCCAGCGGTGCCACCACGTACCGGACCTCGCCCTCGAGGTGCAGCACCTCTCGGCTGGTCACCAGCACGCGTACACCGGGGCATTCCGCCAGTACGCCGTCGACCACCCGCGCTGCTCTCTCAACCAGGGGCTCGCACCCGTCCAGCACCAGCAGTGTGTGGGCTCGCCGCAGTCGCTCGACCACCCGCGCCAACGGGTCGCGGCTGGACGTCGGGGTCCGGATCGTGCGCGCCACGATCTGGGCCACGTCCGGGAGCTCGCCGGCGCGGGCGAGGTCGACGAACCAGACGCCGCTGGGGAAGTCGCGCTCGAGCACCCGCGCCACCTCCAGGGCGAGCCGGCTCTTCCCGACCCCAGGTGGACCGATCAAGGTCACCAGTCGGTGGCGTCGGACCATCTCGGCCACGTCGCCCATCTCCTGCTCGCGATCCACGAACGAGGTGACCGGTGCGGGAAGACGCCCCAGCGGCCCCTCCACCGGACGGACGCCGGCCAGAGCGGAGTCGTGAGCCAGGATCGCCGTGTGCAGCCGCTGCAACGAGGGTCCGGGCTCCACTCCGAGCTGCTCGACCAGTACGCGTCGAGCCTGGCCGTATGCCTCCAGCGCCTCCGCCTGGCGGCCGCCGCGATACAGAGCGAGGATCAGCAGCTCCCAGAGCCGCTCGCGGAACGGATGGTCCTGCAGGACCGGCCGGATCTGCCCGACCACCTCGGTGTGGTCCCCCAGTGCCAGCGCCGCCTCGGACTGCTGCTCCATCGCATCGGTCCGCAGCTCCTCCAGGCGAGCGACCTCCGCCGTGACCCATGGGCTCGCCGGCAGGCCCTCCAGCGGACGCCCGCGCCACAGCCTCAACGCCTCGCGGGACAGCTCGGCGGCCTGACCGGCGTCGCCGGCCCGCCCAGTACTGCGAGCTGCGGCCACCAGTGTCTCGAAGCGCAACGCGTCGACGGTGGCGCCGACCAAGGCGTACCCGTCCGGCCCGGCGGAGATGGACTCGGCTCCTAGCGTGGCACGGAGCCGCGAGACGTGGTGCTGCACGGCGTTGCGCGGCGCAGCCGGGATCTCTGCTTCTGCTTCCCACAAGGCGTCGACGAGTACGGACATCGGCACGGTACGACCGCCACGCAAGGCCAGGTACGCCAGCAGCGCCTGCCGCTTGGGTCCGCCGAGCACGGCGGTACGGCCACTGACCTGTGCCTCGAACGGGCCGAGTATGCGGATCTCGAGCGAAGGTGCCATGGCGACGACGTCCCGGTGGCTGTGACCCTCGAGTCTGGCACGGCCCGATTCGGCTGTGAACCGGGTGCGGTCAGACCCCTCCCGGCGGATGGGCCGGCAGGACGTCCCTGAGCGCTCCGGCGCGTCGGAGGTGCGCTGACGGCGAAACGCCACGGTGTCGGGACGAGATGCGTACGCGAAGCGCCGCCGGGCGGATGGCGAAGCGCAGCGGCGCCGTCAGCAGCACCGCCTCGCCGTCGATGCCCGCATGCACGGGAGCCGGGGCGAAGACGTCGAACTCAGGTGCCGTCCAGGCCCGACCCGGAGGCAGCTGGCCACTGTCCGGCGCATCGAGGAGCAGGATGCCGAGGCGACCACCGTCGAGCGCGGGTCGGCTGCCGATGACGGGCCGGTCCAGCGCGTACGGGTTGTTCGACACCAGGACGACAGCGAGGCGGGTGTGCTCACGCCCTGCGTCGTCAACGAGGCGCAGCGCCGGTGTCCTCCCGCTCGGACCGAGCAGCTGCTCGGCCGTCCGCACCAGGGTCCGGACCTTGGCGTCGCGATAGGCCGACTGGCGGACCGCATCACCGTAGATCCCGAGAGAGACGTTGTTCAGGAACGCGCGGCCGTTGACCTCGGCCAGGTCGATCCGCGTCTCCACGCCGTCGGTGAACGCGTCGAGCGCGCCCACCACGTCGTGCCGGTCCACCCCGAGGTCGAGGGCGAAGTGGTTGCGTGTCCCGGCCGGGACGCAGACGAACGGCAGGTCGTGTGCGGCCGCCGCCGCTGCCACGACCGCGAGGGATCCATCGCCTCCGGCCATCCCGAGGGCGTCCGCTCCCTCGCCGACGTGCGTCGTCAGGCTGTGGCCCGGCCCGAGGACGACGACCGTGATCCCGCGATCACGGGCTCGGTCGGCCAACCCTGCCCGCCCCGCCGCACCGTCACCCGACCTCGGGTTGACGAACAGGAGGGGCCGGCGAGGCGGTCGCAGGAACTCCATCCGTCTCGCATCAGCTGGTGAGGCGTTCCACGTACTTCCCGGCCTCGCGCAGGGTGAAGGCGGCGAAGATCTCGTTCACCCCATACACGATGGCCCACACCCCGACCAGAGTCACCAGGGTCACCAGGGACTGCTCCCAGGAGCGGATCGCCCACACCCCGAGGGCCAGCTCGGCTGCTCCGACGAGGAGTCCGGTCCACCAGTAGCCGAACTTCGGACCGGCCAGGGCGTCGATCAGGTGGATGACGCCGAAGACGATCAGGTACCAGGCCACCAGGACCGAGACGACGTAGAGAGTGACGTCCGGCCAGACGAAGGTGGCGATGCCGGCGATCACGCCGAGGATGCCGGACAGGACGAACAGCCAACGCCAGCTCTGGACTCGAGTGGCCACGACCAGCTGAGTGATTCCGCTGCCCAGCAGGGCCACGCCGACCAGCGCGACTACAGCGGCCAGGCTGCCGACGCGGAAGGACAGCACGTACATACCGAACCCGGTCCACACGATCCCCACGATCAGGAACCACGACCAGTAGCCCGACAGCTCCCGCGCGCCATCTCGCATCGCCTCTCGCAGAGGGCTCCTGGCCGGGGGTGTCGCCGGGGATGTCGTCGTCTCGCGTGTCATCACAGTCTCCGTTCCCGCCCGTCGCCGTGCGCGGGCCCGAGCGTGTGCTCGGAACCCGCGTCGGCGAGGGGCGTCTTCCTTGTTCAGGTGCTTGCTGTTGGGTGCTTGCGCATGTCAGGTGGTCGAAGCCAGGGCTACGACGCGGCCTTCTTGGCGAGCTCGTCGGCGTAGGCGCGGGCGTCGATCGCGTTCAGCATGGCCAGCTGCGCGTTGTCGACCGCCCACTCGGCGAAGTCGAGGGCGTCGGCGGCCTCGGCTTCGGCCCAGTCCGCGTCGGTGCCGGCGACCTTGGCGTCCAGCTGCCTGCCCCGCTTGTCCATCGTCGCGTTGATGTCGTCCATCTTCGCCATGGCGTCGGCCTTGATCTGCGCGAACTTGCTGCGCGCGCGGTCGGTGGCCTGATCGGTCCGCTGCTGCGCCCGGTCCTGGGCGTCCTTGGCGTCCTGCTGGGCCTGGTCGACGCGCTGCTTGAGCTGCTCACGGGATTCCGTGGCTGCCGCCGTCACCGCGGCCTTGGTCGCGGCCACGCGCTGCTGGAGTTCCTCGAGTCGTCCGGAGAAGTCCATGTCTCTCTCCTTGAGTAGTGCTGATTGAGGTCTCTGCTTCGTACGACAACGACGCTAGGAGTCGGCGCTGCCAGGCGGCTGCCAGCCGACTGCCACGGCGCGGGGGCCGGTCCGCACGTGGCGACCTAGGGCGCATGGCGCCGAATCGGCGGAATGCCCCCGGCCGCTCCACTGCGCCGCTGCCGTGCCGCCGACAGAAACCGCGACGGTGACAGCTGGGGGTACGGCGTGCCGATCTGTCGGCCGGAGGAGCCGCGCTTCGCCTCGACGAGTGAGCGCAGGGTCTGGGAGCTGCTGCGCGAGCAGCTCGGCCGGCACGACCTCCTGGTGGCGAACCTCCGCGTCACCGACGAGCGCAAGGACCACGAGGCCGACCTGGTCGTGGTCCGCCCCGGCGCCGGGGTGGCCGTGGTGGAGGTCAAGGGCGGGGCCGTCGGGCCCGACGGCGAGCAGTGGCAGCAGACGCGGTCGAACGGTTCCCACCACCGCATCGACCCGGTCGGTCAGGCCCGGGACACGAAGTACGCCGTCCGGAGGTACGTGGAGCAGGACCCGCGCTGGCACGGGTCCGGGCGGCGCGGCTCCGCTGGGCGCACCTGGTGGCCCTGCCGGCGTCGCGGGTCGACGCGGGCTTCGCGCTGCCGGACTGCCCCCGGTGGCTGGTCGCCGATCGCGACCAGCTCGACCACCTCGCCGCCTGCCTGGGCGAAGCGCTCACCCGGCACGAGACGCAGAACCGGCCCGCCGATGCGGACGACGTCGCCCTGCTCGACGAGATCCTGCGCGGACGCGGCCTGCCGCAGCAGGAGGTCGTGGCGCTGGCCGAGGAACGGGACGCGCTGTCGGAGCAGCTCACCCACGAGCAGGCGGTGATCATCGGCGCGATCACCCTGCTTCCACGGGTGGAGATCCGCGGGGGAGCGGGCAGCGGCAAGACCTGGCTCGCCCTCGAGCAGGCCCGTCGGCTCAGCCGGAAAGGCCAGCGGGTGGCGCTGACCTGCTACTCCCGCGGCCTGGCCGAGTACCTCCGCCGTACGGTCGCGACCTGGCCGCGCCGGCACAAGCCGGCGTACGTGGGGGAGTTCCTCAGCCTTGGCCGGCAGTGGGGAGCGGCGCCCGGCTCGGACGACGACTCCGACTACTGGGAGCGGCGGCTGCCCGCGTAGATGCTGCGGCTGGCCGGTGAGCTGCCCGACGGCCAGCGCTTCGACGCGGTCGTGGTCGACGAGTCGCAGGACTTCGCCGAGGCGTGGTGGCCGGCGCTGCTCGCCGCGTTGCGTGACGAGGAGACCGGTGGGGTGTACGCCTTCACCGACGAGGGCCAGGTGGTGTTCGCCCGGTACGGGCGCCCGCCCGTACCGCTGGTCCCCATCGTGCTGGACCACAACATGCGCAACACCCGGCAGATCGGCGACGTCTTCAACCCGCTGACCTCGATGCCGATGCGGCTCGTCGGCGGCGACGGTCCGGACGTGCACTTCGTCGAGTGTCGCCGGACGAGGCGATCGGCCGGGCGGACGACGAGGTCGACGCGCTGCTCGAGCGATGGCGCCCGCGCGACGTCGCGCTGCTGACGACCGGCAGCCGCCACCCCGAGCAGGTCGCGCGCCAGCAGGCCGACGACGACGGCAGCCAGGCGACGTACTGGAAGTCGTTCTGGGACGACGATCAGGTCTTCTACGGCCACGTGCTGGGCTTCAAGGGGATGGAGCGGCGGGCCGTCGTGCTCGCGCTGAACGAGTCGGCTCCCGGACCGCGGTCGAAGGAGCGGCTGTACGTGGGGCTGTCGAGGGCCCGCGACGAGCTGGTCGTCGTCGGGAGCGCCAAGCATGTCCGGGCCGTCGGCGGCGAGAAGGTCCTGGGGCGTCTCCGTGGCGACTGAGTCCCCTGCCGTGGTTGGTGAGCCCGGCGCAGAGGAGCTCATCTCCCGGCTGACAGCGCTGCGGCAACACCAGCAGGGCGGTAAGCGGTCTCCCCACAAGCCGCTGTTGGCCCTCCTCGCGCCCGGTCAGCTGGCGAGGACGGGCGAGAGCCGCCTTCGCTGGTCCGAGACCGAGGCGAGGCTTGCCGAGCTCAGGAAGTGGTTAACGCCGTGTCTGTGGGAGGAAGGCGTGGGGGAGAGGCCTTCGCCACTGGTGGCGCGATACGAGCGGGCGTGAGACTGAGTTCGAGGGAGCCTGAGACAGACGGTGCCGCAGGAGCGTGAGGCCGCAGGGTGCGACCGGGTGGGTGTCAGCCGGAAGGGGGCTCAGCGCGATGGTCAAGGAGCTGCACAAGCGCAGCGTGCACATCGACGCCCCGGTGGAGAAGGTCTTCGACTACGTCAAGGACCCGCAGCACTTCTGGGAGGCGTAGGACGAGGAGTGGCGGCGCCACATGGCGGTCGCCGAGGTGAAGATGGCCCCGGATGCGGGGGTCGGGTCGACCATCCGGCTCATGGGCCGGATGCTCCTGATCTTCCACATGGAGTGGGTGATGACCCGGGAGGAGTACGTTCCCAACGAGCGCATCGTCGACCACGCGAACACCGGCGGGGTGTGGACCTTCACCTTCGAGCCCGACGAGACCGGGACGACGTTGTCCGGGGCCTTCGGGTGGTCCGGGCGGGTGCCGTTCGTCGGCGAGGTGATGGACCGCTTCAGCTGGGAAGGTGACCGCGACCTCGACCAGATGCTCGCCAACCTCAAGAAGGCGATCGAGACCTGACAGAGCGCGAAATCGGGTCGCCCGGCAACGTCGAGCTCCGGACAGTACGAGCCGTGTCAGTCGTTCGGGTCCGGGACGTCCCCGACGAGGTCGTGCGAAGCTGAAGGCCCGTGCAGCCGAGCAAGGCCTCAGCCTGAGCACGTTCCTGCGGCGCGAGTTCGAACGTCTCGCCGCATCGCCTGCGAATTCGGAGGTCGTGGCCCGACTGTCTCCTGCGAGGCCCGGTGCCGGGCCGAGTGTGGCCGAGACGTTCGCCGTGATCCGAGCCGTCCGTGACGCGGGGCACGGGACGCCGCGCTGACCGCACCGAGCCGTGAGCCCGGGCGGTCACGCCTGGCGCGCCACGAACGCCGCGTGACGCTCGCCCAGCAGATCCCGGTCGGGAAGCTCCGTCCGCCGCTTGGGCAGCTGGATCCGCCAGCCGTGCACGTCCTGGAGGCCGTGCCGCAGCATCGGCCCGTCGGACTCCTCCAGCATCGCCGGCTGCACCTCGACGCGGTAGTCCTGCGTGACGCTGATCATGTCCTGGTCGTACGCGGCGTGGTGGATCTTGCACATCGCCATGCCGTTCGTGACGACCGGCTGCCCGCCGGCCGCGTCGGAGAGGATGTGCGCGGCGTCGAGCAGCGGGGCGTGCCGGAGCCGGCAGATGGTGCACCGCGTCTCGTACGCGCGCAGGACCTGGCTGCGGAAGATCGGCTGGTGCAGCCGCTGGCGGGTGAGCCGCTCGGCGTACCGGCGACGGGTGAGCGGGTCGACGCGCGGCTCGTCCCAGAGGGCGCGCTGCTCCTCGTCGAGGGCGACGGTGAACTCCAGCGCGGCGTCGTCGTGGCCGACGACGTACACCGGGTACGTGGCGGAGTAGACGCCCTCGCCGGTGCCGACGAACCACACCAGCGGCTTGCCGAGCCGCTCGGCCAGCTTCATCGACGTGTTGTCGGTACGGGTGGGGTCGGTGCCCTGGTACTTGTACCGCGGGAAGCCGTCCGGGCCGATGCCGTCGGCGTACGGGGCGCGGGTCGGGTCCGGGCTGAAGGTCGTCGTGAAGGTCAGCGCGGGCGTGCCGGACAGCCAGCGGATGCCGCGCTGGGTGATGAGCGCCCGCCTGGCGCCGCGGTGCTCGAAGGCCTGCAGCATGCGCCACGGGATGCGGTCGCCGTAGGTCTCGCGCTGTGCGTCGAGGTAGAGGAACGCCGCAGCTCGCACCTCGTCATCGACGTCGTGGGCCACGGCGTCAGCTAACCGGCTCGACGCCGGCGGGCGCAGGCGGATCCACGAAATGCCGCAAACCGACTGCCGGTACGTCGGCCGTGGGCCAGGATGCCGCCATGCGGGCAGGGGGATCGGCGGGGGAGGCAGCGGACCGCAGCCGCCGTCGAGCGGAGGAACTCGAGCGGCAGCTGGAGCAGGCACGCCGCCGCGAGGCCGCGTTCGCCAAGGGAGCGGCGGGGGAGGCGCAGACGGCGGCGGTCCTCGGCACGCTGGTGCCCGAGGGCTGGCGTCGCCTGGACGACCGTCGCTGGCCATCGCGGCGATTCGCCAACATCGACCACCTCGTCGTCGGTCCTGGTGGGGTCTTCGTTGTCGACAGCAAGAACTGGACGGGAGTGATCAGCGTCCGGGACGGGGTGCTGCGGCAGAACGGCTACCGGCGGGAGCGGGAGGTCGCCTCGGCCGCGGACGCCGCGCTCGCCGTGAGCGAGCTGGTGCCTGCCGCCCACCGGCAGCACGTTCACCCGGTGCTCTGCTTCGCGCGGGACGAGCCGGTCACCGGTTGGGCGCGGGACGTCATGGTTGCGTCGACCTCGACGCTGCCTTCCCTGTTGCGTACGCGGCCCGTAGTGCTCGACCCGGCTGCGGTGGCGCGGGTCGCGGCCACGCTGGCTGCCGCCCTGCCGTCCGCCACTGGCGGGTCGCGTCTGCCGGCCATGGGTCGCGCGTCGAGGCAGACCTACCCGGCTGTTCAGCGACCTGCGCGCCAGAGAGGCCAACAGCGGCGCCGGCGTTCACGTGGACAGTCAGGACGCTCGCTGCTGCTCAGGCTCGCGGTCGTATTCGCCTTCGTCCTGCTGGTGACCTCCGGCACGCTGAACACGGTCGCTGACTGGGCCGGTGAACGCATCTCGGAGCGTCTGGCGGACGCGACTCAGCCCTGACAGTCAGGTTCCAAGCGTGTCGAGCCTGGCGCCGCAGTTGACGGTGACCAGCCAGCTTCCGTCCACGGGTGCCCTCCTCAGCAGACCGGCTCGCGATAACGAGACAGCCGGATCTCGTAGCCGTCCCGCTCACCCGACTGGGTGAGAGCGACACCCGTGCTACGGCCCACCGACCACAGCCAGGGACGCACGCGTCGTACGTCCGTCGTGGGCGACGAGCAGATGGCGTCGCGGATCTGCTTGCGCAGCACGTGCAGGTCCTCCAACGACGGTAGTTCGGTCTCGAGTGCCCGCTGCTTCCCGTCAGCAGCTGTCGCGTGCGCCAGCGCGAGGGCGCGGCCGATGTCGTCGGCGTCGCCGTCCCCGCCCCGGACGGGTGGAGATGCGTCCACCCTCGGCAGCTCGAGGTCGCCGGCCGCCACCGCGTCAGGACCCGACTCCGCGCGCCAATCCCGCGGGGGCCGGTCCAGGCGCTGCAGCATGTCGACGGCGTGGCCAACCACGGCGCGTACGCGTGGATCGCTTGCGCTCCCCCAGACCTCGTCCAGCAGCGGGGTCACGTCCGACCAGAGGAGATGGGTCAGGGGCACGTCCGTGACGGCGTCCAGCGCAGAGCGCAGAGACGGGGTGAGGTAGGTGAGCTCGATGGCGCGATCGGGGTGGTGGTGTCTGCCCAATGTGGCGTAGCCGGCCAACTGTCCGGGCCGATGGCTTGCGGCCTCGGTCTTGAGCTCGATGATCCACAGGTGTCCCGGCCAGAGCACAGCCCAGTCAGGGGCGCCCCCCGTCTCGTCGTCGCTGCGGGCCGGCAGCTCGAACTCGTCGACGAAGACGCACGCAGGCAGGGGCCCGAGCCCGGCGAGACGCCGAAGCGCGCGAAGGAAGAGCAGGCTATCTGCCGATGGCTCGCTCGCTGTGTTCCACCTCCGGTAACGCCCTCCCACGATGAGCGTGGTGATGAGGCGCTGGCAGAACTCTTCACGGCCGAGCGCGAGCCGGCCGCGAAGGGCCCAGGGGTCCTCCCACAGTTCGGCAGCGACACCCGGCGCGGACATAGCCCGAATCATGGCGCCTCGCACCGACGGTTCGCGCCCATAACCCCGACATGCCTGTCAGGCTGGGCCCGGTCCGCTCGACTGGTGCAGGAGGGCGTGGTGGAGATCGTCTGCCCGGAGTGCGCGTCCGACGACCTCAGGGGTTCGGCCGCGGGAGACCAACGCCTCATCGATTGCCAGGCGTGCGGGCACACCTGGTACCGGACGCCCACCCTGTCGTGCCCACGGTGCGCCAGCAAGGAGATCTCGGTCAGCGAGTACGAGGGATGGGCGTACGACGATCCGGAATCTGCCCGGGACGACCCGGCCAACGCCGAGTGGTCGTCGATGCAGCGGTACGTGCTCCGGTGCATGCGCTGCCGTTACGAGTGGCGTTCCCTCGGGTCCTGCGCGCCCCCATCGACCCCTGAAGGGCTAGGACTGGAGTCGCAGCGTGAGTCGGTGAGGGCCTGCCCGCGCAGCCACCCGCTCAGGGCTCGACCCGCACTACCCCGTGCGCACCCCGCTCGGCGTCGCCCATCGCGTGCGTGACGAAGGAGTACCGCCCCGGCTCGGGGAAGGCCAGCTCGACGCAGCCGCCCTGCGCCGGGGCCAGCCCCAGCACCTGCGCCCCGCCAGTCGTGCCCGGCGGCAGCGTGTAGGCCCCCTCGGTCCACACCGTGTCGAACTGGCCGCCGACGACGTGGAAGGCACTGCCGCGCTGCGGCCCGGCCGCCACGACCCAGATCCGGACCCGCTCGCCGACCCGGGCGACGAGCGGGTCGTAGTCGTACTGGTTCGAGTAGCCGTTGAAGACCACCAGGTCAGGCGCCTCCGCGGCGAGCCGATCGGAGTCGGCCACGCCGCCCTGCGGGCCGAGGTACATCTCCGACTGGACCAGCAGATACTCGTGGTCCACCGCCGGCAGGTCCGGCGGGTCGATCACCACCGCGCCGACCATGCCGTTGGCCATGTGCAGTGACATCGGCATCGTCGAGCAGCGGTAGAGCCAGGCACCGCTGCGCGTGGCCGTGAAGCGGTACGTCAGCGACTCACCCGGCTGGATCGTCCGCATGGGCCCGTCGGGCGCCAGCGCGCCGGCGTGGAAGTCGATCGAGTGCCCGATCGACCCCTCGTTGACCAGCGTCACTTCGAAGACGTCCCCGACCTGGCCGCGCGACCTGGGGCCCGGCGCCGTGCCGCCGAACGTCCACAGCGTCTGGGCCACCCCCGGCGCCACCTCCCGCTCCACCTCCCGTACGCGCAGGGTCACCCGGTGCACGGTTCCCGTCGGTACGGGAGGCAGCCGCGGGTCACGCGCCTGGAAGCCCGGCCCGGGGTCGGCCATCAGGTCGAGGTCCTCCGCCGCCGACGGCCCCTCCCACGACGGGCTCATCGAGCCTTATGTGGCCGCCCACATCCCGGTCGACGGCGTCACCAACATCCTGGTCGCCACGGGGGATGAGTACGAGCGACACGTACGCCGGTTCGGCCTGAGCCACCCCGTCGACGAGCTGATCGAGGGCCGGGTGAGCCACCTGGCGGAGATGAGCGACCCGGAGATCCGGAGCGTCGTCTGGCGGGTCGTCGACGAGCTCGACCGCTCGCTGTGACGAGCCCGGCCCTCACGGCTCCAGGCGGCGGCGCCGCAACCGCTGCACCGTCAGGTAGAAGGCAACCGTGAGCAGTCCCAGGTACACCCCGTTCTCGAACCAGCCGAACGGCGTCTGCTGCTCCGGGGTGAAGTCCGTCTCCGGGTACACGAAGTAGCCGACCAGCAGCAGCAGCGGGAGCAGGGCGGCGAGCACCCACCAGACGGCGGTCCGGTCGGACCGGACCAGCAGCGCCACCCCGGTCAGGACCGCGTAGAAGGCCAAGGCGAGCGGGGAGGTGGCGGTGAAGCCCTCGGTGACCACGCCGGTGGCCGTCGACCACACGGTGTAGAAGGCGGACAGCCCGAGGGCCGCGAGCATCAGCCCGCTGACCTGGGTCGCGTAGCGCGAGGTCGCGGAGGTCGCGGGACGGACGGGGGTACGCGTGTCGGTGGAGGTCATGTCCTTCAGGCTGATCGCGGCTGCCCGACGGCCCCAGCCACAGCGCCTCCACAGCCCACCCACACCACATCCAGCGAAGCCGTACGCCACCCACTAGCGTTCGGGCGCGTGGACGACACGGCAGCGGGCCCGGGCGAGCTGGCCGTCCGGCTACGCCGCTGGCGGCTGGCCGCGGCGCTCAGCCAGGAGGAGCTCGCCGCTCGCGCGGGATTGACCGCGAAAGCGATCGGCGCACTCGAGCGCGGCGAGCGGCGCCGCCCGTACCCGCACACCGTCCGCGCCCTGGCGGACTCGCTGGGCCTGGACGAGGACGACCGGGCCGCGCTCGCCGCCGCAGCAGCCGGCTCAACGGTCGATACCCTGCGGCTGGCCCAGGCGCCAGACCCCCAGCCCCTGCCCGTACCGCCGGCGCCTCTGGTCGGCCGGCAGCAAGAGCACGACCGCGCCGTGGCGGAGCTGCGCTCTGGCCGGGTCCGGTTGCTGACACTGACCGGGCCGGGAGGGGTGGGCAAGACCCGGCTCGCGCTCGAGGTCGCGCGCACGATGGCCGGTGCCTTCCCCCGTGCGGTGACCGTCGTCGAGCTGGCACCCGTCCCCGAGTGGCCGCTCGTCCTTCCGACGGTGGCGAGAGTCATGGGCGGCCAGCACCGGGCCGGGCCGGCGGTGGACTCCCTCGCCGCGGCGCTGGGCGCCCGTCGTCACCTGCTCGTCCTCGACAACCTGGAGCACGTCCTCGACGTCGCCGGCAACCTCGCCGACCTCCTGACCCGTTGCCCGGGCCTGCACGTGCTGGCCACCAGCCGGGCCGCGCTGCGCGTACGGGCCGAGCACGCGGTCCCGCTCGACCCGCTCCCCGTCCCGACGGACGACGACGTGGCCGCGGTTGCCGCTTCACCGGCCGTCCAGGTGTTCCTCGACCGGGCCGCCGCCGCGGGTGGCACGGTGGTGCTGGATCCGGGCACGGCCGCCGACGTCGCCGCGATCTGCCGGCGCCTGGACGGACTGCCGCTCGCGCTGGAGCTCGCCGCGGCGCACGCCCGCTTCCTCACCCCGTCGGCGCTGCTGGGCCACCTCGACCAGGCGGTCGGCTCTTCCCGCTCCCGTGACCTGCCCGCGCGACAGCGGACGGTACGGGCCACGCTCGACTGGAGCCACGGCCTGCTCACCCACGACGAGCAGGTGCTGCTGCGGCGGCTCTCCGTGCTCCCGGGCAGCTTCTCGCTGCCCGCGGCCGTCGCGGTGGGCGGCGACGACATCGACGTCCTGACCAGCCTCTCCGGCCTCGTCGAGCAATCACTGCTCGCCCCCGAGCCCGGCCCCGAGTCCCGCTACCGCGCGCTCGAACCTGTGCGACAGTACGCGGCGGCGCGGCTGGCCGAGTCCGGCGAGGACGCCCTGGCCGCCGACCGCGCCGCCGGGTTCTTCGCCGAGCTCGCCGCCGGTGCCCAGGCGGGACTGCTCGGACCTGAGCAGGCCGTCTGGCTCGACCGGCTCGCCGCCGAGCACGGCCACCTGGGCGCGACGCTGGCCCGGCTGGCCGACACCGGCCGCCTCGGGGAGGCCGCCCGCCTGGGCGCCGCCACCTGGCTCTACTGGGCGCTGCGGAGCAACGCCAGCGAGGGGCTCGCCCGACTGGAGCGGGTGGCTGCCGCCGCGCAGACCGACGGCCCGGCGCTCGACGACGCCGGCCGCGCTGGGCTGCACGTGGCGCTGGCCGGGCTCCGGTACGCCTCCGGTGACCTGGCCGGCATGGGACCGGACGCCGCCGAGGCCGTGCAGGCCGCCCGCCTCGCCGGCCTGGACGACGTGCTGGTCGGGGCGTTGGTGCTCGAGGGGTCGGCGGCGGTGTTCACCGGCGACCTCGCACGCGCGCGCGGCACCGTGGCCGAGGCCCTCGAGCGGGCAGGGACCGCGAGCGCCTGGGGGGCCGCGCACGCGGTCATCGCCGACGCACAGCTGCGCATGAGCACCGGTGACGTCGCCGGTGCGGCGGCCAGGCTGGACGAGGCAGAGCGCGCCGCCCGCGAGCTGGGCAGCCCCTTCACCCTGGCGACGGTGCTCAACATGCAGGGCACCGTCGCCCAGGCCGGCGGTGACGACTCCGCGGCCCTTGACCGCCTGGTCGAGGCCGCCGACCTCGCCGCCGAGGTCGGGACCACGTGGACGCTCGTCTACACGCTGCCTCAGCTCGCCGTGCTCGCCGCCCGGCGCGGTCAGCCGGCGCTGGCGGCCCAGCTGTTCGCCGCGGGGTCGGCGACGGCGGAGGCGGCGTCGCTGGCGGTGGCGTTCCCACCGGACCTGGAGAGCGCGCAGCGGTGGCTGCAGGCAGTGCAGGCGGAGCTGGGCGCCGAGGCGTTCGCCCAGGCCTGGGACGCCGGCCGCCGGGTGAGGCCGGCCGACGTGCCAGGGCTGGCCAGGAGCATCACCGCGTCCCCCTGACCCTTCGCACGTACCGGCGGTAGCGCGGCAGCAGGACCGGGCGCAGCAGCAGCCGCGCCGAGAGCGGCAGCTTGGCCACCATCTCGGCCGTCTCCTCCGGCGTCGCCTCCTCCAGGACCGCGCCGAAGAGGATCGGCAGCTCCGAGCGGCTCATCGCCGCGATGCCGTGGTCCCCGAGCTCGGCCCACTCGGCGGGGCTGATGTGGCGGGCGGCTACGGGCAGGATCTCCCGCTCCTCCTCGTCCAGGTGGACCAGCAGGACCGTGGCCAGTGCCTCGAGGGTGGAGGCGGCCTCCTCCGTGACCGCCGGCCGGGCCTCGGCCTGCCAGCGATCCAGGGCCGGGCCCAGCCGGTCGAGGTGGTGCTCGACCTGCTCGTGCTGGCCCTCCATGCGGGCGATCAGCGCGGCCTCGGGCGCGGCCCGCTCCAGCAGCTTCGGCCACAGCAGGTCGTCCTCGGCTGTGTGGTGCAGGTGGAGGCCCTTGAGGATCATGCGTGCGTGGCCGGCCACGACGCCTGCGCGGACGGTGTCGCCGGGACGCACGGCACGCACCAGGCCCGGGAGCAGGCCGAACTCGCGACGGAAGGCGCGGTGCACCACCACCATGTCGTGGACGTCGGTCAGGGTTGCGTTCGCGGTGTGGGTCATGCCGAGGAGCCTCGTCGCAGCCGGGTGGCGTTCCCAGCCACAGCGCCTCCACACCGCACCCACAGCTGGTCTGCGCAGAGCCTTCAGGCGGCAGGCTGGTCCCAGCCGTCCCGTGTGCCGGCACTGATCTCGAGGTGCCGGGCACCCGTCCAGCGCCCACCATGGGAGGACACCCCTACCAGACGGAGACACGATGACTGACACGGGAAGCCCGATCCGCGAGCAGCAGACGACCAGCTTTGCCGATCTCGGCCGGGAGATGTGGTCCTACCTCACCGGCAAGCAGGCCACCATCGACTACGAGTTCGTCGACATGATCGTCGAGGTCCCCCGCGACACCGGCCCCGACGCCCCCCGTGCCACCTGGAAGCTCAACGGCACCTTGCGCGTGCGCACCGCCGACGCCGACCACCCCAGAGCGGCCAACGGCCGTGCCGCCTGAGCGGTCCCGCGCCGAGTCACCCTCCCAGGCGCCGGGGGTCGCCCTCGATGCCGACCTCCAGCTGGTCGTCACCGACCACCGCGGCCGGGTCTCGACCGGCACAGTGCGCAGCGGGGACGGTGGCCTGGTCCTCGACGTCGATGACGCCACCGTCCTGCTGGCCTCACTGCCGCGGCGGCCGGGCCGCGGAACGACCGACCGGGTCGTCGACGTCCTCGGCCGCTCGGCGACGGCGACGCTGCGCCGCCGCGGCCGGGACCTCGCGACGCTGGACCCGTCCGGCCGCAGCTTCACCGGCCAGCTCGCCGGGGACCCGCGGCTGCGCCTGACCCCGTACGGCCTGGTGACGGCCGGCCGCGTCCGGTGGCCCTACGGCGGCGTCCTCGCGGCGGCCGCCGCTGTCGTGGCGGTTCTCGTCGCCAACCGGGCGAGGCACCGACGCGGCAGGTAACCCGCGGTGTCTCGCCCGGCGGCGGTGGTATCGGCTACGGCCGGGTTGCCCGAGCCGGTCGCAGCGCACCGACGTACACGCCGGCCAGGACGAGCAGGCCGCCGAGGCCGAGTCCCCAGGTCAGCCGCTCGTCGTCGAGCCAGGCGGAGAGCAGGACGGTGACGATGGGGATGAGCACGAAGCCGTACGCAGCGCGGGATGCCGACCAGTGCTCGAGGACGACCAGGTAGAGCCAGAAGACGACGATGGAGCCGATGACGGCGAGGTAGCTGATGGCCGTCCAGGTGGTGCCCAGTTGCGGGACGGCGAACGGCTCGCCCCTGACCACGGCCCCGACGACCAGGACGACGGCGCCGGTGGCCATGCCGATGGCGTTCATCGCGACCGGGTGGGGCGAGGGGTAGCGGCGCACGACGACGGTGCCCTGGGCGAAGCAGAGAGTCGCGCCGAGTCCGGCGAGCAGGTGCGTCACCGGCAGGGACCCGCCGAGCGCCGCCTGAGACATCACGGCCACGCCCAGTACTGCGACGACCGAGCCGACGACGGCGGCAGGTCGGAGCCGTTCGTCCCGCTGCGCGACGGCCAGCAGCAGTGTGGCGAGGGGCACGAGGGCGCCGGTGAGCTGGAAGAAGCCAGCTTGCAGCTCGAGCAGGGCGTAGAAGGCGAAGGCGTACGCGCCGCCGAAGACCAGCACACCGTAAAGCACCGCGCCGGTGAGCTCGCGGCCGCGGGGCAAGGGCACCCGCCGTACGGCCATGACGACCAGCAGGATTCCCGCGGCGAGGGCGAAGCGCATGCAGGCTGCCCACAGCGGAGAGGTGTGCAGCTCGCGGAGGGTGATCCGGATGCCGACGCCGTTGCCGCCGGCCAGCAGGGCACCACCGACGAAGGCGGCCATGGCGACTCGCTCTGCGCGGGCGGCGCCAGTCGCCTCGGGCGGGGCGATCGGTGCGGGCTGGGCGATCGTGGCTGCCATCGGGACCACTCCTCGGACACACGGTCGGCGATCAGGGACGCCCGTAAAGGTAGGAGCGGTCGTGCCCGGCCACATCTACCGAACGATGTATCTCAGGTCGTGCAGCGCTCGATGAACGGCAGCACCCGAGCTCACATCTGCCCGGCCTCCTGCGGCTGGTACTCGCCGGCCTTGCTCGGGTCGGCGAAGAGGTGTCCGGCGCCGGGTAGTCGAAGACCTCGATCCTCGCCCCGCTGGCGGCGGCAGCGGCGACGGCCTCCTCGATCCCCTCGTCACGCCAGGGGTCGTCGAGAGTGGTGTGGGGCCTGCCCCAGGCTGGAAGGCCCCGCCGGATCACCCCTCGCTGTGCGGCCGCAGGTCGCTCCACTGCTGGGCGATGCGGGCCAGTCCGAGCTGCCGGACGCACTTCTGCGCAGCCGTCCAGGTGGTGATCGGGACACCCGAGAACGTAGGAGTGGCCGCCCCCGCCACATCAAGCGAACGGCGCATCTCAAAGCAGCTGGTGCTCGAGGGCGTAGAGGGCGATGCCCGCCCGGGTGGATACCCCGGTCTTCTGGTAGAGGTGCGTGACATGGGTGTGCACGGTGCCCGGCGCGATGACGAGCTCGGCGGCGATCTCCTTCTTGGACCGGCCGCGGGCCAGAAGGCGCAGCACGTCGACCTCGCGGTCAGTGAGGCCGGCCGGCCAGTCGCGGGCCACTGGTTCGATGGGGGTTCCAGCCGCCCCACAGACGGCGCCAACCGCATCGGGGTCGAGTGATCCCGTACGGGCGGCTGACTCGATCACGGCTCCGGCCTGCTCCGGCGGCAGCGCCGGGCGGTGTGGGCGGGGTTCGGTGAGGGCGTGGAAGGCGTCGGCGGCGGCGAGCACCCGGGCGGTCTGCGGGCCAGTGGTGACGCCGCGGTGATAGCCGGTGCCGTCGAGGCGTTCGTGGTGGGCCCCGGCGACCGCGGCCAGCGGCGCCAGCAGGGGTGACCCGGCCAGGACGCGTTCGGTGTAGTAGGCGTGCAGGCGGACCTGCTCCCACTCCGGCGGGCTCAGAGGGCCGGGTTTGTCCCACAACCGGGTGGACACCGCGACCCGGCCGAGGTCGTGCAGCAGGGAGGCCCGGCGCAGCGTCCTGCGGTCGCCGTCGTCGAGGCCGAGCCGCTCGGCCGCCGCGACGGCGAGATCCGCGACGCCGGGGGAGTGGCCGAGCAGGTACGGGGACTTCATGTCGGCGAAGTCGGCGAAGACGGCGGCCACGTCGTCCACGCCCCACGGCGGCAGGGTGACGTGCGGCTCGGGTTCGGCGTCCAGCGCCGCCTCCCACGCCGAGCCGGACTCCATCACGGCGAAGACCTCGTCCGCGCAGCTCAGGAACCCCTTCGCGCAGGCAGGGTCGAACCAGCCGCCCGACCGCCGCCGCGCCATCTCCTTGGACCCCGCCACACCCTCTGTACGGAGGAACACCTCGGCCTGGTCGGCCACGGTCAGCACCCGCGTACCGATGTCTATTTCGTCCCCGGCCAGCCCGCGGGGGCCTCCCTTGCCGTCCCAGCGCTCGAAGACCTGCTGCAGCATCGGGCCGACGCCGTTGCCGACAGCGAAGCGGCGCACGAAGGAGGCCATGCCCTCGCAGTCGGCCGCGGTGATGTAGCGGTCCACTTCCTTGCCCTTGACGGTGGTGCTGACCAACGCACGGGTGCGACGTCCACGACCCGCCCCGCGCACGGTCGCCGCCACGGCGCCCAGTGCCTCTCGCGGCCGGGTCATGTCGACGTCGGCCACCGCCCGTACGGCGGCGAACTCGTCGCCGAACCAGTCCGCCAGCTCGTGCGCGAACCCCGTGCAGCCGACCGAGCGGAGCAGGGTCGCGTAGTAGAGGTCGGAGCGGGCCCCGGCGGCCAGGCCGAGCTCCTCGGCGACCGCCTGGGCGATCAGCGTGGATCGGACCGTGGACTCGGGCGGCACGCCCAGGCCCAGGTCGGTCGCCACCGACAGGCCGGCCAGCAGGTCGGCCAGCCGGACGCGCTCGGGCACGGTCATGCCCCCGACGATCTCACCGGTCGGGCCTGCGTGCGAGCGCCATGGGGAGCTGGATGGATCGCGGGGAAACGATGGAAGCATGCTGCCAGCAGTTGCAGCCCGGCCAGCCTGTCGGGCAACGGGTCTGCTGTATCGGTGGTCCGGCCGGCTGCCGCTCGGTGAGGCCTCCGTCGACGGGTCCGTGCGGCAGGACTCATCGCCGCGGCGGTTGGTGCCACCGGGGCAGGTAGGCCGGTGTAGTTACGCGGTACGCGCCCATCTGCGCCGGGAACGAGGCGAGCAGTCGCTGCTCCTCGGCGATCGCCTCCCGGTGGACCATCGCCGTCGCCAGTGGCGCGGTGAGCAGCGCCCACCGCGACCCCGTGGCCAGCCCGAGCCCGAGGTGGACGAGCCCCCACGCGACGTACATGGGGTGGCGGATCACGGCGTACGGGGCGGTGGTGACGAGTCGATCGGGCTGGGCCGGTGCACCTCACCCGCCGCTCGTACGGAGGTCGTGGCGAGGGCCGTACCGGCCGCCACCAGCGGCAGGGCGAGGAGCCACCGCCCTCGTACGGGAGGACGAGGACCCAGGTGCTGCAGCAGCACGGTCGCCGCGAGGCCGGCGAGGTGGACCGGCGGCACCGGCACGTTGCGGAGCCGCCAAGGTCTCCCCGCGCGCGTCACGCCGCGACCGCGTCCGCGGGTCAGGGACTGACGAGACGCCGGAGGGCGAGCTGGGCCAGCGGCGCATACACGACCAGCACCGGCCACGGCCCGCGCAGTGTCAGGGCGGCGACGCTGCCGCGGCCGTCGGCGCGCTCGGCCGCGGCGACGGAGTGGTCCAGCTCCAAGTGGAGCGGCCCCAGGTCGACCGCCCACGACCAGGTCCGGGCCTCCTCGTGGACCGCTGTGACGGTGAAGCGCACGGGGAGCGGCCCGTACGAGAAGACCCTGCCCGTCATCCCGGGCATCAGGCGCTCGCGGGCACCGTCCACCTCGACCCGGCGGATCTGCGGCGACCACCGGGGCCACTGCGGTGGTTCGGCGTAGCGGTCCCAGACGGTGTCCGGGCTCGCGTCGCCGCGCGCCTCCAGGCGGAGCGTGCCGTCGAGAATCATGACGCCGATTGTGCCGGTCGCGGCCCTCGCCCGCGCAGGCCGCTGGCGCGCACGACCGGCCGTTCGACCGCCGCCCGTACGGAGGCCTCACTACCCACCACCCGCACGGACTCGCGGGCGCGGGTGACCGCGGTGTAGAGGAGCTCGCGGGTGAGGAGGGGTGAGTCGGGTGGTGGGAGGAGCACGGTCACCCGGATGAACTGGCTCCCCTGGGCCCGGTGGACCGTCATCGCGTGGACGGTCTGCACCGCACCGAGTCGGCTCGGGGCGACCTCGACCAGGTCGGGACCGCGCGTGAACACGGCGACCGGCCCGGTCTCCGGACGGTCGACGACCACGCCGGTGTCGCCGTTGTACAGGCCGAGCTCGTAGTCGTTGCCGGTGACGATCAGCGGGCGGCCGAGGTACCACTCGCCGTCCGTCGCGTAGCCGTCGACCGACGCCGCCACCCACCGCTCGACGTCCGCTGCCCAGCGCGCCACGCCGTAGGGTCCCTGGCGGTGGGCGCACAGCAGCCGGTGGCGCTCGAGGGCAGCGAGGGCTCCGTCGGCGTCACCCTCGCGGGCGGCGGTGACCATCCGGCGACCGGCTTCGACGACGTCCCGACGGAGCTTCTCCAGCCCCACCGGGGTGCGGGCCTCGACCGCCACCGGCTCGACCAGCGTGACGGCCAAGGCGTCCGACTTGTCCGAATTATCGTCCGAGCCGCCGGAGCGGAGCACAGCCATGACGGCGTCGGGGTCTCCACGACGGACGGCCTCGGCCAGAGCGGCGATCGCCCCGCGGTAGCGGTACACGCTGCGCAGGCGTACGACGTCGTTGCGGAGCTCCGTCCGGACCTCGTCCGGCGGCACCACGTCCTGGGGGACGAGGTCGGAGAGGAGCGCCTCCCGGGCGTCGGCGGTCGGGCGCGACGGCCGGTGGACCAGGTCACCGAGGATGGCACCTGCTTCCACCGAGGCCAGCTGGTCGGGGTCTCCGACCAGCACGAGTCGAGCGTCAGGCCGCACGGCCTCGAGCAACCGGGACATGAGCGTCAGGGACACCATCGAGGTCTCGTCCACGACCACGACGTCGTACGGGAGGTGATTGTCCCGGTGGTGGCGGAAGCGGCTGTGCGAGTCGGGACGCCAGCCGAGCAGCCGGTGCAGGGTCGAGGCACCTGGTGAGGCCGGGACGGGGTCGCCGCGGCCGTCCAGCGATGCGAGCTCGTCGGCGACCGCCTCCTGCAACCGGGCCGCTGCCTTGCCGGTCGGCGCGGTCAGGGCGGCACGCGGAGGCGTCTCGAGCGTGGCGTCGAGCACGGCCAGCAGCCGGGCGACCGTCGTTGTCTTGCCGGTGCCGGGACCTCCCGCGACGACCGTCACCCACCCGGTGGCCGCAGCCGCCACGGCCAGGCGCTGGTGGTCCGGGGCGTCGCCGTCGAAGTACCGGTCCAGCGCGGAGGCGAGTCGCGTGCGGTTCACCGCCGGCGCCGTCCGGGCGGCCCGGGATTCGAGCTCCGCCGCGACGAGGCGCTCCTCGCGCCAGTACCGGTCGAGGTAGAGCAGGCCGTCGACCAGTCGCACCGGCCGGTCGGCCGGGCCGTCGGTTCCCACCGCTACCAGAGCGCTGGCCTCCACGACGGTCAGCCAGGCTGCCGGCTCCGGCCACGGCAGGGCGTCGAGGTCACCTGGGTCCTCGACGTCGCCCACCGACGCCCGGACCCCGGGAAGGTCCAGGCAGACCGATCCCTCCCGCACCGCCCGTACGGCGAGGGCGGCGGCCAGGAGAACCCGCTCGTCCGGTTCGCCGCAGAGCCGGCCCAGCGTCGAGGCGACGTGGACGTCGGCCGCGGTCAGCACGCCGGCCGCGTTGAAGTCGCCGAGCAGTCCCGAGGCGCGGAGCGCGAGCCGGGCGTCGAAGGGATCGGCGAGCGCCGTCACCGGGTCAGCGCACCAGCTCGGACGGGCGGACGTGGACCGGGAACGGCTGGGACAGCTCCAGCAGCGCGTCTCCGACCGCGTTCCCGGCCTCGACGTAGGACTCGCCGTCGAGCCGCCAGGCACGGATGCCGGGCTCCTCCGGATCGACGACCCAGTAGTGCGGGCACCCGGCCGCGCGGTAGCGGTCGCGCTTGAGGACCAGGTCGATGCGTCGGGTGCTGGGTGACAGGACCTCGACCGCGAGGACGGGCGCGCGGGGGAGGTCGCGCTCCGAGAAGTCGTCTCGAGGGGCGACGAGCACATCGGGCTGCAGGACGGTGGACTCGTCCAGGACGACGTCCAGGGGGGCGACCATCACCTCGAGTGGCCGGACGACGTGTGCGGTGAGCACCGCGATCAGTCCCATGACGGCCCGCTGGTGCTGTGGGGACGGTGCCGGTGTCACGAGGAGTGCGCCGTCGAGGAGCTCATAGCGGTGACCGTCATCGGGCAACGTCTCAAGGTCGTCGCGGGTCAACGGTCGTCCCCACGGCAGTGTCGTCACAGCGCTCATCGTGCCTCCCCGTGGCCATGAGGCCAAAGCCTGCCGTGGCCGTGACCCACATCCAGGCGTTGTCCACAGCCTGGCGGACGAGCACTCCGTGGGAACCCGTCACTGTGAGCCGTCGATCCCGGTATGCGGCATGGTTGGGCCACACAGATCACCGCGCCCGGCCTCGCCTGGAAGCAGCATGATCACCGTGTGCTCGGGCGCCCGTCGGACGCGATCCCAGGCCCACGCCGATCACTCGGCCGCACCCCCGACCCCTGCCGCGGTGATCACCGTGAGGACCGGGTTCCACGCGGCCCGTCCACCAGGGCGGACAGCTCGTCCACCAGCGCGGCTGAGGGCCGCCACGAGAAGACCCCGGTCGGCGCGCCGTCGGCGACCGGGGTGCCCGGCCCGCACATCCCGCGGACGAAGAGGTAGAGCACCCCGCCGAGGTGGCGCTCCGGGTCGTACGACGGTTGCCGCCAGCGCAGGAAGCGGTGCAGCGCCACGGCGTAGAGCAGGGCCTGCAGGGGGTAGTGCGCCCGCACCATCTCCTCGGTCAGAGCGGCCGGCCGGTAGTGCCAGGCGGTCAGCGGTTCCGCACCCGCGGGACCGAAGCCGCCGAGCCAGTTGGTCTTGTAGTCGACGACCAGGTACCGCGGGTCGCCGTCCGGCCCACGCACCCGGAGGGCCGCGTCGATGCTGCCGGTCAGGTAGCCGCGCAGCCGCTCGGCGCGCAGACCGGGGGCGTCGAGGGCGCCGGCGTACGAGGCGAGCGGGTCGCCCCTCCGGAGGTGCCGCCGCAGCAGCGCTGCGACGTCCGAGAGGGTCGCCTCCTCCGTACGGGGGTGGTCGCCGCCGGCCAGCGGCAGCTCGAACTCGAGCTCGGCCAGGCGGTCCCGGGGCGCGACGTCGGCGAGGGTCGTGCCGCCGGCCAGCGGGCCGAGTGGGGTGGTCAGCGGGGGAAGCAGCGCGGCGGCCAGGGCCTCAGGGTCGACGGAGGTGCCGAACCGCGCGTCCACGGCCTCCTCGCAGCGGGTCCGTACCTCTGCGTAGAGGTCGGGTGCGCGCGTGTCCACCGCCTCCAGCACGGCGTGGACCAGCGTGCCGAAGGCCGCCCCGGTCGGAAGGTCGGCCATCGGCGACGGGACGGCTCGCAGCGCCTCGTCCAGGAGGTCCGCGGGCGCCTCGGGCGGCGCTGTCGGGACCGGCTCGTCCTGGCGCTCCTCGGCCTCCGGCTCGCTGCTCACGCCCGGCTCGGCCGCGTGGCCCTCGTGGACGGCGCGGGTGAGGCCGGTGTACGAGGTGCGACGCCACCCCTCGTCGAGCCGCCGGTCGAACACGGCGGCGGCCAGGTCGGGTGCGCGCGCCCCGGTCGGTCGCCACCTCGCCGTACGGTCGTCGGGCACGACCTCCACGGCCACGGCGCCGCCTGACGCGTCCGCCAGAACCTCGAGGTGCTCGCGGGCCGCCGCGTCACGCGGGACGGGTACGGAGTCCGGGGGCTGGTCGCCGGCGGGGCGCTCGCCGAAGAGCAGGCGGTGCAGCGGCGCATGTTCGGCCGTGGTCGCCGGAGCCCACCACGCGACGACCTGGCACCGCGCCCGGGTCATCGCGACATAGAGCAGGCGCAGGTCCTCACCGAGCTCCTCCGCCAGGTGCTCGACCTTCCGGGCGGCGTAGCCGGGGCCATCGGGACCTCCGACGTCGAGGAGCCTCGTCCCGTCGGGGTCGTGCAGCCGCAGCGGGTCGAGCTCGCGCGGGATGTTGCGGTCCCAGCCGAAGGGCACGTGCACGACGGGGAACTGCAACCCCTTGCTGCCGTGCACGGTGATGACCTGGACCGCCTCCGCGTCGGACTCCAGGCGGCGGCTGCGCTCGTCGGAGCTGTCCTCGGCGGCCTCGGTGATCCGGCGCTGCAGCCACTCGACGACGGCTGCGGGACCGAGCCGGCCTGAGACTGCGGCGGCGTGCAGAGACTGGCCGATGTGCCGGACGTCAGTGAGGGTGCGTTCGCCGTCCTCGGTGGCGAGCACGCGCTCGACGAGCCCGGTGGAGGCCGTCACCACCTCCGTCAGAGCCGCCACGCCGCGCTCGGCCAGGACCCCGCGCCACGCTCGCAAGAGTTCCCCGAGCCGGTCGCCGCCCGTCCCACCTTCGGTGGCCAGCTCTCGCGGTGTCCACCCTGCGAAGGAGGTGAGAGCCGCGGCCCGGGCCAGGCCGGCGCGGTGCGGCTGCTCGAGGGCACGCAGCAGGGTGAGCCACTCGCGTGCCGCCGGCGCGAGGAAGACGCTGCGGCTCCCGGTCAGCACGGCGGGCACCCCGGCACCGTGCAACGTGTCGCGGACCAGGGCGGCCTGCGCGTTGGTCCGCACCAGCACGGCGACGTCGCCGGGGGAGACCGGTCGAGGTCCCTCGCCGAGGTCGAGCCGGGCCGGGCCGTCGAGCAGTGCCACCAGGTCACGGGCCAGGTCCTGGGCCACGATGGGCCGGGCCTCGCCGACCTTGACCCGGTCCTTGCGATCGCGCATCGGCTCCTCGACGAGCGAGCGCCGCACCAGGCGCAGCCGCAGCGGGGCCCCCGCCCCGTGCAGCCGCGCCTCGCCGTGGTGGGCCTCCACCTCCCGTACGGGGATCCTCCGGTCGCCCAAGGCGGCGCCGCGGAAGACCGCCTCGAGTGCGCCCAGCAGCGGGGCGTCGCTGCGCCAGTTGCGGCCTAGGGTGCGGCGGGCCGTGGCCTCCTCGGTGGCCTGCAGGTAGGTGACCAGGTCGGCGCCACGGAAGGCGTAGATGGCCTGCTTGGGGTCGCCGATCAGGACCAGGGTCGTGGCGCCGTGGAAGGCGGTGCGGAGGATCCGCCACTGCAGCGGGTCGGTGTCCTGGAACTCGTCGACGAGCACGACGCGATAGCGCGACCGGACGCGCTCGACCGCCGCCGGGCCTCGGGCGGGGTCCAGCAGGGCTTCGTCGAGGCGGGTGAGCAGGTCGTCGTAGTCGAGCACGCGCCGGAGCCGCTTGCGCCGGCTCACCTCGTCGCGGGCGGCGCTCGCCATGCCGTGGCGGAGCCGGGGCACCGACCCGGGCTCGGCCCCGGACGGGACCAGCGTGGCCTGGGGGTCCGCGACCGCTGCCCGAGCCACCTTGAGCGCGGTGGCGTGGTCGATGCGGGGCGTGTCGCTCTCTCCAGCGAACCTGCGGAGGTAGAGGTCGCCGACGACCTCGGTCACCAGGTCGTCGACGTTCTCGACGAAGGTGGCGTCCGGTTCGAGGTCGCCGGCCATGCCGAGCCCGGCGAGCATCTGCTGGCAGAAGCCGTGGGTCGTCGCGATCGTCGCCGCGTCGAACCCGGCCAGGGCCTGGGTCAGCCGCTGTCGGCGCCGGGTCACTTCCTTGTCGTCGGCGTCCGCGAGGAGCTGCAGGAGCGCATCGTCGGGTGCGCTCCTCGCCCGTACGGGATCGACGAGGCCTCGCTCGGCGGAGACGAGCCGTTCGCGGACCCGCTCCCGCAGCTCCTGCGTGGCCGCCCGGCTGAAGGTCACGAGCATGAGCTGCGGCAGCTCGGCGACCCCCTCGGCGACGTAGCGGGTGGCCAGCGCGGCGATCGTGTAGGTCTTGCCGGTGCCGGCGCTCGCCTCGAGCACCGTCGTGCCCGTCGGCAGCGGCCCGCAGACGTCGAAGGCCTCGACCTCGACGCCCCCAGCGTCCGGCATCTCCACCCCACGGACCCTAGCCACACGCCGCGGCGGCGAGGACCTCAGCGCGGCAGGTCCCGACTTCGTGCTCTGTCGTGGTCCACGGCCACGCGCCGACACTGGAGGTGACAAGAGGAGGTGCGGCATGAGCAGCACCTGGACGGGACTTCAGCCGACGACCGAGCAGCCCTCTCCGGTCCTGCCACCTCCACCACCTCACCCGATGCCGCCACCCCCGCCGAGGGCGGCGCGGCGCCGGGTCTGGCCGTGGGTGCTGCTGGCGATCGGTGCGACGTGGATGGCCGTGGTCGGACTCCTGGTGGTCGTCGGCGTCCTCCTGGGCGACGACGACGCGGACGTGTCCGACAACGCTGCGGACGTGTCCGGCACCACGGCGACCTACCAGGACGACTTCGCCGCCGGGCCGGGGGACTTCCCGGTCGGTGAGCGGGGCACCGCGGTGACCGAGCACCGGGACGGTGCCTACTGGATCATCGGCACCGAGTCGGGTTACTCCAGCTTCGCGACGGTTCCGATCGCCGCGGCCGACGTCGTCACCGTGTCCGCGACGGAGGAGCTGACCACGACGGCCAGCCCCGGCGACGGTCTCGGGCTCGTCGTGATGTCCTCCGACGACGACGGCTACCTGCTCGAGATCTCGTCGTCGTACGGGGCCGAGCTGATCAAGGCTGAGGCGCGCGGTACGGGCGAGCCTGCGCTCCGGCTCCTGGCCACTGAGCCGGTCGAGGGCCTGGGCGGGCCCGCCGTGCTCGAGTTGACCGCCACGTGGACCGAGAGCGGCACCGAGCTGGTCGGCCACCTCGACGGCGTCGAGGTCGTCCGGTACACCGACATCGACGGGCTCGACCAGTTCACGGCGGCTGGCGTCGACGTCTACAGCGAGATTGCGCCGGTCACGATGCGTGTCGACACGTTCGCGGTCCGCGCAGCCGGATGAGGAGCGTGGAAACCCACATCACGGGGCTCTCCCTGGCATCGTGTCGGCCATGACGGAAGCCCCGCGCGTCGAGCGCGTCCCGAAGGTCGTGCGGCAGGCAGGGGCTGGCCGTCGGTACACACGGCCGCGGTGGGGCGTCCACCTGTCGGCCGCCGAACGGGCGGCCCTGGGCAAGGCGGCCCGCTCCGAGGTGCCGCGGTCGAGCCACGCGGTCTTCGACCCCTCCGCTCACCGGCCGGACCCGGTGGATCTCCTGGAGGAGCAGGCGGCGACCCGAGTGCCCGAGCTGGTCCCCATCCGGTACGGCCGGATGCTGACGTCGCCGTTCGCGTTCCTCCGCGGTTCCGCGCTTGTCATGGCGTCCGACCTCGCCGGCACCCCGACCAGCGGGCTCCGCGTCCAGGCCTGCGGCGACGCGCACCTGGCGAACTTCGGGCTCTTCGCCTCGCCCGAGCGGCAGTTGGTCTTCGACATGAACGACTTCGACGAGACTCTGCCCGGCCCGTGGGAGTGGGACGTCAAACGGCTTGCCGCCAGCCTCGAGGTGGCGGGGCGGGACAACGGCTTCGACGACGCCGAGCGACGGGACGTGGTGCTGGCGGGTGTTCGCTCGTACCGGACGGCGATCAGCGACCTCGCCCGGATGGGGAACCTGACCGCCTGGTACGCGCGCTTCCCCGTCGAGGAGGTCAAGGCCAGGCTGGACGAGAGCACGCGGACCCGGGTCGTCAAGCAGGGGGACAAGATCAGGTCCAAGGCGATGGCGCGCGACCACCTCCGAGCGTTCAGCCGGCTCGTAACCGTCGTGGACGGGGAGCCGCACTTCGTCAGCGACCCGCCGCTTCTCGTGCCGATCGAGGAGCTCCTGGGCGACAGCGTCGCGCGGGACGAGCTCCGCGCAGCCCTCGAGGGTGCCATCCGTTCGTACCGGGGCACGCTCTCGACGGAGAACCGCCGGCTGCTCGAGGGCTACCGCTTCGTCCAGCTTGCGCGCAAGGTCGTCGGGGTGGGTTCCGTCGGGACCCGGGCCTGGGTCGCGCTCATGCTGGGCCGGGACGCCGAGGACCCGCTGCTGCTGCAGATCAAGGAGGCCCAGTCCTCTGTGCTCGAGGCCTTCGTGGGTCGCAGTGTGTACACGAACGCCGGCCACCGGGTCGTGGCGGGTCAGCGGCTCATGCAGGCTGCTGGCGACTACCTCATCGGCTGGGATCGGGTGCAGGGCATCGACGGGCAGATCCGCGACTTCTACGTCCGCCAGCTGCACGACTGGAAGGGGTCCTTCGACGTGCAGCAGATGGTCCCCGCCGGCATGGCGCTGTACGCGGAGCTGTGCGGGTGGACGCTGGCCCGGGCGCACGCGCGGTCCGGCGACCGGATCGCGATCGCGGCTTACCTGGGCAGCAAGGACACCTTCGACCGGGCGGTCGCGACCTTCGCCTCGCTCTACGCCGACCAGACCGTGCGCGACCACGCGGCCCTGGCCACCGCCGTCACCGAGGGGCGGGTGCGCGCCGAGTCGGGTGTGTGAGGCGCCGCGCCACCGGCCCTACGCCAGCGCCGCGCAGAGTGCTTCGAATTCCCCCTCGAAGGCCTGGTGCGGTCCGGAGAGCTGCACCAGCACGCCGTCGCCGTCGAACTCGGCGTATCCGACGTCGAGAAGCACCACGCCGTGTCCTGGCACGTTGAGGCGGATGTAGAGGCCACGGATCGTGGAGGTCCCGGTCCTCGCGTCGAACGTCTCGAGCCAGTTGTCCCGGCCGGACGCCGTCTTGCCGCTCTGGCGGTTGGTCGCCGTGCCGTAGTCGGTGCCCTTGACCTGGACCCGCACGAGCTCGCCGGACCGGTCGGAGAATTCGGTGATCCTGAGGCTGCCGACGAAGCTGACTTCGATGGGGAAGTCACAGGCCTCGGTGTCGGTGAACGTGTCGTCGAACTCGATCGTGAATGTCACCGGCTGCGATGCGTTGGCCGGGACCACCCCCAGCAGACTCGTGACAAGGGCCGCGATGAGTGCAGCGACGAGCGCGCGTACTGGCTTCATGGTCTCCCCCTCCAGGTCCGGGCGTCGCGCACTCTCCCGCATCTCGCTGCCCCTCCGGCAGCTCCCGCCCTCGATTCGAGCGTCCGCCCCCTGAGATCACCCCGCAATCCCCTAACGGGTGGTAGAGCAGTCACGCGGCGCAGTCGAGGCCCCGCGTCTGCACCCACCTCACTCGACCAGCGCCCGAGGGACGACGGTGAGCGGGTAGGGGTGCTCGACCTCGACCGCCTGGGTGTACGACGCGGGCGGTCTCGACGTAGCGAAGCTCGACGAGCTCGAGGACGGTGAGCGATGGCTCCTCCGGGTCCACGATCCAGTACGCAGGCACGCCGGCGGCCTCGTAGCGCGACCGCTTCAGCAGGAGGTCGACCCGGCGCGTGCTGGGGGAGAGCACCTCGACGACGAGGTGGGGGGCCAGAGGCACCCGCGCGTCGGCCAGGTCGCGGACGTCGGCCACGAGGAGGTCCGGCTGCAGGACGGTGTCGTCGGCAAGGACCACGTCGAACGGCGCGACGAGCAGCTCTTGGTCGGACGGGCAGGCGTTGCCGAGGAGCAGCCCGAGCCGGGTGACCGCTCGCTGGTGCCGGTGGGTCGGCGACGGGCTCACCAGGAGCATCCCGTCGAGCAACTCGTAGCGGTGACCGTCGTCCGGCAGCTCACGCACGTCGGCCCGGGTCAGCGGCCGGCCCCAGGGCAGCGACGTCACGGCAGCCATCGTGCCTCCTCCCGACCATGCCGTCACCCTGGCAGCGGCGGCGGCACGGTGATCTTGGCGGTGAGGCCCGGGTGACTCGGTGGGGATCACCGTGGGTGGCAGGTCCCGCGGTGCGCGACGGCGCCCGCACGGTGATCTTGGGGCCGTGGGTCGGGCGACTCGGTGAGCTCGCCGTGGGGGTCACACCAGCCGGGTGGAGATCACCGTGTGGGCTAGGTGCCGGGAACCGGGACGGCAACCGCACGCTGATCACCGCGCGCTGGTCCTGCGCCAATCACGTCCGGGTGAGCACCGCGGCCAGTGTCGGCAGCGCGATGTTACGGCCCGAGACCACGGCGACCGGTCGGCCGCGGACGGCGACCTTGCCGGCCCGGAGCGCGGCGACCGGGACGGCGCCCGCACCCTCGGCGACGTAGCCGCGCTCACCGGCGAGGTAGCGGATCCCCGACCGGATCTCCGCCTCGCTCACGGTGACCAGCTCGTCGACGTGGCGGGTGACCAGGTCGACGGTCACCGACCCCGGCTCGATGTTGCCGGCCATGCCGTCAGCCAGGGTCTCGCCGACAGCGACCGGGACCTGGTGCCCGGCGGCGACCGCGGCCGAGACCGCCGTCGACACCTCCGCCTCGACGCCGACGACCCGTACGTCCGGCCGCCGGGAAGCCCACAGTCCGAGCCCGGAGGCCAGGCCTCCGCCACCGACCCCGCACACGACCGTGAGCGGTCCCTGGAGCTGCTCATCGAGCTCGAGGCCGATCGTCCCCTGGCCGGCGATGACGGCCGCGTCGTTGTAGCCGGACAGGAAGTGGGCGCCCTCCGCCGCCAGCCCGAGGGCGTGGGCCTCGGCGTCGTCATAGGACGTACCGGTCTCCACGAGGTCGACCCCGAGCCGGCGCAGCTGGTCCACCTTGGCTCGGGACGCGGTCGTCGCCACCACGACCGTCGCCCCGCGCCCGAGCACCCGGGCGGCGAAGGCGACGCCGAGCCCGTGGTTGCCCGCCGACGCCGTCACGACCCGGATCCCCAGGTCCAGGCTCGCGAGCGCGTTGAGCGCCCCCCGCGCCTTGAACGACCCGGTCGGCTGCAGGCTCTCCAGCTTGAGCACCGGCTCCTCGACCGTTCCCGCGCCCAGGTCCACGGGCGACGGGCGGAGGTGCCGCCGGACCGCCGACCATGCCGCGTCGACGTCGCCGGGTGTCGGTGTGCCGACGGTGCGGGCGCTCTGCGGGGTGGTCACGGACTCCAGCATGACCGACGTTCGGTGCCACCACGGATACCGGACCGGCGCGAGCGGTGCAATGCTCCGTGTATGGGGGAGAGCCGTAGTACGACCCCGGTGCCGAAGCTCGCCGTGGGGGGCTTCGGCCCCCTGGTCGTCCTGGTCGCGGCCGCCGGAGCAGTGCTCCTGGCAGCCCGGGCGGACGGGGTCTCGTACTGGGGGACATCGCTCACGCTCGCCCTCGGTCTGCCCGTCGCCGTCGTCGTCACCTCGGCGCTGGCGTGGTGGACCGTCCGTCGTGCCGACCGCGTCCTCGGCGGCTGGATGCTAGTGACGGCGGCGTCGCTGCTGCTCTACCTGCTGGCCGTCGCGGTCGTCACGCAAGCGGTGGCCGTCGGCGGGCGCACAGGACCGGTGCTGGACTGGATCGCGGTCGAAGCGCTCGGCGGCTTCGCCGCGCCGCTCGTCCTGCTGCAGGTGAGCCTGCTGGTCGCACGGGATCGCTTCGCCGGCCCGGGCGACCGGCGGTACGCAACAGTCACTGCTCTCCTGTTCCTGCTCATCGCCAACCTCGTGCTGGGGGCTGCGGCCCTCGACCCCGACCCGCCGCTGGACGGCCTCCACGCACCGCTGGGGGACAACACCTGGCTGCGGGCCGTCGCGGACGGCTGGGTCGCCGGCGCGCTGTACCTCGCATGGCTGCTGTCGGTGCTCGTCGGGCCCGTCGCGCTGTGGCGGGCCGTCGGCCGCTCCTCCGGAATGGCTCGGCGACGGCTGTCGGTGGCCGCCGTGGTCTCCCTGCTCCCGGTGAGCGTCATCGCATGCTGCGTGGTCCTGCTGCCCGTCCTCGCAGTGGCGGACCTGCCGGACCGGCTTGCGGTCGAGGTCATCTTCGCCTTCTTCTGCGTCGCGGTCCCGGCCACCGTCGCCGGGCTCGTCGTCGCCGCCAGCGGGCAGGAGGAGGGGCTGCGCCTGTCCGCCCGGGGTCTCGAGGTCGCCATCGGAACGGCCGTGGGCGTCCTGGCGGCGCTGATCGCTGTGGCGGCCAGCACGGTCGTGGCGGTCACGCTGTCCGACTCCGTACCCCTCGTCGTCGTCGCCACGGTTGGCATCGTCTCGATCCTCGTCCCGGTGCGCCGTGCCGTCGTGCGCCGGCTGGTCCGGCGCGCGGACCCGCGCCTTGCCACCGCGGCGACGCTCGTGCGCGAGGCGGAGGAGGCCGGTGCCGACCGTCCGGGGATGTCGGCGCGCGACGTCCTGCGCGCCGCCCTCGGCGACCCCGAGGTCGATGTGGCCGTGCGGCTACCGGACGGACGTTCCTGGGCATCCGTCGACGGCACGCCGGCGGCACCGCCCGACCAGGCGGAAGAGGACCACATGACCCGGGTGGGCGACGCGGAGGGGCGCCCTCGCGCCTACGTGCGACACGGGACGACCTCGGCGGACGCGGCCGGTGTCGTCGGCGTCGTAGGTCCCCTCCTGGAACGTGCCGTCCTCGAGGCGGCCGTGCGCGACCAGTCGGAGCGCCTGGCCGCCGAGCGGTCCCGGGCCGACCGGGCGGCGGAGGACGAGCGGCGGCGGCTGGAGCGCGACCTCCACGACGGCGTGCAGGGGCGCCTGCTCGCCGTAGCACTGGACCTCCAGTCCGCGGACGCGGCGACCCAGGACGGAGAGGCCCACCTGGTCCTGACCGACGCGGTCGCCTCGCTGCGGACGGCCATCGAGGAGATGCGGCGCCTCGCGACCGGCTCTGCCCCCGAGACCTTGTCCAAGCACGGCCTGCGTGCAGCGCTCGACGACCTGGTACGCCGGATGCCCGTGCCGGTGTCCGTACGGGCACCGGTTGAGCGGCTAGACCCGGCGACCGAGACGGTCGCCTACCTGGTCGTCAGCGAGGCCCTCACCAACGTCGTCAAGCATGCAGGCCCCTGCTCGGTGGACGTCGAGGTGGCCCTCCGGGACGGCACGCTAGGGATCGTCGTGGGCGACGACGGGTCGGGCGGGGTCGACTTGCGAGCTGGGACCGGGCTGCGCGGGCTCACGGAACGGGTCACCGCCGCCGGCGGGACGCTCGTCGTGAGCGAGCGTCCACCGCGCGGGACCCTGCTGGAGGTGGCACTTCCGTGCGGGCGGTGATCGCCGAGGACATGGTCCTGCTGCGCGAGGGGATCGCCCGCGTGCTCGGCCGCGTGGGGGTCGACGTGGTCGCCGAGGTCGGCGACGCGCGAGCCCTCGTGGGCGCCGTCGTCGCCACCCGGCCGGACGTCGCGATCGTCGACGTCCGGATGCCACCGACGTTCGTCGACGAGGGCGCCCAGGCGGTGCTGCTGCTGCGGCACCGCTTCCCGGACCTCGCGGTCCTCGTGCTCTCGCACGTCGTGGAGCCGCGGCTGGCCGCCCGGTTGGTTGCCGACCGCCCGGCTGCGTTCGGTTACCTGCTCAAGGACCGCGTCCTCGACCTGGACGACTTCCTGGGTGCGCTGCGGCGCGTGGTGGACGGCGGGACGGCCATCGATCCGGTGGTGGTCGCGCGCCTGATGAGCAGCAGCGACGGGCGGCTCTCCGTGCTCTCGCCGCGCGAGCTCGAGGTGCTCGAGCGGCTCGCCGCGGGCCTGAGCAACGCGGCGATCGCCGAGGACCTGGTGGTCTCCGAGCGTACGGTCGACGCCCACGTCAGCTCGATCTTCACCAAGCTCGGGCTGCCGCCCACCCGTGACACGAACCGCCGCGTGCAGGCCGCGCTCGCCTGGCTCCAGGCGTCGGACGCGGCGGTCCCGCCCACCACCGGATAGGGGCTGGCACCGATGCTCCGGGGGTGCCTGCGCACCTAGCGTCCGAGGCGGTCGCCGAGCGGCGGCGACGAGGTCCGGGAGGTGCGCGAGATGCGTCGAGGGTTGGTGCTCATGTGGGTGGGCTTCGTCCTGCCGTTCGCGCTGACGGTGGTGAACGGCGGTCCGGACGGGTGGCTGCCGCACGTCTTCTTCCACCCGGCGTATGTGGCCTTTCTCGCAGTCGGCGTGTACGGCGTCCACGTACTGCGCGGCTCGACCGAGGCGCGGGTGCTGAGGCGGCTGGGGACCGTAGCCGCAGCCGTGGCAGCAGTGGCCGCCGTCGGTCACCTCGGAGAGTTCGTGGCCGTCCTGCTCGGCGGCGGACTGCACGCGGGCGAGGAGGTCTTCGCGGCGCCGCTGCACCTGACGGCTGCCAACGTCACCGTTCCCATGGTCATGCTCGCGATCGTGCTCACCGTCGCGACCTCGGTCACCGCCTGGGTAATCACCCGGGACGCCCCGGTCGGTCCGGCGTACCATCGTGGGGTCCGGACGCTGCACCGCTGGTCGTCACTGGGCTTCGTGGTCGCTGTCCCGCTGCTCTTCGTCGCCCAGGACTCGCCGGTCACGGCCGCCCTGGCCGCGGTGACCATCGTCGTCCTCCTGCTCACCGGTGTGCAGATGTCGGGTCGCCACTACCTGGTCCGGTGGCGCCGGCGACGCAACCGTCGCGACGCGTCGGGCGGTCAGCGAGTGAGCTCGGCCGGGCAGACCCGGACGGGGAACGGCCGGTCCAGCTCCAGCACCTCGCTGCCGGACGCACGCCCAGCCTCGACGTAGTCGTCGCCGCCCAGCTCCCACGCCACGACGCTCGGCTCCTCCGGGTCGACCAGCCAGTACGCGGCGCAGCCCGCGCTGCCGTACCGGTCGTGCTTGACCAGAAGGTCGATGCGTCGCGTGCTCGAGGACAGCACCTCGACCGCGAGCAGGGGGGCGGTGGGCAGGTCACGGTCGGTGAAGGACTCCCTCGGCGCGACGAGCAGGTCGGGCTGCAGGACGGTGTCGTCGGCGAGGACGACGTCCAGCGGGGCGAACAGGACCTTCAGCTCCGCAGGTGCCGCCTCCCGCAGGACGGTGTAGAGCTCGGCAGCGACCGACTGGTGGCGCGTGCTCGGCGCCGGGGTCACGATCAGCGCCCCGTCCAGCAGCTCGTAGCGGTGCCCGTCGTCGGGCAGCGCGTCGAGGTCGTCACGCGTCAGGGCCCGGCCGTACGGCAGCGCGGTCACAGCCGTCATGGTGCCTCCTCGCCGTCATGGGCTCCAACCCTGGCGGACGGCGCCGATCCGCGACTGGCGCCGTCCACAGGACCCAGACCGACGCCGGGCCCTTCGACCCTCGGCCCCGCGGCCGAGGGGCTGGATCATGTCCGGGTGACCGAGCCCACCTTCCGTACCGTCATCGAGCCCTTCCGGATCCACTCCGTGGAGCCCCTGCGGATGACGTCCCGGCAGCATCGCGAACAGGCGGTGCGCGAAGCGGGCTACAACCTCTTCCGGCTGCACGCCGACGACGTGCTCATCGACCTGCTCACCGACTCGGGTACGGGGGCGATGAGCCGCGACCAGTGGGCGGCAATCCAGCACGGCGACGAGTCGTACGCCGGCTCACCGTCCTACTACATCTTCCGTGACGCGGTGCGCGAGCTCTTCCCGTTCGAGCACGTGATCCCGACCCATCAGGGGCGGGCGGCCGAGAAGATCCTCTTCACGGTGCTCGGCGGTCCGGGCAAGGTCGTCCCGAACAACACCCACTTCGACACGACGCGCGCCAACGTCGAGTACACCGGCGCGGAGGCCGTGGACCTGGTGATCGCCGAGGGCCGCGAGCCGCGCAACGACCACCCCTTCAAGGGGAACATCGACGTCACCGCGCTGGACGCCCTGCTTCGCGCCCGAGGCGCCGACGTTCCCGTGGTCTTCATGACCGTGACCAACAACAGCGGCGGTGGCCAGCCGGTCTCGCTGGCCAACCTCCGGGCCGTGCGGGAGGTGTGCGACGCCCACGGCAAGCCACTCTTCCTCGACGCCTGCCGTTTCGCCGAGAACGCCTGGTTCATCCGGGAGCGCGAGCCGGGCGAGTCGGGCAGGGAGGTCCCCGACATCGTCCGCGACATGGCGGCGCTCGCCGACGGGATGACCATGAGCGCCAAGAAGGACCCGATGGGCAACATCGGCGGCTGGCTCGCGATGGACGACGACGAGCTGGCGCAGCAGTGCCGCAACCTGCTGATCCTCACCGAGGGGTTCCCGACGTACGGCGGGCTGGCCGGCCGCGACCTGGAGGCGCTGGCGCAGGGGCTGCGGGAGGTCGTCCAGCACGACTACCTGCGGTACCGGATCCGATCCACCGCGTACGTGGGGGAGGCACTGCAGCGGGCCGGCGTCCCGGTGCTCACCCCGGTCGGCGGGCACGCGGTCTACCTCGACGCGCGGGCGCTGCTGCCGCACGTCCCGCCGCTGCAGTACCCGGGCCAGGCGCTGGCCGTGGCGCTGTACGAGACCGGGGGAGTGCGGTCCTGCGAGATCGGCACGGTGATGTTCGGTCGGCGGCCGGACGGGTCGGAGGAACCGGCCGGGCTCGACCTGGTCCGGCTGGCGATCCCACGGCGCACGTACACCCAGAGCCACATGGACTACGTCATCGAGGTCTGCGAGCACGTGGCACGGCGTGCCGACGAGCTGCTGGGCTACCGGATCGTGGACGAGCCGCCGGCGCTGCGGCACTTCACGGCAGGGTTCGAGCCGCTGGGCTGAGCGGAGCGGATGGGTCAGTGAGTGACCGCTCGGCCGTCGACCAGGTGCAGCTCCTCGTCGCAGGCGGCGGCGACATCGGGGTCGTGGGTGGCCACGACGACGACGGCACCCCGCTCGGCCTCGGCCCGGAGCTGGGCGACCACGAGATCCCTCGTGACGACGTCGAGCTCGGCCGTCGGCTCGTCGGCCAGGAGCAGGTCGGGTTCTGTGACCAGGGCCCGGGCGACGGCCACCCGCTGCCGCTGGCCGCCCGAGAGCTCCTCCACCAGGCGTTCGGCCGTCTGGTCCAGCCCCAGCCGGTCCAGGACCTCGCGGGTGGCCCGCAGGACCTCGGACCGGGTGACGCCGCGGGTCTGCAACGCCACCTCGACGTTCTCCGCTGCGGTGAGCACCGAGAGCAGGCCGTAGCCCTGCAGCACCAGCCCGGTACGGCGGGCGTGCGCCCTGTCCCCGACGCGGACCGGGGCCCCGGCGAAGCCGATGCTGCCGCTCTCCGGGCGCACGAGGCCCGCCACCGCGGAGAGCACCGTCGTCTTGCCCGACCCGGAGGGTCCGGTCACGGCGAGGACCCGGCCGGGGGCGAGCCCGAAGGACACGCCGTCGACGGCTGGGTGACGCCCCAGGCGCACCGAGAGCCCGGACACCACCAGCCCTCTCGTGGCCAGGTCCGCGGTGGTCACGGGTCGTCCTCCCGGGTCAGGCGCAGGCCGTCGCCGTCCTCCTCCACCCGGACCAGCGTCCCGGGCGGCCAATCGGTGAGCAGCGGGTCGGGGATCAGGACCGAGCCGTCGCGGCCCACCACGGCGTACTCGACCCCGTGCCGGCCCTCGGCGCCCACCCGTCCGTCCCGCATCGAGACCGTACGGCCGAGGGCCTGGCCGACGTCGGCGTCGTGCGTCACGACCACGACGGTGGTCCCCAGCTCGTCGCCCGCCCGCGTGAGGAGGTCCAGCACGTGCCGGCGGTGCGCGGCGTCGAGCTGGGACGTGGGTTCGTCGGCGAGCAGGAGCCCCGGCCCGTTGGCCAGTCCCACCGCCACCGCGACCCGCTGCTGCTCACCTCCGGACAGGAGGCCGACCCGACGGCGAGCGACGGACCCGAGTCCCAGGGCCTCGAGCAGCTCGGCGGGACGGAGCAGCCGCCGACGCGCCCTGCGCCCCAGCGAACGCTGGGCGAACGCGACGTTCTGCTCCGCCGTGGCGTACGGGAAGAGGTTGCGCGCCGCTCCCTGGAGCACCGTCCCGACCCGGCCGGCCCGGAAGCGGGTGAGCTCCGCCGGGGTCATGGCCCGCAGGTCGTGACCGCCCACGTGCAGCCGTCCGGCCGAGGCCCGCTGCAGCCCGGCGAGCAGCTCCAGCAGGGTCGACTTGCCCGAACCCGACGGACCCAGCAGGGCCATCCGCTCCCCGGCCGCGACGTCGAGGTCGACCCCGCGCAGGGCCACCACGTCGGAACCGTCACTGCCCCGGTAGAGGTGGACCAGGCCGCTGCAGTGCACGGACAGTGCTTCCCGGGTCATGCCTGGGCCTCCCTCAGCAGCTCCGGTTGGGCCGCCCGGGCCAACCACCACCCCCCGACGTAGCCCACGAGGCCCAGCAGCCCGCCGACGGCGAACACCAGCAGGCCCAGGGTCGGCCACGAGGGCTCCAGCAGCAGCGGCGGGCCGCCCTCCCGCAGCGACGAGAACGGCAGCAGCGGCAGGGCGAGCCGGGCGGTCACCACCCCTGCGACCAGGCCGACCACGACGCCGCTCCAGAGGAGCAGCACCTGCTCGGTCACCGCGGCCGCCTTCAAGGTCCGTCCGCCGACACCGACCGTGCGCAGGGCCGCCAGCTCGTACGAACGGCGGCGCGCCTCGGAGGCGAGCGCAGCCGTCACCGCGGCCACTGTGAGCAGCGTCGCGGCGAGCGCCACGCCCAGCAGGGTGAGCATCCCGATCGCGGGGCCGGTGCGCCGCAGCTCCGTGGCCCGGTCTGCGGCGGACTCCTGTCCCCGGACCACGACCCCGCGGTGCTGCAGCTCCGCCACCAGCCCGGGAGCCGGTGCCGCCAGCCACACCTGGCGGATCGTCGAGCGCGCGGGCTGCCCCGCCAGCCGGTCCGCGGTCTCGAGGTCGACCAGCACGCCCTCCCGGCCCAGCCTCGGGACCACCACGGCGCGCCGCTCCTCCTGGAGGACCAGGTCGTCGCCGTCCAGGCCGGGGATGCGGAAGGTTCCCGGCTGCCCGAAGGAGGGGGTGAGCCGCGACTCCGCGGTGAGGACCGCCGGCGCGGCAGCGGGGACGTCCGCGCGGACGATCGATGGCACCTGGGACGGCAGCAGGCGGAAGACGAGCGCGAGGTCGTCCTCCTCGACGACCGGTTCGACGGAGTCCCGCGAGCCCAGCTCGCCGACCCGCCCCGGACGCCAGGCCTCGGGATCGTCGAAGCCGGTCTCGAGTCTCCTTCCGTCGACCCGTGATTCGCCGAGCACCACGGTCCCGGCCATGCTCCCGACCTCCCTCGGGGCGCGGAGCAGGGTCAGCCCGGTCACCCGGCACCCCTCCTCGCACGGGACCTCGGCGCGCACGGTGCCGGGGTTCGCGGGGACCTCGCCCAGGAGCAGGTTCCCGCGGCGGCCGTCGGCGAAGCGCACCTGCGCCTGGAGCAGCAGCCGCCGCGGGCCTTCGACCACGCGCGACGCCGCGTCGACCTCCCAGACCGACCCCGCGACGTCGAGCGGGGGGACGCCCTCGTGGGTCAAGCCCTCGGCCAACCCGACCAGCTCCGGGTCACGCTGACCGTCCGGGCGGCGCGTCACCGCCGCCAGGCGGTCGGCGTCGACCGCCAGGAGCGGCGGTGGCGGGTCGCGGAGCGACTCGTCCGGGTAGCGTAGCTCCGCGGCCATGGCGCGGCGGCCGGTCGGGTCGGCCGCGCTGACGGCCTCCAGCAGTGCCGTCGTACCGGCTGCCTCCACCGTCAGCACGACCGGCGCGCCGACCTCCAGCCGTGCCGTCCGCTCCAGGTGCGACTGCCCCACGGTCCACGTCGCCACGGCGAAGACCGTGACGGCGAAGGAGACGGTGACGAGCGCCGCCGTACGGGCGGCGGCAGGTCGCCGGGCGACCTGCCGGGCGGTGAGGAAGGCCACCACCCCGCGCCTCCCCCGCGTCGCCCGGGTCCAGAGCCGGGCCAGGGAACGCAGAACCCGCACCGACACCAGCGCGACCGCGACGGCGGCCAGTCCGGGGGCGAGCAGGGAGATCCCGGACGTCTGCGCGTCCGACCCCAGGGAGCGCAGCTGCCACAGCCCGACGGCGGCGAGCGCGAGGACCAGCACCTCGACGACCACGACAGCGCGACCCGGTCCGGCCGGGGCGGAGCGACGCAGCTGCTCGTGCACCGGCTGGACCAGCGTCCGGCGTGCGGCGATCAGGGCGGCGAGCACCGCTCCGGCCAGCGCGGCGGCCGCCGCGACCGCCACCGTACGGTCGGGGAACAGCGGCGTCCCGGGGCGGAGCACCGCGTGGGCGGCCCGGTCGGTGACGAGCCAGGCCAGGAGCACGCCGGTCGGGACCGCGAGCAGGGCCAGCAGCAGGGGCTCGGTCAGGGTGAGTCCGACGACGGACCTGACCCGCCGCCCGCGCAGCTTGGCCAGCGCGACCTCGTCGGACCTCGCGGCCGTCGTGGTGGCGACGACGAGGTAGAGGACGTACCACGACAGGAGCAGCAGCTGGGCGGTCACGACGAGGACGACGCCGCGCAGCGCCTGCCGCTCCGGCTCCAGGGCGTCGACGGCCGCGGCGGCGGGCACGTCGGGGACGGAAGCGCCCGGCGTCCGCTCCGCGGTGGCGCGGCGCTCCGCCAGGGCCGCTCGGAGGATCGACAGGTCCGCCGCGCGGCGGTCGGACACGTCGATCGTCCGCCGGACCGTCGTCTGGACCGTCGTCACACGCAGGGCGTCGAGCAGCTCGTAGGGGACGAGCACGGCGGGCAGCTGAGGCGGCACCTCACGGTTGCCCTCACGGAGCTCCGCCCGGTAGCGGAACACCCGGGGGTCGAGCCAGCGCGTGTCGTCGGCCAGCGGGACACGGTAGGCGCCGACGACCTCCACGACGGAGGGGAAGGGCACCGTGGTGCCGGCCCGCTCCGGCTCGTCCAGCAGCGTGGTGACCTGGAGCCGGTCGCCGACGTCCATGCCGAGGTCCTGGAGGAGCTGGTAGGGCACCGTGGCCTCCGGCGTCGCCTCCCCGTCCCAGGGGTGCGCGCACCGGCCGCGAGTCAGGTCGAGCAGCTCGCACTGGTCGTGCTGCCAGGCCAGCGTGGTCCGACCGGCGAGCAGACCCCCGGCCGGCCGTCCGTCGTCCTCCATCCTCCGCAGCCCGGCCAGCTGGGTCGTCACCAGGACCTCCGGGTCCCCGTACCAGCCGTGCACAGGCTCCGGCAGCCGGACCGCGTCCCAGGCGGTGCGAAGGGAGCCGGGCTGCGGTGGACCCATCGCCCCCGGGTCCAGGGCCGGCAGACCGTCGGGGAGTCGGCCGGGTGTCACCGGTTGCCGAGCGCTGACGGCCAGCTCCGCGCGGTCCAGCTGCTCCAGCCGGGCCAGGGCGGTCGAGTCGTCGGCGGCCGATGCCCACAGCGGGCCGGCGCACGCGGCTGCGACGCTGACGGTCGCGGCGGCGGCCACCGCGGCCGACGAGCGTCGCCGCCACCAGGCACCGCGGGCGGCGAGGCCCAGCGCACCCGTCACCGCGCCTCCCGGTCCCAGGACGCCACCGGAGTCGGACCGGACCGGCCCGCACTCGTACATCACCGACGAATGGGCATCCTGGCACCGGCCCGATCACCAGGGAAGGACGCCGTCGTGGTCGTCAGTCCGGACCAGTGACGGGCGGTCTCCGCCAGCGGTCAGCGGGGCGGTCAGCGGGCGGCCAGGTAGCGGTGGGTGTGGGGGCCCCGGTGCTACGCTCACCACGGCGGCTTGCCACGCCAGACCTTCGCTCGGCCCCCGCGCGGCCGACTCTGTGAAGGCAGAGGGGACCTCGAGTGCTCGGCAGGGTCGTTCCGCCCGACGTGTCCTCGCATGCGTCGGCAAGCGCGGGTTGCCGTCGCATGCACCGGGACACCGGAGGCGAGTGACATGACCCGACACGAATCCTTCAAGCGTCGCGTGCGCGCCCGCATGGAGAAGACCGGCGAGCGCTATGGCGCGGCTCGTCGCGTCCTCCTCGAGCAGGCCGGCCACCAGCGGCGGCGACAGTGGGTGGCCGAGCCGGAGATGAGCGACGAGGGCGTGCGCGAGGCCACCGGCCGTGGCTGGGATGACTGGTGCGACCTCATCGACGCCTGGCCCGGCCACGCGGACGGGCACACTGCCGTGGCGGCTCACGTCCGCGAGCACCACGGGGTCCCCGGCTGGTGGGCCCAGACGGTGACGGTCGGCTGGGAGCGCATCACCGGGCGCCGGCTCCCCTATCAGCGGCCCGACGGCACGTTCACGGCCGGCAAGTCGCGGACCGTCCGGGTCGACGCGGCCGAGCTCCGGGCCATGTTGCTCGACGAGGGCGACCGGGCCGACCTCTTCCCCGGCCACGCGACGGTGTTGCGCTCCCGGCAGACGACCAAGGACGTCCGGCTGGCCATCGGCCCGGGGACCGCGCTGTTCACCCTGGAGGCGCAGCCGGACGGCCGGACGAAGGTGACCGTCAGCCACGAGCGGCTCCCGGAGCACGACGACGTCCGGGAGTGGAAGCTCTACTGGGACAAGTGGCTGGAGGCCCTGGCCGAGGGCTGAGCCGACACCTCCGGTACGGCCGGTGGTCGCGGCCCCGCGGCCACCGGCCGGAGAGGCTCAGGCCTGGAGGTCCTCGGCCGCCAGCAGCGGGTCCCACAGCCGCCGGGCCAGCTCCCCGAAGCGGTGCGGCTCGTCCCCGGCTCCTGGGTCGGCGACCAACAGGTCCAGGGCCGCCTGGTCGCCCCAGACGAGCCGGTGCGCAGGGTCGGCCTGTTCGCCGTCGAACCGATCCGGCTGCCACGCGCGCCGGGCCTTCGCCAGCGCGTTGGCCGGGCTCATCCCGCCCACGCGAGCCTCGGCGTAGGCCGCGGAGGTCTTCACCGCCACGGGCAGCGGCGCGCACAGCCCCGACGCCCGGAGCGCCACCAGGTCGGCGAGGTGCCGACTGGCTTCCGCCGGGTCCACCGGCCCCAGGCACGACCGGGCCACCCCGTCCTTGGACCCCCGGCCGATGGTCACGGCCGTCCACGACGTCTCCGGCGACGAGGCGGCCAGGGCCAGCAGCTGCGCCCACGCCCGGAGGCGGTGCTTGGCCGCGAGCCGGGAGAACTCCGCCCGGACGAGCGTGCTGCCGTGCACGATCCCCACGGTGCCGACGACCCGGCGGCCGGCCGCCTCGGCCGTGACGTCCACGGCCCGACCCGCTCCCGTACGGACCGCTGCGGCGGCGGCCACGAGCGGCTCGACCTGGCCGACGACCTCGGTGACCACCCGCCGGCCGAGCTCCCGGGGCGGCAACGTCTGGCGGCGCCACTCGGCGTCCCGGCAGGTCTGCAGGTCCGCGCCGCCGAGGCGTGCGCGGAGCAGCCGGTCGCCGACACTCCAGCGGTCGAGGGCCGTGAGCTCCACCGCGAGGTCGTCGTCGAGCTCCTCTTCGTCACGGAGGAGGGTGATGCCGAGCCGCTGGCGCAGGAATGCCTTGGCGGGGTGCTCGAGGAAGGCCACCAGGTCGTCGAGCGGCAGGTCGACGGACTCGTCCGGCGGGTCGAGCGGCGGGTCGAGGAACGGTGCCGGCTCGTCCCGCGGCTCAGCAGCCCGCTGCGCACCGGCCAGGCCCTGCCGGTCGAAGCTGAAGGGACCCGGGGCCCCGAGCCGCCCGGCCTCGAAGTTGCGGGCGTCGAAGGGCTGCAGCGGGTGGTGGACCACCACGTGGTCGCGGGTCCGTCCACCGTCGGTCGGCCGGGCCACGACGTCCGCCGCGTCGAGCAGCTCGCCGACCGGGACGGCCGGGGGCCGCCGGGCGTTGGTGCGCGGGTCGGCACCGGTGTAGAGGACGACCAGGTGGTCGCGAGCCGCCAGCACCGCGTCGAGGAAGAGCTGCCGGTCCTCGCTGCGCCGGTCCCGTTCCCCGACGCACGGCTCCCGCGCGAGCACGTCGTCGCCGTCGACGCTGACGGTGCGCGGGAAGTGCCCGTCGTCCAGCCCCAGCAGGCAGACCACCCGGTGCGGCACCGACCGCATCGGCACCATCGAGCACACGGTCAGCTCACCGGTACGGAAGTTGGCCCGGGTCGGCCGTCCCCTGAGCCGGTCGGCGAGCAGGACCCGCAGGTCGGCCAGCGAGAGCGGGACGCTCCCGGCCCGGGCTCCCGCCTCCGCCGCGACCGCGGCCAGCTCCCGTCGTGCCTGGGCGCGCTGCCACGCGTCCGCCTCCGTGACCTCGGTGAGCCGGTCCAGGCCGGCGGTCAGAGTCTCGAGCCACGCGGTCAGCGGCCGCTCACCGGTGAGCTCGGTCAGCGTTGCCGCGAGGCGGTCGACGAGCTCGGCCAGCCGCCCCGCGAGGCCGATGTCGCTGCTGTCGACGTCGTCGAGGGGGAGCGCCAGTCCGACCCACCTCGGGTCGGCGGCCTCGTCCGCCATGGCCGCACCGAGCAGTATGCGGTCGAGGCTGGTGCTCCAGGTGTTCTGCGGGACGGTGGCCAGCCCGTACGGCGCACGGTGCCCGGCGTCCAGCCCCCACCGGACGCCCGCGTCGCGGGCCCACTGGTGCAGACGCTCGAGGTTGTCGTCGGTGAGCCGGAACCGCCGTCGTACCGGTGGGGACGCGGCCAGGTCGAGCACCTGGCTGGCGGTGACCCGGGCGTCGGCCAGCTCCAGCAGCGCCGCGACCGTCGCCAGCAAGGAGTTGGTCTGGCGCAGCGCCCGGTCCGCCAGCCGGACCCGGAGTCGGTGACCCGGGTGGGTGCCCGGTCCCCGGTCGTCGGCCAGCCCGAAGGTGGCGGAGATCAGCGGCGCGTACTCCTCGATGTCCGGGCACATGACGAGGACGTCTCGCGGCTCCAGCGAGGGGTCGTCGGCCAGCAGCCCGACCAGCACCTCGCGCAGCACCTCGACCTGGCGCTCGGGACCGTGGCAGGCATGTACCTGGAGGCTGGGGTCGATGCTCCACGACGGTGGAGCGTCCTCGTACGGGAGATCGTCGCGCACGGCCCGTTGGACGCGCCCCAGCAGCGTGTCGGGCGTGGGGGCGAGGGGGAGGTGCTCGTCCGTCCCGACGACCTCGCTCAGCTGGAGCTGGAGTTCACGCGAGTCGCGGCCGAGCCCGGCGAGCAGCGGGTTGCGGGGGAGGCCGGCGGTCGGGTCGGTCCGGCGGCGGTTGGGCCCGGGCCCCGTCCCGAACCGGGAGATCCGGGACCACAGGACGGGTGAGGGGTGGGGCAGCCACAGGTGGACCTCCCGCTGCGTGGCGAGGGCGTCGAGCACGCGGAGCTGCGCGGTGGTCAGCCGGGTCGGGAAGAGCACGGACAGCCGGTCGGGCAGTTCGACCAGGCCGGGCTGGGTGCGTAGCCGTTCGCAGGCCGGACCGAGCCGCTCGGCGCGGGACGGCAGGCCGACGGTGCCGCGGAGCCGGCGCCACAGCTCGGCCTGCCAGCGCAGGTCGTCGGGGAGGTCGGCCCCGGCACCGTCGGTGTCGTGGCCGGCGAGCCAGTCGGTGAGCATCCCCGGTCGGTGGGCGGCGTAGGAGTCGTAGAGCGTTGCCAGATGGCGGGCGGCCGAGAGCCTGCGGCCGCGGCGGTGCGGCCGCGGGTCGTCGGGATCGACGCCGACGTGCCCGGCCAGCGCGCGGCACCACGGCTCCGGCGCGTACGCGTCGACGGTGTCGAGCAGCGGCCACACCACCCGATCCGGATCCCAGGGGTCGTCGTCGGGCTCCATGCCGGCCGCGCGCGCCACGACCTCGGCGACCAGTCGGGACGGGTGGGGGAAGAGCACGTCCGCGCATACCCCATCGGCCCCCCGCGGCCCCGCCCCCAGCACGTGGGACAGCCGCTGGGTCACCCAGCGCTCGACCCCCCTGGCAGGCACGGCGACGACCTCGGGAGCGAAGGGATCGGCCGCCGGCCCGGCCAGCAGCGCGGCCAGGCCGTCGACGAGCCGGTCGGCGCGCTCGGCGCGGTGGACGTGGAGCACGACGGGGACCCTAGTCGGGGATCATGCCCCGCATGACCTCGCGGGACTGGGTCCTGCACGTCGACCTCGACCAGTTCCTCGTGGCCGTCGAGGTGCGGCGGCACCCCGAGCTGCGTGAGCGGCCCGTGGTCGTGGGCGGATCCGGCGACCCTACGGCGCGTCGGCAAGTCGTCGCCAGCGCGTCGTACGAGGCCCGGGCCGCGGGCGTGCGCGCCGGGATGCCGCTCCGGCAGGCCCATCGCCGGTGCCCGGAGGCCGTCTTCCTGCCGTCCGACCGACCGGCGTACGAGGAGGCGTCCGCCGAGGTCATGGCGGTGCTGCGCGACCTGCCGGTCCAGGTCGAGGTGCTCGGCTGGGACGAGGCCTTCCTGGGGGCCCGGTCCGACGACCCCGAGGGGCTGGCGCAGGAGGTGCGGCGCACGGTTGTGGAGCGGACCGGGCTGTCCTGCTCGGTGGGGATCGGCCACAACAAGCTGCAGGCCAAGACGGCGACCGGCTTCGCCAAGCCGGCGGGGGTGCGCCGGCTCACGACGGAGGACTGGCCGGACGTCATGGGCGGGCGGCCCACGCCGGCACTCTGGGGCGTGGGACCGAAGACGGCGGCCAAGCTGCACGAGCTCGGCCTGGACACCGTGGCCGAGCTCGCCGCGGCGGACCGGGAAGCCCTCGTCGCGCGCTTCGGTCCGACCATGGGCCCTTGGTTCCGCCGGCTCGCCCGCGGACAGGGCGACGCCCGCGTCCACACCGAGCCGTGGGTACCGCGGTCGCGGAGCCGCGAGACGACCTTCGCCGAGGACGTCGCCGACCGGGCGGAGCTGGACCACTGGGTCGAGGACCTCGCCCGGGAGCTCACCGAGCAGGTCGTGGCCGAGGGGCGCGTCGTCGTCCGGGCGGCCGTGAAGGTGCGTACGGCCACCTTCTGGACCCGCACCCGCGCGGTCACGCTCCCGGCGCCGACGGCCGACCCGGCCGACGTCGTCGCCGCGGCCCTGGCCGCCCTCGACCGCTTCGAGCTCGACCGCCCGGTCCGCCTCCTCGGTGTGCGGGTGGACCTGAAGCTGCCGACCGCCGGGGCCTAGTCCTCACGCGCCGGGCGGGGTCACCCACTCCATGACCGGGCCTCGGTGCAGCGCCCCGTACAGGCGGTCGCGCAAGGAGTTCGCCTCGTCGTCGGTCAGCGTGCGGTCGAGGGCACGCAGCACGACGCGGAGGAGCACGTTGACCTGACCCGGCCGGATGCGGAGGCGCTCCCGGGCGTGGCGGGGCAGCCGATCGTGCGGCGTCACGGCCCGTACGGACAGGTCCTCGAGCACCTCGGCGTCGGGCCCGAGCGCCTGGCGGGCGGCATCGCCGAGCAGCTCGGGGTCGACGGGCGGGTCGAGGACCAGGGAGAGGTCCCGCCGCACGGGCGGCATCGTCGAGACCGGGCGCCACGGCGCGAGGTCGAGCATCTGACCGGCGATCCTGGGGTCGGAGGCGCGCAGCAGGCGGATGTCGGGCAGGTCCTTGCGGAGCACGAGCGCGCGGTCCAGACCCATGCCGAGGGCAAGCCCGCTCCACCGGGCCGGGTCCAGCCCGGCTGCCGCCAGGACGTGGCCCGCCGCGAGCCCGCACTCGGCGACCTCCACCCACCCGTCGCCGGTCGCGACGTCGACCTGGAGACCGCCGCTCGTGTACGGGTGGGCGGTAGGGGTCGTCCGCCACCGCGCACCCGGCAGCACCGCGGCGACGAGCGACTCGACCATGCCCCGGAGGTCCCGTGGCGTCGTGCGATGGCCGCGGACCAGGCGCCAGAGGTCGACCTGGTGGGGAGTGCCGACATGCAGCCGGTCCACGACGTCCCGGCGGTGCACGAGACCGGGCAGCACCAGCAGGGTGTCGGAGGGCGGGGCCGGGTCGCGGGCCAGCTCGCGCAGCGCCGGGGGGATCCCTGCCGAGGTGTGGCTGCGCAGCATGACGGTGTCGCCGGCGTAGCGGGAGTATCGGCTGTCCCTCGTGACGGACGCGCCGTCGTAGCCGAGCCGGTCGTAGTTGTCCTCGACGGGGACGAGTGGCCCAGGCCGCCGGACCCGGACTGTCGAGCCCCATCGGTCGGCCAGCGCACAGACGGCGTCATCCAGCAGGAGCTGCAGGGCGTGCGGCCCCGCGGCGGGGTCGGTGAGGTCGCGGAGGCGGAGAGCCGAGGCTATCTCGTCCGGCGAGAGGGTGGCGTGCCCGGTGGAGTGTCTGACGGTCTGCCCGGTGGTGCGTCCGGGGGTCTGCCCGGTGGTGCGTCCGGGGGTCTGCCCGGTGGTGCGTCCGGGAGTCTGCCCGGTGGTGTGTCGGGTGGCGTGTCCGGTAGGTCCGATGGTCTTCACGGTGGTCCTCGCGGCGGTGGGAGTGACGGGGGACGGGTCCGCTCCCGGCTGCCGTGTCGCGAGGCTTCTAGACGATCAGGTAGGCGCTCCCGCGACCGCTCGGCGGCCGGGAGCGGCGGAACCGCTGCGCACGTGTCGTCACCCCGCCATGGTAGGCCGACCGTCGACGGCCTTGGCGGTGTCCTGGCCTCAGAACCCGTAGACCTCGCGGATCTCGACCAGCTCCTGGCGGGATCCGGAGACCAGGTAGCGGGGCGTGCCGAGCTGCACGTCGTACTTGTCCGGCTCGGTCCTCCCCAGCGCGGCGAGGTAGCGGCCCGCCCTCCGGCTGGGGTTGCTGATCCCGTACCAGTCACCCAGCTCGCGGACCGTGCAGGCTCCCCCGTACCGGTTGACGTCCGCGTTGACCTTGAGGGCGATCCAGAGGACGGCGGCGGCCGCCGTGTCGGCCCGGGCACGCCCGCGGAAGGCCACCGGGTCCGCGGCGGCGATGTCGGCCAGCAGACGCAGGCCGGCCGTACGGAACTCGTCGTCGAGCAGGTCGGCGCAGCCGGCCGCGATCCGGTCGGCAACCGCCTGCACGGCCCCGTGGACGTCCTCCGGGATCCGCGAGAGGTCCAGCGGCTCCTCCGGCAGCGGGCTGGCGTCGAGGTCCGCCAGGTGCTCCCGGCCCACCGCGTTGACGAGCACTCCGTGGACGTGGGCAGCCAGCCGGGCGCGTACCACCGGTGGGAGACCGAGCAGGTGGTGCCCGCGTGGCTCGGTGGACCCGGTCGGGCCCGCCTCGGATGCCGCGACGGCCGCCCGCAGGGCCGGCTCGAAGCGGTCGACCGCGTCGAGCGTCTCGCTGGTCCGGTCGGGCGCGATCCCCTGACGTGCGTGGCTGAAGCGGATGAAGTGCCGCAGGACCTCGGGCACCCGGGCGAGGTGGTCGGCGTCGGCCACGACGTGCGCCGGGAGCCAGTCCACGAGCAGGATCTCGACGGACACCGGGCTCCAGCGCAGCGGGTCGCCCGGACCCTGCTCGCAGGCGAACCAGACGAGCGCGCCGACGAGCTGCCGGTCCTCCTCGGTCAGGTGCGCCGCGTGCTCTGACCGGGCGAACTCGTCCTCGAGCCTGTGGCGGGCATCCCAGTCCCACTCCGGGTGGGTGTGTCCCTCCCCGCCCTCGGGCAGGTGCCTCACCACCCACTCGACCAGCGGACGCACCATCGGCCAGGTGTCGGTCTCGAGCGGGGGAACGGTGCGGGCTCCCTGCTCCACCGCTTCGGCGATGCGGGCCCGGGCGTCGGCCGTGGCCAGCTCCGAGAGGAGTACGGTGGGTTCGCCCGCGGCGGCCTCTTCCGCCATGTCGAGGATGGTCTCGACGGGCGCAGGTACCACGAAGGCGTCCTTGACGACCGTGCCGAGGTTGTGGTCGATGTAGACGACGACGGTCAGGTCGTCGCCCGCGCCCGTGCGGGCCCCGAGGGTGACGTTGTCGCCGTCGCCCAGGACGTCGCTCATCAGGACGGCGCGCCCGACCGTGAGCGGCTCCAGGTAGGTCAGCCAGTCGGGCATCGGGTCGCGCCGGGTCGCCAGCTCGCGGCGGATCCGGCGGGCCAGCAGGTCGTCGCCCACCAGGTGGCCGAGGACGGTCAGCAGTGCTGTCGTTTCGTGACGGCGGATCTCGAGGAAGGACGTCACGAGGTCGCCGAGGGAGAGGTCCGGCAGCTCGTCCTCCGGCTGGAAGAAGGGGCTGCGGGTGCGATCGTCGAGCACGCTGAGTAGGCCGCTCGTCAGCTGGAGCAGTCCGAGCGGCTCGTCCTCCTGGAGGAGTTCCCGGACGTCGGGCATCAGCGGCCCGCTGTCGTCGTCCGGAACTGTCGTCGATGCGGGAGCGTGATACCCGGGGTGCTGCCTGGGATGGGTCGCGGGCTTCCTGCGACGCTTCTTCTTTGGCACGGTCCCCCACACGTGTCGCCGGTCGGTGCGCAGGTCCACCGTAGCCGCGGCCAGGCCCACCCGGACGCAGGCACGCGCTCCGCCGGGCCAGGTTCCGGCTCAGGGGCCCGGCCAGACCTGGGGGAAGAGGGCGTGGTCCAGCGGCGCCCCCTCCGGGAGCTCGTCACGTAGTCCGTCGAACGGCGGGGAGGTGCGCCACCGGCGCGGTGCGTGGCGGGCCTCGGCGGAGAGGTAGCGCAGTGACAGGACGCGGCGCCGGCCCCGGAAGGGGAATCCGGGCGCGCCGTGCACGGTGAGGAAGTCGAAGAAGATCGCGTCCCCGGGCTGCATCTCGTATCGGCGGATGTCGTAGGCGCCGCGGTTCGCCTCGATGTCGGGGAGCTCGGCGAGCGAGCCCTCGGGGAACCACTTGGCCTCGCCCGTCATGAAGGTCCTGGGCATGAGCCAGGGCCCCCGGTGCGTGCCGGCGACCATCTCGAGGCACCCGGCGGCAGGGACGGGATCGACCGGGATCCAGGCGCTGGTGCCCCGCCCGTCGACGTTGTAGTACGGCTGGTCCTGGTGCCAGGGCGTGCGCTGCCTCGTGCCGCCGTCCTTGACGAGGACGTGGTCGTGGTAGAGCCGTACGGACGGGGTGGCCATCAGGGCGGCTGCGACCTGCGGTGCGCGGGAGTGTCGCGCGAGACGCTCGATCTCGGGGATCTCGGTCCATCGGCAGAAGTCCTCGGTGAAGCGACCCGGGTCGTCCGGGGCGCTGGCGACCTGGGCCAGGGGCGACGGCTCCGCGAGCACCCGGTCGACGGCCCGGGCAGCGAGGGCGACCTCGTCGGCGTCGAGGAGGCCCCGGACCAGGACCACCCCGTCCCGGGCATAGGCCGCCACCGCGTGGTGCGGGACGGCGTGGTCCGGATAGATGTCCGGCCACGTCTCCGGCTGGGTTTCCGGGTGGGGCATGGTGGCGGATCGTACGGGAGACCGAGGGGGCACATCGCCGTCCGCGTGTGGTCGGTCCTGGCCCTCACCGACGAGGTCGACCGCCGCCCGGCCGCCAGGGGTGGAGCCCATGCCGTTGCCGTGGGCGGACGAGTTGGTATGACTACCTCGAGCAGCCGTCCTCGACCTCGCGGCCGGACTGCTCCCACGCCGCCCCGTCGGTCACGCCGCCCCACGTCCCACCGAACCGGGCCGGAGCCCGGGGTCCGGCTGGTCATGCGCATCGCTCGGCCGCGGGCTGTTCCTGGGGCACACTCGGTGGCATGGCACCGTCAGGCGACCAGCCGGGACGGGCGGCGCGCCGCCTGGCGGCACTCGAGCGCGACGGTGCCCGGTGCGTGTGGTGCGGCAACCCCTTCGACCACCTGCGCCGACCGACGACCGAGCACCTGGTCCCTCGACTCAAGGGCGGGCCGTCATGGGTGGAGAACGAGGCGGCGGCCTGACGGCGGCGGCCTGACGGCCGGCTACGCCGGGCGCCGCCTGGAACTCGGGAGCGCACGACACCGGGCACGCCCTCCGTGGAGCGAGAGCTCCCGGAGCCGCGGTCAGGGCACCGAGCGAATCACCCTGGCGGGGTTGCCCACGGCGACGACGCCCTCCGGCAGGTCCGAGGTCACGACCGCGCCCGCTCCGACGACCGTGTCGGCGCCGATGGTGACACCAGGGCACACGACGACCCCGCCCCCCAGCCAGACGTTGTCGCCGATCGCGATCGGTTCGGCGGACTCCCACCCCGCCCGGCGCTCCGCGGGGTCCAGCGGGTGCATGGGCGTGAGCAGCTGGACGTGCGGTCCCATCTGGACGTCCGCGCCGATCCTGATCTCCGCCACGTCGAGGAAGACACCCCCGAAGTTCACGAAGGTCCCCGAACCGATGCTGATGCGCCAGCCGTAGTCCACGTGGAAGGGCGGGCGCACGGCGACCGACTCACCGCAGACGCCGAGCAGCTCGCGCAGCACGCCATCCCTCCCGGCCGGGTCGTCGGCCGGCCAGGTGTTGTAGCGCTGCTCGAGCTTCCGGGCCCGCAGGGCGTCGGCCCGGAGGTCGGGGTCGTTCGCGATGTACGGCAGGCCGGCGAGCATCCGGTCCTTCATCTCACCCATGCCTGCTCCCTCGCCCGGACCGCATCCGGCGAGGCTAGTAGGGCTTGTCAGTGCGGCCGGCGAGGACGAACCTGCCAGCAGGACAGCTCGTGCGAGGGGCGAGGGCAAGGGGCGAGGGTGAGGGGGACGGGTGGAGCCGGACACCGCGGATGCCCGGGGGACGGTTCCGTTCCCGGCGCGCTCGGCCTACCCGCTGGCCGTGGTGGGTCTGCTGGGTGTGGCCGTGGCCGCCGCCCTGGCGGCCTACGCTCGGGTCTCTCCCGGCGACGGCCGCACGATCTTCACCCTCGGCTTCTCTGGCATGCTGCCGCTGAAGACCTGGCTCACGAGCGGGGCGGTCGTCCTGGCGGTCGTGCAGGCACTCAGCGCGGCTCGGATGTGGGGACGGCTGCCGAGTGCCCACGGTCCGGTCCCGCCCTGGGTCACGCCGCTGCACCGGTGGAGCGGCACCACGGCCTTCGTCCTGACCCTGCCGGTCGGCTTCCACTGCGTCTGGGCCCTCGGCTTCGCGGACGACTCGGTCCGCACCGTGATGCACTCGGTGGCCGGCTGCCTCTTCTACGGCGCCTTCGCCGCCAAGATGCTCGCCCTGCGTGTGCGCGGCCTCCCCGGCTGGACGGTGCCGCTGCTGGGCGGGGTCCTGGTGACGCTGATCGCGGTCCTCTGGTTCGGCGCCGCGTTGTGGTACCTGACCCGCCCCGGCGTACCCCTGACCTGACCGGAGAGGAGCCAGCGTGACGACGAGCGACCCCACGGCCGACCCCAGGGCCGACCCGACGAGGCGCGGGCTGCTCACGACCGGGGCGGCTGCCGTCGCGGCCGTCACCGGCTTCGTCGCGATGCGGGCCTGGGACGACGACCGGGCGCCGGAGGCGGGGGCCGGCAGTGAGTACGCGAGCGGGGGCGGCGACGGCACCGTCGTGGCGCTCTCGGACCTCCCGGCCGGGACCGGGGTGGTCCTCCAGGCCGAGCAGGTCGTGGTCACGCGGGACGAGCAGGGCGAGGTCCGTGCCTTCTCGGCCGTCTGCACCCACCAGCGGTGCCTGGTCTCCGGTGTCGTGGACGGGGGTATCTCGTGCCCCTGCCACGGGAGCGTCTTCGACGCGGTCACCGGGGCCGTCGTCCGGGGACCGGCCCCCGCCCCGCTTCCGCCCGTGCCCGTCAGCGTGGACGGCGACGACGTCGTCGTCGGTTGAGGGAGGCCTCCCGGTGACCAGCCGCCTGCCCACCCTGGTGTGGGTCCTGTGCGCCGCCTTCACGGTCGGCGCCATGGTCGCGTCCCTGCTGCAGTGAGGACGACGCGATCTCGTGCGGATTCGACGTTCCCCGCCGGCCCGCACCGGGTATGTCGTGCCGAGCAGACGACAACGGAGGTGACCTCATGAAGCTCCTGAGGCTGGCGGTCCTGGGCGCCGCCGCGTACGGGGCCAAGAAGTGGCTCGACGAGAACCCGAACGCCAAGCGGCAGGTCCGCGAGGCGGCCGACAACGCCAAGTTGCAGGCCCGTCACGCGATGGACACCGCCCGGCACGAGGTCGACAAGCGGCGGACCGGGGGGGAGGGCGGAGCGGAGACCGGCGAGGCTGGTACGGGCTTCACCGCCGACAACGAGGTGCCGTCCAGCTCGATGTTCGGGTCCGGTACCTCGGGCGACACGACGACGACCGGGTCGGACCCGGGGTTCGGGGCGGAGGCTCCACCCGCCGAACGCCCGACCTGACCCACCCGTACGGGCGCTGACCCGCAGGCCCTCGCCGCATCGCGGCGGGGGCCTCGGCCTGCCCGGGGCAGGCGCACCGGGACGGTCCGGCGGTGACGCGGGACCTGTGGCCCTGTCCTCTGCAGTGGGGCGCCGGAAGGGTCGAGGTGGTGCCCCATGGAGATCTTCGAGAGCTTCCGCTCCCCGTGGGTGGTGCTGAGCGCGCTGCCCTGGGTGCTCCTGCTCGCCTGGGTGGCCCGGCGGCTGCTCGGCGCACGGCGGGTCACCGTGCGGACCACGCTCGTCGCCGGAGTCGCCGGCTACGCACTCGGCCTGGCCGCCGCGGCCTCCCTCGTCGAGGACCCGGAATCCCCGGCATTCGGTCTGGTGGCGACCGCGTTCACGGTCGCCCTCGTGATGGTCGCCGTCGTCGCACTGGAGCTACTCGCCGTGCGCGGACCCGCCGCCCCCGTCGCACCGCGACTGGCCGTGCCCCGCCCGCTCCGCGCCGTACGACGCCGTCTCGCCGTGACGCGACGGTTCGCCGAGGTGACGCGGATCGCGGTCCGGCACGGGTTCGGGGGCGCTCTCGGGCTGGAGGTCCGCCGCTCCGCCCAGACGGGAGATGTCACCGAGCCGGTCGTGGAGCGCGCCCGACGGGCGCGGCAGGGCCTGGAGGAGGCGGGAGGAATCTTCGTCAAGCTGGGCCAGCTGCTCTCGACGCGGGTGGACATCTTGCCGCTCGCGGCGGCCGAGGAGCTGGCGATGCTGCAGGAGAACGCGGCCCCCGCTTCGCCCGAGGACATCCGCGCCGTGCTGGAGGCGGAGCTGGGGCGGTCGGTGGGGGAGGTCTTCGCCGCCTTCGACTGGGAGCCCATCGCAGCGGCTTCGCTCGGGCAGGTCTACGGTGCACGCCTTCCCGGTGGAGCCGACGTGGTCGTCAAGGTGCAGCGGCCGGGCATCGCCGACGTCGTCGAGCGCGACCTGGCCATCGTGCGCCGTATCGCCCGCCTGGCCGAGTCCCGTACGGAATGGGGGCGGGCCTACGGCGTCGTGGCGCTGGCCCAGGAGTTCGGCGAGCGGCTGCGGGAGGAGCTGGACTACCGGGTGGAGGCGCGCAACGCGGTCGAGGTCGCGGCTGGCCTCGCCGAGGAGCCGCGGGTCCACGTGCCCGTCGTCCACGAGGAGCTCTCCTCCGGCCGCGTCCTCGTGACCGAACGGCTCAGGGGTGTGAGCGTGGGGCAGCTCGTCCCGACCGGCGAGGAGGAGCGCACGGGGCTCGCCGACGTGCTGCTGCGGACCGAGCTCACTGCGATGCTCGGGGGAGAGCGGTTCCACGCCGACCCGCACCCGGGCAACGTCTTCCTGCTCGACGACGGTCGGCTCGGGCTGCTCGACCTGGGGGCGACCGGACGTCTGGACGCCTTCGAGCGGTCGTCCGCGAGCACGATGCTGAGGGCGCTGCGGGACCGCGACCCGGTGCTGCTGCGGGAGGCGGTCCTCGTCGTCGCGTCCGCGCCCGCCGACCTCGACGTCTACGCGCTCGACCGCTCCCTGGCCCGGTTCATGGCTCAGCACCTCGACGGCGGGCGCCCCCCCGACGCCGCGGCGCTGAGCGAGGTCCTGGCCGTGACGACGCGGTTCGGGATCCGGCTGCCCCCGTCGACGACGACGATGTTCCGGGCTCTCGTCACGCTGGAGGGCGCCCTGCGGACGCTCGCGCCGGGGTACGCCCTGATGACGGCCGCCGAGCGGGTGGGCCGCGACCTCGTGGCTGCACGGCTCGAGCCGTCCGCCCTCGGTGGTGCGGCCAGGGACGAGGTGCAGCGGCTCGCTCCGGTGCTGCTGCGCGCCCCGTACCACCTCGACCGGATCGCCACGCTCGTCGAGCGCGGCGAGCTGCGGACCCGGACGAGCCACCTGTCGGACCCGCGCGACGTCGCCGTCGTCACCCGGCTGGCCAACCGCGGGGTGCTCGCCTTCCTGGGCGCGGCGCTGGGCGCGGTCTCGGCGCTGCTCCTGCTCTCCGAGGCGGGTCCACTGCTGCTCGAGTCGACGCCGCTCGTGCACGTACTGGGCTACGCGGGCCTTGCCGCGGGTGCCGTCCTGGTCCTGCGCGTGGTGCTGGCCGTGCTGCAGGACCCGCCGGACTAGCGGGGCCCCGGGTGGTGCGGCGGGGGCTCGGAGTGGCGCGGCGCGTCGGGCTCTTCCTCCTCCTCACGTACGCGTGGTCGTGGTCGCTGCTGGGGGCCGCCTGGGTCGCGGAGGGACCGGCGGTCCTGGTGCCCCGGCTGCTCGCCGGCCTCGGTCCCGCGCTGGCGGCGGCGCTTCTGCTGCGCCGGACGGTCGCGGTATCCGCGCAGCGGGCCTTCTGGCGGCGGGTCGTCGATGCTCGCTCGGTCGATCCCCGGTGGTGGCTCGTGGTCATCGTCGCGTCTGCGGGGCCGGCGGTTGTCGTGGCGGGAAGGGACTGGCGGGCATCGGGGGCGACCGGGCGCTCGGCGGGCTCGAGAGGCTGGAGGCCGTCGGGGCTCCTCGGGATCGTTGCGTTCGCGCTGGCGGCCGGTCTCGCAGAAGAGCCCGGCTGGCGCGGCTACCTGCTGGACAGGCTGCGGGCGGGACGCGACGGAACGCCGGACCGGCATGGCGGGCTGTCGGACCGGCACGGCGGGGTGCTGCGGCTGTTGCTGTGGACGGTGCCAGCCATCGTCGTAGTGGTGGCATGGGTCCGCCGTCCCACGGCCGCCGTGTCCGCGAGCGCCGCGTGAGGGAGCCCTGGGGAGTGCCGCGTCGGGGTCGGTCAGCCGGGTTGTGGCGGCTGTGGCACGTCGCCCGCGGCGAGCCGCCGGCCGCGCTGTCGTACCGCTTCCCTCCACTCGCGCGGCGTCACGAGGAATGCGCGGCGTGCCACCGCGTCGAGCGCCTGTCGGGCCACGTCCGCCGGATCCTCCCCGACCTGCGACATGCCCGTTCGCACGAGCGCCGGGCACGACACCGTCAGAGACACCCGGCTGCCCGCGAGCGCCATGGCGGCCTGCTCGGCCACGGTGACGACGGCGTGCTTGGACGCTGCGTAGGGCCCGCCGCCGGGCCAGGTCGCCAGCCCGGCCAGTGAGGCCGTGACGAGGATCGCGTGGCGTTCTCCCGACGCGAGCATCCGAGGCACGAACGCTCGCAGCCCGTTGACCACACCGCCGAGATTGACGTCGACGACCCGGCGCCACTCCGCGGGAGGTGCCTCCCACACGGGGCCGGGATGCGAGCTGATCACACCGGCGTTCAGGCACACCAGCCGTGCGGGTCCCGCGATCTCGGCGAGCCGCTCGTTGCCGGCCGGGTCCGCCACATCCAGTGCCACGGGTGTCGCACGCAGTCTGGTGGCGACCCGGGTCAGCGCGTCGTGGTCGAGGTCGGCGAGCACGAGACGGGCGCCTCGGCGCGCCAGCTGCTCGGAAAGAGCCCGCCCGATTCCGCTGGCTGCGCCCGTCACCACGGCCGTCGCGCCGCCCAGGTCGGTCAGCGGGTCCGGAGGAGTGTCGGGACCGGTGTCGGTCGCTGCGTTGCTGGAGGGATCGGTCACAGAGCCAGTGTCGCGCCCCCCGCCGAGGATCTCGCGGAAGTCTCACGGTGGCCGAACGCTGGGCGAACGGTCGCCCCGGAGGCTGGCGGTCATGCCCTCCACATCGACCGTGCTGGTCTTCGCCGCCGCCACCCTGGCGCTCCTGGTCGTGCCCGGCCCGTCCGTCGTCTACGTCGTGGCTCGCAGCCTGGAGCACGGCCGCGCCGCGGGCCTGACCTCGATGCTCGGCATCGAGACGGGCGCGCTCGTCCACGTCGCCGCGGCGGCCGTGGGTCTGACCGCGCTGCTGGCCTCCTCCGAGGTGGCCTTCTCGATCGTCAAGTACGCCGGCGCGGCGTACCTCGTCGGCATGGGCGTGCGTCAGGTACGTCGGCGTCACGAGCCCATCACGGCGGCCGACTCGGTGACCCCGGCTGCCTCCCGCCTGCGACTCTTCTGCGACGGGGTGATGGTGGACCTGCTCAATCCCAAGACCGGGTTGTTCTTCCTCGCCTTCCTGCCGCAGTTCATCGACCCGAGCCGGGGTCCGGTGGGCGGCCAGGTGCTCGTGCTCGGCCTGCTCTTCGTGGCCCTCGCTGCGGTGACCGACGGTACGTACGCGGTGGTTGCCGGGGGTCTCTCCGGGCGCCTCGCCCGCTCGGTCGCGAGCCGGCGTCGTGTCGACCGGACTACGGCAAGCGTCTACGTGGGGCTCGGCGGTCTGGCGGCGTTCGCCTGACCGCCCGCCCGCTTCGGGTGGCCAACGTCGTCGGCAGGCCGTCCACCGCCATGAACGGTTACGCTTCGCGCCAGCCGCTGCGCCGGAGCAGCCGATGGAGAGAGGGCCGCAGGCATGACTGCCGTCGACGACATCATCGCCCAGATCCCGCTCAACCGGCTGGCTGCCCAGCTCGGCGTCGACGAGGGCACCGCAGAGCAGGCCGCCCGCCAGGCCCTTCCAGCCCTCCTCGGCGGTATGGGTGCCAATGCCCAGGATCCCCGCGGGGCGGCGTCACTCGCCGGAGCCGTGCGCCAGCACGATCCGCAGCTGGTCGAGGGTGGCGTCGACCTGAACGAGGTCGACGTCGTCGACGGGGACAAGATCGTCAGCAACGTCTTCGGTGGCCAGCGCGAGGCCGTCGTCAACCGACTTGCCGGTCCGGGCCAGGGCGGCGTCGGCGGTGGTCTGGTGGCCAAGCTCCTCCCCCTCCTCGCCCCGATCGTGATGTCCTACCTGGCCAAGCAGCTCTCGGGCGCCGGCGGCGGTTCTGCCAAGGCACCCCAGGGGTCGGCAGCCGCCCCCGACATCGGCGACCTCCTGGGCGGTCTCCTCGGCGGTGGGGCCGCCCGACCCGGCGGAGGGTCGTCGGGTGGCGGATCCATCACCGACCTGCTCGGTGGCCTGCTGGGTGGAGGGCGGCGCTAGCCCAGTGAGCTGACGGGTCGTCGGCTCGCTCCGACCCGGCTGGGTCGGCATCGGATCACCACTGCCTCGGCGAACGGGCCGGGTCGCTGACTGCCGCGGTGCTCCAGTCTGTCGGGTCTCGCCCGTTCCTCGGCTCCTCCCGGCCGGCGGTGCCGAGTCGTCGTGGAGGGGAGGGTGTCGGGGTCTGTCGGGGGAGGAAGTCGCCTGACGTGACCGCGGACAGTTGCCGCCGACCGGACCGCCCGACGACCGTCAGCCCCGATCCGACGCCGCGGAGAGCGAGGCGAGCAGCCCGTCTCGCGCCTGCTCGGCGAGGGCGGTCAGCCGGTCAGCGCCCATGGCCCGCAACTCCTCGACGGCATTCCCCAGGTGCCCCAGTGCGGGCTCGAACTGCCCACTGCCGGCCGCGAGGCCACCGAGGTGGAGGTTGACGGTGCCCCAGATGGCTCCGCCGGCGCCCATGACCACGGCCCGGCCCGCGTACGGCCGGAGGAGCCGGTACAGGTAGGCGCAGCGTTCGGGCAGTCCCAACCGCAACACGGTCAGCGCCTGCAGGACCACGGCCGGCATCCACACCGCGTCGAAGGGCACCTGCTCGTCCGGCGGCCAGACTCGGTCCAGCTCGACCCGCGCCTCGTCGCCGCGGTCGGACTCGGCCAGGGCCAGGGCGAGGGCGGACTGCCAGGCCTTGAGCGAGGGGTACCTGGCAGCGAACTCGCGGATCGGTTCTACGACCTCGTTCATCCGCCCGTCCTCGCGAGCAAGTGACACGGCGTGGACGCCGGCGAACTGCAGGGCGTCGGCACCCCCGCGCAGGTCGCCGTAGTCCGCCACCGCCGCCGACTCGCGCCTCGCGTCGTCGAAGCGGCCCTGCAGGATCGCCTTGGCCGTGGCGAAGACGGCCACGTACATCAGCTCGTACGGCAGCCTCAGGTCCCGCGCCGCGCGAGCGTGCAGCTCGGCCTCCGCGTCGGCGTCGGCCACCCGGCAGGTTTCCATCAGGGCGACGACGCGCCAGCGTCGCGCGACGGCCGCCAGCTCCGGGCGGCGCTGGCTCTCGGCGAGTGCCAGCAGCTCGTGGGCCGTACGGAGTCGCTCCTCGACGCCGTCGGGGGTCCAGGCCGCCCACAGCTGCGCCTCGAGGGCTGCGGCCAGGACCTCCGGGTCGTCGAGCGCCCGAGCCCCCGCCAGGGCGTCCTGGGTGAGCCGGCCCATCCGCTCGGGCTGGTCGGCGAAGTAGAGCTTGATGGCCAGTCGCGCCTGCACGGCGGCCCGGAGCGCAGGCTCGTCGTCACCGAGTCGGGCCAGTGCTTCGTCGAGCAGGTCGACCGCCGGCTCGTCCACCTGGCCGAAGGTGCGCCAGGACGGCCCGGCCAGGCCGAGCGCCGCGATCGCGAGAGCCGCGGGGTCACCAATGGCCCGGGCCACCTCGGCCGCCCGGGCGAAGGCCTCGCGACCCGCTTCGATGTCGCCGCCGCGGGACAGCGCCTCACCCAGGTCGAGCAGCAGGCCGAGCAGGTCCTGACCACCGCGATCGGCGGCCTCCAGCGCCGTGACCGCGCGGCGCGCCGTCGCCGCCGCTTCACCGTAGGCGACCTGTTCCATCGACTCCGCGTACGCCTGCCGCGCGCACGTGATCGCACGGTCCAGGTACGCAGGGTCGGCCGCGGCCAGGTAGTGGAAGGCCAGCTCTCCGGCGCGCGACCGAACGGCCGGTCCCGGGAGGGCCTCGAGTGCGGCAGCCACACGTATGTGCAACCGCGCCCGCCGGGTCCGGGACAGCCCGTCGTAGAGGGCGGACCGGATCAGCGCGTGCGCGAAGGAGTACCGGCCGACGCCCGTCTCCTCCACGATCGATGCCGTGACGGCCTCGTCCAGCGCGTCCAGGAGCGCCCCGTCGGACAGCTCGGTGAGTCGTTCGAGGACCGAGATATCGAACTCGCGTCCGACCACCGAGGCCAGCACGAGGGTGTTGCGCACCGTGCCCGGGAGCCGGCCCAGTCGTCGGCGCACGACGTCCTGGACCCGCTGCGGCACGTCGAAGCCCTCGGGCAACCGCTCCGGCTCGGCCCCCGTCGTACGGGGGAGGTTGCGCAGGATCTCCTCGACGAAGAAAGGGTTGCCCTCGGTCTCCTCGAAGAGCGCTCGGACGAAGCTGCGGTCCGACCCGGAGCCACGACGCCGCGTCACGAGCTCACCGACGTGGGCCTCGGCGAGACCGACCAGGGGGAGTCGGGTCAGCACCCCGTCCCGGTGGAGATCGGCGAGCACCGCGTGGAGCGGCTCGTCGCGCGGGACCTCCAGCTCCCGACACGTGACGATCACCGTGAGCGCGTCCTGCCTACGCGACCGGACCAGGTGCCGCAGCAACAGCAGGGTCGAGCGGTCGGCCCAGTGCACGTCGTCGACCACGACCAGTACCGGGTTCTTGGCGGCCAGCAGCCCGATCGTCGTCGAGACCGCCTCGAAGAGGCGCCACCGCTCGGTGTCCGGCTCCACGGCGACCGGCGACGCGAGGTCCGGCCGACGCCGTCTCAGGTCGGGCAGCAGGCGGGCGAGCTCGGGACCGCCGTCGAGCACGGTCCGGCCGACCGCGTCGTCGTCCAGGTGCGCCATCACGTGTCCGAGGGCCTCGACCCACGGTCCGAACGGCACGATTCCGTCTTCGTCACAGCGCCCGTGAAGGACCAGCGCCCCGTCGTCGGCCGCTGCGCGCGCAGCCGTGACCGCGAGGCTCGTCTTGCCGATTCCTGCATCACCCGACACCAGAGCCACCTGCGCGCCCTCGGTGCGGCTCAGCTCACGTACGGCCTCCAGCGCCTCGAGCTCGGCGTCGCGGCCGAGGAGGAGGGGGTGGTGCAGCGCGACAGCGGGTGGCAGCGGGACCTCGAGCGGGGCCGGCCGCGGGGCCGGTACGTGCGGACGGGCCTGATCCGGCCGGCCGCCCGCGGACGCTCCCGCGCCGGACGCTCCCGCGCCGGAGTCTCGCAGCCCGGCGACGAGCTCCCGGAGCTCCGGGCCGGGAGCCAGCCCGAGCTCGCCGTGCAGGCGATCCATGAGCGCCTGGGCGGCGGCCAGGGCACCGCTCCGGTCCCCGGCCTGGACCAGGAGCCGGACCAGCTCCCGCCCCGCGCGCTCGGACAGCGGGTCGAGCCTGACCCACCGTCGTACGGCGTCGAGGGCGTCGTCCAGGGCATCCTCGCCCTCCGCGGCGGCGGCACGCCGCTCGAGCGCGTGCAGGACCGCACGGCGGTGCTCGTCGCGCTCGGCCTCCACCCACTCCTCGTCCACGTCGGAGAGGAGACGGCCGCGGTCGAGCTCGAGCGCATCAGCCCACCGGCCCGCCGCGACCAGCTCGCCGAAGGCGTCGGCGTCGACCCACAGACCGGGGCCGCGGACGAGCTCGACGGTCTCCCGTCCGGCGACCAGTACCTCGTCGGCCGCGCGGCCGAGCGCCCGGCGGAGCTCGGCCAGGGCGCCCCGCAGGCTGGTGCGCGCGCTGCTGTCGAGCACGTCGGGCCAGAACCGGGCGGCGAGCCCGGCGCGCGGGTGTGGCCCGGGGTGCAGCGCGAGCCAGCCCAGCAGCGCCCGGGCCCGCCGGCTCGCGGGCATGGGCACCGGGCGACCGTCCGCCGCCAGTTCCAGGCGGCCCAGCACGCGGATCCGGACCACGCGCCGAACCTACCGGGACCAGAGGCGCACACGGGCTGGGGCGGCGTCGGGTGACCGGCATGCCCCGTCCTATGCCGCGGACCGGCGTCAGGGAACGGGACCTACGGCCCCCGTCGGGCGGTCGTCGTCCCCTGCAGGAGCAGGCACGAGCCGCCATAGCCTGCAGAGCGTGCAGGTGGTGCAGGTGGTGCAGGAACCGACGACGGCGGTGCTGACAGCCGTGCAGGTCGGCGAGCTCCTCGGCATCGACCAGTCGACGGTCTACCGGATGGCGGCCGACGGCCGGCTGCCCGCCGTCAAGGTGGGCCGCCAGTGGCGCTTCCCGGCCAGGGTCGTCGAGGACCTGCTCGGCCGGCCGGAGGCGGAAGCGTCGCCCGGTGCGACCACGTCCCGTGGCGACGCCCCGGACGTCGGTGCCGCCGCGACCGCTACCACGGTCGCCGCCGACCTGCTCGGCGTGATGATGGTCGTGACCGACATGCACGGCCGTCCGCTCACGCCGGTCGCCAACCCGTGCCCGAGGTTCGCGCGGCTCGCCGGCGACGCCGAGGCCGTCCAGGCCTGCGCCACCGAGTGGCGCGCGCTCGCCGACGAGCTGGACCTCCGGCCTCGCTTCCGCCCCGGGGCACTGGGTTTCGAGTGCGCCCGCGCCCACATCCGTACGGGAGACCGGCTGGTCGGCATGGTGCTCGCCGGCGGACTTGCACCCGAGGGCGACGACGACCCGGACCTCTACCACCTCGACGCCGACGCGAGGGCCGCCGTCCTGGCGGCACTGCCACGGGTCGCCGCGGCGCTGTCCACGACCGGCGCACCCACCCGATGAAGGAGCGGATCATGAAGAAGCTGCTGGTGCTCGGCGCCGGGACCGCGGGGACGATGGCGGTGAACAAGCTGAGGCCGCGGCTTCCGCGCAACGAGTGGGAGATCACGGTCGTGGACCAGGACGACGCGCACCACTACCAGCCGGGCTACCTCTTCGTGCCGTTCGGCACCTACCGCCCCGAGGAGCTGGTGAAGCCGCGCGGACGGTTCGTCCCCGACGGCGTCGAGCTCGTCCTCGGGGAGGTCGACCGGGTGCTGCCCGACGAGACCAAGGTCCTGCTCACCGACGAGCGAGAGCTCCCGTACGACTACCTGGTCATCGCGAGCGGCACGGCACCGCGGCCCGACCAGACGCCCGGCATGGACGGCGACGAATGGCGGCGCAGCATCTTCGACTTCTTCACCCTCGACGGTGCCACCGCCCTGCGCGACCGGTTGGCCACCTGGGAGGGCGGCCGGCTGGCGGTCCACGTGGTCGAGATGCCGATCAAGTGCCCGATCGCGCCGCTGGAGTTCCTCTTCCTCGCCGACGCCTTCTTCATCGACCGGGGGATGCGCGACCGCGTGGAGATGGTCTACGTGACCCCGCTGGAAGGCGCCTTCACCAAGCCCGTGGCCTCGCGCTTCCTCGGCGGCATGCTCGAGGAGCGCAAGATCGGGCTCGAGCCCGACTTCATGGTCGACCGGGTCGACACGGACACCAGGACGCTCGTCTCGATGGACGAGCGGGAGGTGCCCTTCGACCTGCTCGTGACGATCCCGCTCAACATGGGCGCGGACTACGTCGCGCGGTCCGGCCTCGGCGACGAGCTCAACTACGTGCCCGTCGACAAGCACACGTTGCTGTCCAAGGCCTACGACAACATCTTTGCCGTCGGCGACGCCTCGAACATCCCGACGTCCAAGGCCGGGTCGGTCGTCCACTTCCAGATGGACCTCTTCCCCCACAACTTCGTCGAGCACGTCCACGGCCGACCGATGACCAAGGCCTTCGACGGGCACGCCAACTGCTTCATCGAGTCCGGCCACGGCAAGGGCCTGCTCATCGACTTCAACTACGACACCGAGCCACTGCCCGGCAAGTACCCCCTCCCGGGGATCGGACCGTTCAGCCTCCTCAAGGAGTCCGAGCTCAACCACTGGGGCAAGCTGATGTTCCGCTGGATGTACTGGAACGTCATGCTCCCCGGCAAGGAGCTGCCGCTCCCGGCACTGATGTCCATGGCCGGTAAGGACGCCGGGGACACGGTCGGGGCGTCGCGATGACCGCGACCATGCCGGCTGCGCCCCCTCCGACGGTGGAGGAGCGGATCGATCGACTGTCCGTACAGGTGGACGCGGTCCTCGACGAGCTCCGGCGCCAGCGAGAGGACCGGGAGCGATGGGCGGAGCTCGGCCATGACCTCGCTCCGGTGGCCCGGGACGCCTTCGCCACCGTGTCGGCCGAGCTCGACGAGCTCAGCGCCGACGTGACCGTCGAGGACATCACTCGACTCGGCCGGACCCTCGCCCGCAACGTCGCGACACTCGAGTCGCTGCTGGCCCAGCTCCAGGGCCTGGCCGACCTCGGCGCCGAGGCCACCCACCTGGCCGGCCCGGCGATGGAGTCGCTCACCGCCCGCCTGCAGGAGATGGACGACAAGGGCTACTTCGTCTTCGCCCGAGGTGGGCTCGACATCGCCGACCGCGTGGTCACCTCGTTCACCGAGGAGGACGTCCGGGCGCTCGGCGACAACATCGTGCTGATCCTCCAGACCGTCAAGCAGATGACGCAGCCGGAGATCATGACCATGCTCCGCCGGACGATGGTCACCGTCCAGGAGGGCGAGGACCACCCGGTCCCGCCCCCGTCCACGCTGGCCCTGCTCCGCGGGATGCGGGACCCGCAGACCCGACGCGGCCTCGGGCGCCTGCTCGCGATGCTGCACACCCTGGGCGAGGTCCCCGCCGGCTCCGGTGTCGCCGTCGCCGACGCCCCGGCAACGACCGGCCGGCCCGACGCCGCCACAACGAGCACCACCACCCCGAAGGAGGGGAGCTGACATGCCTGTCACCACCTTGAACGGCCGTGAGGTCCACGTGAACGACGAAGGCTTCCTCACCGAGTACGACGAGTGGGACGAGGAGCTGGCCACAGTCCTCGCCACCAACATCGGCATCGACCTCACCGAGGACCACTGGAAGGTCATCCGCTTCCTGCGCGAGGACTTCAAGGAGCAGGGCGAGACCGCCACGACCCGCCGGGTGCAGACCGTCGGCGGTGTCCCGACCAAGCAGCAGTTCGTGCTGTTCCCCAAGAAGCCGGCCAAGAAGATGGCCTACATCGCCGGCCTGCCCAAGCCGCACGGCTGCGTCTGACGCACCGGCAGACCGAGAGGACCCGACCACCATGACCACGCAGACCGCGACGCAGCCGGCCCCCATCATCCCCAGCTTCGACGACGACGAGAGCACCGAGCGCAAGCTCGCCATCATCTGCTCCAAGGGCAACCTCGACATGGCCTACCCGGGGCTCATACTCGGCAACGCGGCCCTCGGGGAGGGGGTGGAGACGCACATGTTCTTCACCTTCTGGGGCTTCGACATGATCATGAAGTCCCGGATGCACGACCTCAAGTTCAGCCCCGCAGGCAACGCGGCGATGCACCTGCCGTTGCGGGACATGCGGCTACCCCAGGCCCTGGCGCCGGCGATGACCGGACCCGCGACCGCCATGCTCAAGAAGCAGATCGCCGCGCTCGGCGTACCCGAGGTGCCCGAGTTCCTCGATCAGATCGTGGCCGCCGGCGGCCACCTCTGGGCCTGCCGGCTCTCCGCCGACATGATGAAGCTCGACGAGGAGGACCTCCGCGAGGACGTCGAGGGCATCATCAGCGCCGCCGACTTCATCGAGAAGACCGAGGGGGCCCAGCTCCTCTTCATCTGAGCCCCGGTGGTCGCCGTCGGGGCCGTGGTCGGACGGCGTGAGGTCCCTGTCGCCGGGGACCTCCGGCCGTTCCCTGCGCAGCGGTGCCCGCGGTTGGCTGGGACCACCGACCCGGGAGATCCCATGACCACGCCCGTCTCCGACCGTCCGTCCGCCACCGCGACGCGGCCCGCGAGCATCGGCGACTGGGTCCGGCGCCACCCCCTGGTGGCCTTCGTCGTCCTCGCGTATGCGATCTCCTGGACGATCTGGTTGCCGGGGCTGCTCGGGGGCGGCGGCCTGCCGGTCCTGGCAGCCGGTGCCTTCGGCCCGGCCGTCGCCGCCGCTCTCGTCACCCGGTGGACGGGCGGCTCGCTGCGCGACTGGATCCGCCCGCTGTGGCACTGGCGCGTGCCGGTGCGGTTCTGGCTGTACGCGCTGGGGATGCCGGCCCTGCTCTTCGTCGCGGTCAACGCGGAGCTGGCGCTGCTCGGCGAGCCGGTCGACCTCGGCCGGCTCCGCGGCGCCCTGGTGGCCTACGTCGGGACCTTCGCGGTCGTCGCGCTGGTCGGCGGCGGCCAGGAGGAGCCGGGGTGGCGCGGCTTCGCCCTCGACCGCTTCCAGGCGCGGCACTCGCCGGTGGTCGCCACCCTGCTGCTGGGTGTCGTGTGGGGCGGCTGGCACCTTCCCATCTACGGCGCGGCGGCGGTCGGCCCGCTGTTGTTCGTCTTCTACTACACCTGGCTGTGGAACCGGACGCACAGCCTGCTGCTCTGCGTCCTGCTCCACGGGAGCTTCACCCCGGCCCTGGAGCACCTCGTCCTCGTCGACGACAGCCGCGCCGTCGACGTGGCGATCCTGGTGACCCTGCTGGCCGGCGCCGCGCTACTGGTGCTCCTGACCCGGGGGCGGCTCGGGTACACCACTACCGCGCGATCATGAGACCCCAGGCGTAACGATCATGGAAGGATCGCCCCCGGAGACCTCCTCCGAGGGCGATCCTTCCATGATCAGCGAGGGGGTGGGGGTCAGGCGCGGGCCTCGACTACGAGGTTGAAGTCAGCCTCGGCCGCCAGGCGTACCACCCCGAAGCCGGCGGACGTGAGGACGGACCGCAGCCGCTGGTAGCCGGCCTGCCCGCCCAGCGCGTCCTCCGCCCCCTGGGCGAGGGCGTCGGGCACGCACACCATCGCCGAGGCGCCGTAGTACGTCAGGCCGACGAGGTCCAGGTTGTCGGCGAGGCGATCCTGGGCCCGCGGCTCGACGAGCACCAGCGCCCCGCCGGGGGCCAGCGCCGCACGGGCCCGGCGCGCCGCAGCCTCCGGGTCGCCCACGTGGTGGAAGGCGTCGAAGTAGAAGACCAGGCCGTAGCTGCTGCCGACCTCGTCGTCGGCGCTGCCGACCCGGAACTCGACCCGGTCGGCCACCCCGGCGGCGTCTGCTGCGGCCCGGGCCGTGGCGATCGACCCCTCGTGCGGGTCGACGCCGACGAACGTCGAGGACGGGAACGCCTGGGCCAGCATGACGACGGCGCTGCCGTGGCCGCAGCCCACGTCGAGCACGCGGGTGCCGGACTCGAGCATCTCCACCGCCCCCGGGACGGCCGGCAGCCACTCCGCCACCAGGCTGCGCTCGTACAGCGTGCGGAAGAACCGGTCGACGCCGCGGTAGAGGCGCGGGTCGTGCTCCCCCCACGGGATGCCCTCCCCGGTACGGAAGGCCGCGGACACCCGGTCGATCGCCGCGTAGAGCCCGACGTTCACCTCGAAGGCGCTCCCCAGGAACGCGGTAGACGTCTCGTCGGCCAGGACCGCCGCGTGCTCGGCCGGCAGGTGGAAGCGGTCGGTGGTCACGTCGTACTCGACGTAGCCGATCGCTGCCTGGGTGGCGAGCCACTCTCGCACGTAGCGTTCCGCGAGCCCGCTACGGGCTGCGAGCCCGGCGCTGGTGGTGGGACCCGCGGTGGCGAGGGCCGTCCAGATCCCCAATCGGTCGCCGATGTAGGCCAGTGCACCGGCCTTGGCGGCCGCGGCGTCGGTCGCCACCTTGACGGCGAAGGCCTGGACCCGGTCCAGGTCGACTCCGGGGGCAGCGTCGGGCGCTCGGTCGACGGCTTCGGTACGGACGTCGGTCATGGTGGTGGTCACGTCCTGCTCTCCTCTCGTACGGGTGCCGCGTGGTCGGTCACCGGCTGCCAGACTTCGGGGAGTCGCGTGCAGGACCCGTGCACGGCGCTGTCACGGGGCTGGATGACGGGCCGTAACACGACGGCCGCGAGCGAGGGGCGTACCGGTGGTGGGCGAGGTGGAGGTGGGGCTGCTCGGTCCGCTGCGCCTGCGCGTCGACGGGCACGACGTCGACGTTCCCGGCAATCGGCGGCGGGCGGCGCTGGCCGTCCTCGCCCTCGCGGCGGGGCACACTGTGACCGTGTCGGCGCTGGTGGACACGCTGTGGGACGAGGACCCTCCAGCCTCCGCTCACAACAGTCTGCAGAGCCACATCTCGCGGGTGCGGGCCCACCTCGGTCCGTACGCGGACAGGTTGCAGCGCGTCCCCGGGGGCTACCGGCTCGACGTGCCGTCCACCGCCATCGACGCCCACCGAGCCGCGGCGGCCGCCGAGCGAGCGCGGCAGCTCAGCGCCGACCCGGCCGCCGCGGCACGACTGCTCGACGACGTGCTCGGCAGCTGGCGCGGGCGGGCCCTCGGGGAGTTCGACGATCTCCCCGTGCTCGCCGCCGAGGCCGTGCGGCTCGAGGAGCTGCGGTCGACCCTGCTCGACCTCATGCTCGACGCCCGGTTGCGTACCGAGCCCGCCGCCGCCGTGGTGGATCTCGCCTCTCGCGCAGCAGCGGAGCAGCCGCTCCGCGAGTCCACCCGGGTGCTGCTCGTCCGGGCCCTCGCCGGCACCGGTCGCGCCGCCGACGCCCTCGAGGCCGCGCGCGACTTCCGACGGTGCCTTGACGAAGAGACCGGTCTGCGGCCCGGCGCGGCCTTCGACGAGCTCGAGCGTGCCGTGGCGGCCGGCGAGCTCGGGCCCCTGCCCTCGACGGAGGACCGCCCGACGACCCGGCTGGGAGGGGTGCCGACGCCGCTCACCCCGGTACTCGGTCGTGACGACGACCTGGACCGGCTCCTCACGCTGCTGCAGGTGGAGCGGTGCGTGACCCTGGTCGGTCCCGGTGGCGTGGGCAAGACCCGGCTCGCGTACGAGCTCGCGGCGCGGGCCGACGGCGGTCAGGGATCCGCGGCCGACGGCGTGGTGCTCGTCGAGCTGGCCCAGGTGCAGGACCACTCGGCCATCGGCTTCGTTCTCGCCGAGCTCCTCGGCGTCCGGGGTGACGACCTGGTGGCAGCGGTCGTGGCGTACCTCGCCCGCCGCCGGGCGCTCGTCGTCCTCGACAACTGCGAGCACGTCGTCGACGCCGCGCGACCGCTCGTCCGGCGACTGCTCGGTGAGGCACCGCACGTGCACGTCCTGGCGACGAGCCGCCAGCCGCTGGGGGTGCCGGGAGAGTGGGTGCACCGCCTCAGCCCGCTGCCGGTGCCGTCACCGAGTGACCCCGGCGCCGCCGAGTCCCCGGCGGTGCGCCTCTTCCGGGACCGCGCGTCGCGGGCCACCGGCGGCGGCCCGGCCGCGGGCCCGGGCGACCCCACGGGTGAGGCCGCCCTCGACCAGGTGGTCGACGTCTGCCGCCGTCTCGACGGGCTGCCGCTGGCACTGGAGCTGGCCGCCGCCTGGCTGCCCGCCGTCGGCCTCGCGGGGCTGCGGGAACGGCTGGACGACCGGCTGGACATCGGACCGGCACGGTCGGCCGACGACGACCGCCACGGTACCCTCCGCCGCACCATCGCCTGGTCCTACGACCTGCTCACCGCGGAGGAGCAGCGCCTCTTCCGACACCTCTGCGTCGTGCCCGACCGCTTCGAGCTGGAGCTCGCCGAGCACGTCGCCGCCACCACCCTCGTGGGCGGCCACCCGTCGGCGGCGGTCGCCCGGCTGGTCGACTGCTCGATGGTGGTCGCCGACACGACCGCCCCACGACCCGCGGTGCGCGTGCTCGAGAGCCTGCGGGCCTACGGGCTGGAAAGCCTCGAGGTCCACGGTGAGAGGGAGGCCGCCGAGCGGGCCCTGTGCACCTGGGTGCTCGACCTCGCCGGCCGCGCCGCTGCGGGGCTGGCCGGTCCGGGGGAGCCCGACTGGGATCGGCGCCTGGTGTCGGCCTTGCCGACCCTGCGGGCCGCGCGCCGGGTCATGCTGGCCCGCGACGACGTCGCCGGCGCGGCGCGCTTGAGCGCGCTGCTCGGGAACTTCGCGTTGTGGCGCGAGCACAGTGAGCTGTGGGCGTGGGCGCTGGAGACCGCGGAGCTCCCCGGCCTCGACGACACACCGGACGCGGTGCCCGCGCTCGCGGCGGCGGCGAGCGGGGCCTGGCGGCTGGGTTTGCGGAGCACGGCGCAGGCCCTGGTCGGCCGCGTCCGCCGCCTCGCGACCGACGACGACGACCAGACGGCCGGAGAGCTCGTGCACGGCGTGCTCGAGCTCTTCGAGGGCCGCTTCGACGAGGCGGAACGCGTCGTGCTGGGCTCTCCGGGTGAGGGCGCGCGGACAGCCGAGGCGGTTGCCACGGCCGCGCTGAGCGCCGGCTACGCCGGACGCCGAGAGGAAGCGCTGCCCCGGCTCGACGCCGCCGAGCAGCTCGCCGCCCGTGGCTCTCCCACCCAGCAGGCCTACGTCTGCTACGTGCGGGGCGAGGTCCTGGCGCTCGACGCCGTGCCCGAGGCGAGCGCCCACCTGCGCCGGGCCATGGAGCTGGCACGGCGCAGCGGGGCGTCGTTCGTGGAGCAGGTGGCCGGGCTGACCCTGGCGACGTCGGCCGCGAGGGACGGTGACGTGGAGGGTGCGGTCCGGTCCTATCGGGCGGTGGTCGACCACTGGCGACGGACCGGGAGCTGGACCCAGCAGTGGACCACGCTCCGCAACGTCGCTGTCCTGCTCGCCCGCGAGGGCCTGGCCGCGGAGGCCCTCACGCTTCTCGTCGCTGCCGGGTCGGCGCCCGACTCGTCCGCCCTGGCGCCGGAGGCAGCCACCGCGCAGGAGGAGCTGGTGGGTCGGCTTCGCGCGGACCTCGGTCGGGCCCGCGCCGCGGACGTCGCCGCCGCGGCGGAGGCGATGCCGCGCGCGCACGTCGTCGACGCTGCCCTGTCCGCCCTGGACCGACTGAGTCCGCGGGGGGACGACCGGCGGCTGACCGGCGACGGCGACATCGACCCGGCCAGGTAGTCGAGCCCGGGACCCGGGTCAGGGACGGTTGTGGTGGTCGAGCAGGTCGGCGGCCACCGAGGCGCCGGCATCACGCAGGTCCGCCGGCTCCATGACGTAGGCGTCCGGACCGGCGGTGATGAGCACCAGACCGACCCGCCGGGGGACGGGCGGGAGCATCTCCGCGCGCAGCTTGACCGACTCCTCGTCCTCCTGCACCACCTCGACCCGCTCGGCGAAGCGGTCGACGGCCCAGCGGGCCGCCTGCGGGACCACCAGGACCACGGATGTGCGGCGGCGGTTGGCCTCGATCAGCGCGTCCACGTCCACGGGCGGCACGAAGGGGTCGTCCAACACCTCCACGTCCCGGATCCCCGAGACCAGGTACGTGCGGATGACCCCCCGGTCGTCGGGCGGCCCGGCGTCCACCTCCCAGCCGCGCCGGGTGCGGGTCAGCCCGTACGGCTCGAGCACCCGCTCCCGTACGCCGGGGTGCCAGGCCCGGGCGTAGACGATGCGGGCCCGGCGGCGGCCGCGGGCGGCCGCCGCGAGCCGGCGGGCGTGGTCGTCCTCAGGACCCGTCGGCGACGCCTCGGCGCCGGGCAGGAGGGATCCTTCCAGCGCGGCCAGCGCCCCGACCAGGTCGGCGTTCTCCGGCTCGAGTGCCAGGAGCTCCCGACCCGCCCGGTACAGCGTGGCCAGGTCGGCGGCGCTGAGGTGCTCAACGCCGAGCTCGCGCTCCGGTCGGGGTGAGACGACCCGGAGCACCTCTGCCCGGTGCGGGTCGTCGTCCCCGCCGTCGTGGCCGACGAACTCCACCACCGGCTGCTGGTAGACCTCGAACCCGTACTCGACGAGGTCCACCCGGTACCAGGCGAGGACGTCCTCGCGGAGCTGGTCGGGCTCGGCGCCGATCTCGGCGGCCAGCTCGGCGACCGACATCCCGTCCGGGTGCATGGAGAGCACCTCGAGCACCTGGGGCAGCCGCCCCACCCGCTGGACGTACCTGCTGACGTTCACCGGGCGGTCCCGGCGACGGCCGCCAGCTCGGCCTCGACTTCCCGACGCAGGACCTCCGGCGCGAGGAGCCGGACCCGTGGGCCCAGCTCGTACAGCCGCCAGCGGAACGGGCCGCGGTGGGTCACCCGGTAGGTCATCCGCATGCGCGTCCCGCCCACCTCGATGGCATCCGGCCCCCCGAGCAGGTGCTCGACCTGCGGCCGGTGCTCGGCGGTCGTCTCGACGACGGCCGTCAGCGGCGGGTCCACCTCCCACCGGAGCGGGTCGAGCTGGCGCCGGGGCGAGCTCGCGGGCACCTCCGCGGTGCCCGGCCGGTCGAGCTCCAGGGCCGCCATCCGGCCAACCACGAACTCCTTGAGCGTGGGCTGCCCGTCCTCCCGAGCGCGCAGGTACCACCCCGAGGGACCGGGGTGGACCGACCACGGATGTGCCACGCGAGGAACGTCCTTGTAGGAGAACCGCACCAGGCAGTGCAGAGCGACCGCGCGCAGGGCCTGGGCCAGGGTCTCGTCCGGTGCGGTCCCCTCGGTGACGGCGACCCGCGGGCCGGACGCGGCGGGCGGGCTCGCGGCGTCCGGAGCAGGGGCGTCGCCGGGGTCCAGCGGCTCGGCAAGGCCGGGCCGCCCGGCGGCCAGGGCCGCCCGGACCAGCTCCGCCCGCTGGGCCGGGGTGAGCCGCACCCGCAGACGGTTGTCGCGGGCGCGCAGCTGCCACCGGCCGGGCTCCCCGGGCGGCGCGACGTTGCGGATGTCCCAGCCGGTCTGGTTGAGCTGCGCGATGTCCCGGGCGAGCATGCGCTTGGCGTCGTCGGGGTCCGCGGCATGGTAGCCGCCGACCCGCACCAGGTCCTCGGCCGGCAGGGGAGACGCTCTGGCGCCGAGCACGCTGATCAGCCGGATGACCCGCTCCATCGGGGCGACCTGGTCCCGCCCGGGCCCTCGACCCACCTGCGTGTCCTCCCGTCCTCCCGTGTCCTCACCCGGACCCGCCGCCCTGCCGGTCGCACGGCCGCGAGCCGTCCGGGTTGTGTCCGGGGTCCGGAGGAGCCTACGGGCGCCGGGCGGGTCCGTGGAGGTCTTGAACAGGGTCGAGACCAGGGGGACGGGCCTGCCCGGGCCCGGAGCCGACGTACGACGGAGGTGCCTGGCTGCTCTCGCGCCTGCGACGTAGTCTGGCCGGTGTGGAACTCGTCCTCGCGGTCCTCGCGGTCCTCGCTCTGATGACCTGCTCCGTGATCGCGGCAGCGGTGCTGGCGTTGCGGGCCGCCCGGCGCGCCGTCGCACCGGCGGTCGACCGGGCCGGCGTGGCACTGCGGGCACGCAGCCGCGGGCCCGTGGGCGAGGTGGCGCGGCTCCGCCGCGACATCGACACCGCGGTGCGCAGGGGCCGGCGGTCACTGGCCGTCGCCCGCGCCGTCGAGGCCCCCGTGGGCGACGTCCCCGCGCTGCTCGACCGGATCGAGGCCGCGGCGCGCGACCTCGACGCCGAGCTGCGCGCCGTCGGGTCGCTCGCCGACCCGGCCCGGGCAGCAGCGCTCCTCGCGGGGCCCCGGCACCGGACCAGGGAGCTCGTGGCCGCGGCCGACGACGTGGCCGAGGGCATCGCCCTCGCCGCCGCCCCGGGGCGGACCGACATCGCCGAGCTTCGGGCGGCCTGCACCGCGGAGGCCGAGGCGCTGCGTGAGGGGGCCCGGGTGCGCACGGGCCGGCCGGGGTTGTTCGGACCGGCCTGACCCGGTCCGGCGCCGCCGTCCCTTCCGGCCACCTGACCCGGTCGGTCCGGCCGACCCGGTCCGTCGTCCCTCGTGGCGTCCCGTCGCTCCAGCCCGCGGCCCGCCCCGAGGACCCCTAGGCTGGGCGTCATGGCTGCCGGCCCGCTCCCCCGCCAGGCCCGCCGCCTGGTCCTCGGTCTCGAGACCACGGTGGAGCGGGGGTTCGCCTCGGCCCTGTCCCGCGCCGGATGGCGCCCGCAGGTCGTGCCGTTCCCGGGGTACGGCCGGGCGGACGCCACCGACGACGGGTGGGTGCGGGTCTTCGCCCGGGTGCTCATGCTCCCGCCCGAGCGGCGCACCGGTGACCACGAGGGCGGCCGCGGCTGGCGGCGGTTCTTCACGATCGCGGTGCCGGATGCCGACCTGGAGATCCGGGCCGGGCACCGCGTGCACCGGGTGTCCAGCGAGCGAGGCGGCTTCGTCGACGTGGTCGTGGCCGCCGACCTGCCGGGCGGGTGGCAGGAGGTCCTGCTCCGCGTGGAAGGCGGCGACCCGGCCGTCGAGCGGGTCCGGGTGGTCGGTCCCGACGAGCGGCTCGGGATCATCAGCGACATCGACGACACGGTGATGGTGACCGCCCTGCCGCGGCCGCTGCTGGCGGCCTGGAACACCTTCGTCCGACACGAGACCAAGCGCCGCCCCGTGCCGGGCATGGCCGAGCTCTACGAGCGGCTCTGTTCAGCCGACCACGACGCACCGTTCGTGTACCTCTCCACGGGGCCGTGGAACCTCGCGCCGGCGCTGGTGCGCTTCATGCGCCGCCACGGTTTCCCGGCCGGACCGCTGCTGATGACCGACTGGGGTCCCACCCCGGACCGGTGGTTCCGGTCCGGCCGTGAGCACAAGCGCACGTCGCTGCGTCGGCTGCTGCAGGACCTTCCGGGGGTGTCCTGGGTCCTTGTTGGCGACGACGGCCAGCACGACCCGCAGATCTACGACGAGCTGGTGCGCGCGGAGCCGGAGGCGGTCCGCCTGGTCGCGATCCGCCAGCTGACCGCCACCGAGCAGGTGCTCACGCACGGCTCACCGCTGCCCCCGGACGCCGACGTGCTCGCACCCGAGCCGGTCACCGCCGCCGGCGGGGTGCCGTGGCTGCAGGCCCCGGACGGCTTCGGTCTGGCCCAGCTGCTCGGGGCGGTGCCCGGCACCCGTCGGGACCGCCGCACCAGGTCGCGCTGACCGGCCCTCAGCCGCGTCCGGGGACCGCGAGGGAACGGGCGGGCAGCTCGAACCAGCGC
>DATHUJ010000144.1:0-3439 GCA_035462375.1 Jiangellales bacterium
GCTGGTGTGCGTGCAGTCGCTGCTGGTGCACCGGGCCAGGGAGAGCGAGGACTGAACCGGGAAACAAGAACGACGACAGCGACGCGCTGATCACCGCCCGGTTGATGACCGAGCTGCGCTGCTACCTGCCGGGGCGGGCCGGACCCGACGTGGGCCCGGTTGGTCGGCGTCGCCTCCATTCCCGCCACGAAGAGGACGTTCGCATGGCCCGGGTAAGAAGATGCTGATGTTGAGAAGCTGGCGGAGAGGATGCGCGCAGTCTTCGGATTTCCGGGGCCTGTAGAACGATCCTGAGCGAGGTCGCCGCCTCACGGTTGTCGCGGCCATCCGCACGCCGCGATCGGGAACATTGGCTGAAGGTGGGCCACGTGCCCGCTGGTCGGCTTGGGCTTAGATTAGCCGGTCGCCTCGACGACGCCCATCATCCCGAGGTCTTCGTGGTCCAGGATGTGGCAGTGGTAGACCGTGCGGCCCGGGAAATCGTTAATGCGCACACGTACGGTGACACTTGCCCGGGCTGCGACGTTGACGACGTCAAGCCACTGGGGGCCGCCGTTCACGGGCCTGCCGTCGCGCGCCAGGACCTGCATCGGCCACACGTGCAGGTGGAACGGGTGGTCCATCGGGCTGTCGTTGATGATCGTCCATTCCTCCACGGTGCCCAGCCGGACGGTCGTGTCGACGCGAGCGGCGTCGAACTCCTTGCCGTCGATCGCGAAGCCGACGCCGCGCCCCATGCCCATGGTCATGGTCATGGTCAGCCTTCGCTCGCGGTCGAGGTCGAGCCCGCGCAGGTCGTCGAGCTCGGCCAGCCTGCGGGGCAGCTCCGCTGGTTGCACCGCCTGTCCGGTGGCCTCGACGTGCAGCAGGGTCACCGTCGTTTCTCCGCCCGCGGCCCGGCCGCGCATCATCCCACCCATCCCGCCCATTCCCCCCATCCCTGCGACGCCTCGGTCGACCGGCTCACCGAGCAGCCGGTGCCTGCCGGGCTCGGGCACTCGGACGAGGAGCTCGGTCCGGTTGCCGGGTGCCAGCAGCACCCGCTCGACCGGTGTGGGCTCAGCCAGGGGACCGGCGTCCCCGGCAATCTGCAGGAGCTCGGCTCCGTCGGTGCGCAGTCGCAGGAAGCGCGAGGTGCACGCGTTGATCAGTCGCCAGTGCTCGCGGCCACCGGGTGCCATGGTCACCGTCGGCTCGAGCTGGCCGTTGACGAGAACGAGGTCGCCCTCGCGGCCCATGATCCGGTCTCGCATGGACACATGGGCGACCCGGTCGCCGTCGAGAGTGACGTCGGTGACGACGAGCATGCGCTCGCGGTCGACCGGCAACGACACCGAGTCGTCCCGCTCGATGACGATCGCCCCGGCCATGCCACCGAAAAGCTGGTCGGCCACCAGGCCGTGAAGGTGGGGGTGGTACCAGAACGTGCCAGCCGGGTGGTCCCGCGGGATCTCGTACTCGTACCGGAAGGTCTCGCCCTCTTCGACATGCACGAAGACGTTGTCGCTGTTCCCCTCCGGGGAGACGTGAAGCCCGTGCACATGAAGGTTCGTCCCGGCGGCGAGCCGATTCTCCAGGTCGAGCGTCACCCGGTCGCCGGGGCGTAACCGCAAGGTCGGCCCGGGCACAGAGCCGTTGTAGGACAGCGCGCGCACCGACCGCCCCGCGAGGTCAACACGGCCGGCCGCCGCGGTGAGGGTGACGTGCAGGCCGCCGCCCTGGCTCGCGATCGACTCCGGCTCCCGGAGCGCGGAGCCGGTCTGACCCGGCTCGCTGGACCGGCTGCTCAACGGCCCGCCGGGCGGCGAGCCCCACCTCCGCAGCAGCCCCGCGACCCCGACACCCGCACTGACCGCGCCGGCACCGGCGAGCAGCAGTGCCTGCCGGCGGGTCATCCCCACACGTCGGTCAGCGCTCATCGAGCACCCGCCGCCGCGCGCGGTACTCCTCCTCGTCAATCTCGCCGCGCGCGAACCGCTCGTCCAGGACCTCCCGTGCTGACGAAGGACCCCGTGCCGTACCGGCCCCCCGGGACCGATCACCGGACCGCCACGCCAGCGTCAGTCCGACCACCACGACCACCACCCCGACAAGGAGAAGCAGCCACCACAGCCACATCCAGCCCATACCGAAGCCGCCGCCTGGCCCCATGACGCCTCCCACCTCGGATCCACACACGACGGTAGCCGCAGGCCTGTCCCGCCAACCCCGGCCCGGACGGCCACACCCCGCCAACCCAAGTGGACGGTGCGCCTGCCTGCGCCAACGTCCGCATCTGCCCCTATGAGGGCCGGGCCGCCTTCCCTGCTCAGCCCGGTGGCGTAACGCTCCGGGGTAAGCAGCGAGCTCGGGAGAGGAGGCTCGGCTATGTCTGTCTACGTCGGAATCGACGTGCACCGCAGGCGTTCCCCGACCTGCCCGGCGGCCCAGCGGTCCCGCAGGGTGGCGATCCGCCGGGTCACCTCCGCCTCCTCGGCCTCCACCGCGGCGTCGTCTGGTGCGGTGAGGTCCTCCTCCCGGGTCCAGTACTCCGACCCGGTCAGCGGTCATGTGCTCCGCCCACTGGGCGACCACCCACTGCTCGAGTGGCTGGTACTTGCGGGCCACCCGGCCGCAGCCGCCGGTGCCCGGCACCGGGGCGCACCGGTACAGCCCGGCCCGCCCGGTCGGGGACATCCTCGACCCGCAGGCACAGCGCAGCAGCCCGGACAGCAGCCGGTGCTCGTGCTTGCCATGCCCGGGTGCGCTGATCTCGGCGCGGATGCGTTCCCAGGCGTCCCGGTCGATGATGGCCGGCCACACCGCGGCGCCGACGACCTTGCCCTTGTGCTCGGACAGCCCGGCGATCCGTGGCGAGCGCAGGATGCCGCGCAGGGTGCGCTGGGTCCACAACCCGCCGTGCACCGTGGCCGGGCTGCCGGTGCGGTTCCACTCGGCCACGATGGACACCAGCGACTCCCCCGCGAGCACCCGGGCGGCGGCGTCCCGGATGGCGGCGGCCTCCTCGTCGATGACGGTGAGCCGGTCGTTGGCGTAGCCGAACGGGCGGCCGCCGCCGGTCATCGGCTGCCCCTGCCTTGCCCGCTGCAGCTTCGCCCGCCGGGTCCGCTCACTGACCCGTTCGGCCTCGCCGGCGTCGATGCTGGCCTTGATCCGGGCCACCATCCGCCCGTCCGCGGTGCTGAGGTCATCGTCCCTGGAGACGACGGTGGCCAGCCGCACGCCGGTGGCTTCGTGCAGCCGGATCAGCTCCTCCAGCTCCAACGGGCGCCGGGTGAGCCGGCTGTTCGAATACGCGAGGATGACGTCGAACTCCCGCCGGCGGGCCCGCTCCACCAGGGACGCGTAGATGGGTCTGGGTTTGCGGGAGTAGGAGGAGGCGCCCACGTCGTTCTCCACCAGCACATCCACCACGGCCCAGCCCTCCCGAGCGACCCGG
>DATHUJ010000145.1:0-42608 GCA_035462375.1 Jiangellales bacterium
CGGCTCTGGCGCGGAGGACGCCGGTTCACCGCATCCCGTCGCGAGCAGGGCCACGACGGCGGTCAGGGCCGAGCCGCGACTCCCCCAGCTGGTCATCGGTGGTCCGACGCCTCGACCACGACGTTGGTGGCCTTGACGACCGCCGTGGCCAACGCGCCCGGCTCCAGAGCGAGCTCGTCGGCCGCCTCCCGGGTCATCAGCGAGACCAGCCGGAAGGGACCCGCCTGGATCTCCACCTGGGCCACCACGCCGTCCCGCCGGACGTCGGTCACGATCCCGGGCATCCGGTTGCGGGCCGACACGGTGTGGCCGCGCGGGTCGTCGTCGAGGTAGCCGCGATCCCGGACGAACGCCGCCACGGACGGCCCCGGCACGACCATCCGGCCCGACTCGTCAAGCTGTGTCTCCAGGTGCCCCTGCTCGGCCCACCGCCGAACGGTGTCGTCGCTCACCCGGAGCAGCCCGGCGACCTCACTGATCCGCAGGTACGTCATGCCCAGACCATAGTCGCCGCATCCACGGTCTTCAGACCACCATGTTTCCGTACGTACGGGAGCGACCACCCCGGGTCAGGTCCGCCCATCGGACCGCGCCGCCACCGCCCGGCCGGCCTCTGAGATCGTGTGCCCATGCCCGGGGACAGCAGGCGGCTGCCGCGCTCCGCGCGGCCGGACACCGTCGCCGTACGAGGCGGCCTCGCCAGGTCCGACGTCGACGAGACGTCCGAGGCGATCTTCCTCACGTCCGGCTACGTGTACGGGTCAGCAGCCGAGGCCGAGGCGTCCTTCGCCGGCGAGCTCAACCACTACGTCTACTCGCGCTTCACCAACCCCACGGTCCGGACGTTCGAGGAGCGCCTGCGGCTGCTCGAGGGTGCACCGGCGTGCACGGCGACGTCGAGCGGGATGGCGGCGGTCTTCAACGCGTTCGCGGCACTGCTGGAGACGGGGAACCGCGTCGTCGCCAGCCGGGCGCTGTTCGGCTCGTGCTTCATCATCCTCGACGAGATCCTGCCGCGATGGGGCATCCGGACCGACTTCGTGGACGGGCACGACCTCGAGCAGTGGCGAAAGGCGCTGTCGACACATGCGGACGTGGTCTTCTTCGAGTCCCCGGCGAACCCCACTCTCGAGCTGGTCGATGTGCGGGCCGTCTGCGCCCTCGCGCACGAGGCCGGGGCGACGGTGGTGGTGGACAACGTCTTCGCCACGCCGGTCCTCATGCGTCCGTTCGAGCTCGGGGCCGATGTCGTCGTCTACAGCGCGACCAAGCACATCGACGGCCAGGGGCGGGTGCTTGGCGGTGCCGTGCTCGGCTCGCGCGCCTTCGTCGAGGATGACCTGGAGCTGTTCTGCCGCCACACCGGCCCCGCCATGAGCGCCTTCAACGCGTGGGTGCTCCTCAAGGGCCTCGAGACGCTGCGGCTGCGGGTGGAGCAGTCCACCCGTACGGCCCTGGAGCTGGCGACCTGGCTCGAGGGCCGGCCCGGCGTCGCGCGGGTGCGTTACCCGTGGCTCCCCAGCCACCCCCAGTTCGAGCTGGCCCGGCGGCAGATGCATGGCGGCGGCACGATCGTGAGCATCGAGGTCGAAGGCGGGCAGGACGCGGCCTTCGCGGTCATGGACCGGTTGCGGCTGTTCGACATCTCCAACAACCTCGGCGACGCGAAGTCGCTCGTCACCCACCCGGCCACGACCACGCACCGGCGGCTCGGCGAGGAGGTCCGAGCGGCCATGGGCATCTCCGACGGGCTGGTGCGGATCTCGGTGGGCCTGGAGGACGTGGAGGACCTGCGGGAGGACCTGGCCCAGGCGCTGGGCGATTGAGCCCACCTCTCAGAGGGCTCAGGACGGGGCACTCCGTCCCGACCACCCAGGGGCCGGTCCCATCCGCCCTGAGTCAGGACGCGGATCCGCGACGCGGAAGCTTCCAGTTCGGCCGGGGGAAATGGCATGTCTCGCCGCGCGGGTTCTTCTGCAGGTAGTACTGGTCCTCGGGTCCAGCCTCCCAGAAGGGCCCGATGGGCTGGACCTCGGTGACGACCCTCCCGAGCCAGAGACCGGACGCCTCGACGTCGGCGATCGTGTCCTCGGCGACGCGCTTCTGCTCATCGCTCGCGTAGAAGATCACGGAGCGGTACTCGGTGCCGATGTCGTCCACTTGGCGGTTCAGCGTCGTCGGGTCGTGGATCTGGAAGAAGAACTCGAGGATCATCAAAGGTAGGCCGGTCCGAATGTCAGGGCCCGCTCACTCAGGGAGCCTCGCGCCGGTGTTCGCGTGGCAGGGGGTAGCCGAACGGTTTGTTCGCAAGCGGCGGAACCGACTATCAGACGAGCCTGGCTGATCTCGCGCTGGGCATGAACGGTGAGCTCGGTTCGGCGTCATTCGAACTGACGAGGACACGGCGCGATACCGAACGAGACCATCTTCCCGTTGCCAAGGCGGTGCGATTGCGCCTCCGAGCCCCCGGCGGGAGACCTGTGGTATCAGACCGACTCATAGGTCAGCATGAGTACGCCGGTGGGGGTCGGCGTGCAGTCCGAGAGCTGCAGCCGTCTCGGTCGGTCCATCTCCCGGAACAGCCGCTTGCCGGCCCCGAGGAGGAGTGGATGCAGGAACAGGTGGTATCCGTCGACCAGGTCGTTCCTGATGAGCTCCTGGACGAGAACCCCGCTGCCCAGCACGGCGACGTTGCCGTCACCCTGTGACTTCAGGCGCCGGACGGCTGACAGCAGCTCGCCGTCGAGCACCTCGGCGTTCGGCCAGGTGAGGCTGCTCAGCGTCCTGGTGGCAACGTACTTCGGGGTCGCATTGAGGTGCGCGGCCATCGGGTCGGCATCGGGCTGGTGCGGCCAGTAGTTGCTCAACTTCTCGTAGGTCTTGCGACCGAAGAGGTACGCCGTCGTCGACGCCAGCCCTTCGACCGCAGCGGCGCCCTGGACCTTGTCGAAGAAGGGCGCAGCCCAACCGCCGTGCTCGAAGCCGCCGTCACGGTCCTCCTCCGGCGAGCCGAGGCCCTGCATGACTCCGTCGAGGGACACGAACTCGATGACCACCAGCTTTCGCACGACCTCTCCCATTCCGTCTCCGGAGTCGGCACAGCGCCGGCCACTCACCATCCATACGAATGGTCCGCGGCCGGATCGACGGCTCGCACGTCGGGAAGGCCTCGTCGACGACGAGCCCGGCTCCCGCCGGTCAGCTGACTCTTGGTTCCCGACACGGGGGGACCAGTGAGGGGAGCCGGGTGCGGATGAGGGCGAGCAAGGAAGGGCTCAGCCAGCCGAGGCCAGGCCGACCAGATCGGCGCTCACCTGCCACAGCCGCGCCGCAGCGTCTGCGTCGTAGCTCCGCCGGGAGGATCTCTTGGGCTTGCCGCTTGCGAAATAGCGACCCGTCACCCGCTCGAGCTCGGGAGCGGAAGCCACGCGGATCGACGTGACGGCGCCCTTGGCCGGGGAGTTCATGAACGGGCGTACGAACGGGACGAACAGCCGCTGGACACCACCGGGGTCCTCGGCTCCGAAAGCTGTGCTCACCATGCCGGGATGCAGCGCGTTGGCGGTCACGGAGGTGGCCTGCAGCCTCCTGGCCAGCTCGAAGGTGAACAGGACGTTCGTGAGCTTGGACTGGTTGTACGCCCGCGCGCCGGAGTAGGACCGTTCGCCTTGGAGGTCCTCGAAGTCGATCCGACCCATCGCCTGCGCGTTGGAAGAGACCGTCACCACGCGGGCCGGTGCGCTCTGCTTCAACCGGTCGAGCAGCAGGTTGGTCAGCAGGAACGGCGCGAGATGGTTGAGGGCGAACGTGCGCTCGAGCCCGTCGGCCGTGACATGCCGGGTGTTCCAGTACCCGCCCACGTTGTTGACCAGTACATGGATCCGAGACAAGGTCCGGAGCACCTCGTCAGCCAGCCGCCGCACCTCCGACTGGGAGGACAGGTCCGCGACGAACGTGTCCACCCGACCGCCCCCGGCAGCCCGGATCTCGCGAGCCGCGCTCTCGGCGCGCCCGGGGTCCCGGCCGGTGATCGCCAGGTGCGCACCCATCGTGGCCAGACCCAGGGCGGTCGCCTTGCCGATACCTCCGGTGCCACCCGTCACCAGCACCGTCCTGCCGGTCATCGGTCCGTGGTGGATCGGTTCCATGGTCGCTCCCTCGGGTGGATGGGGCAGCGTGCGTGAGCCCGCTCGGCCCGCGATGGCGACCTTCCCTCCTGCCGTGACACCGCATCACTGGGTACAGCCACGGTACTCGACGGCATCGTCGAGTCTCGTCTTCAGCGAGATCGCTCTACCGTCCTCCGACGACCACTGGAGGCGCAAGCCCGGCTACGACTCAGGCAACGAGTTCGGGTTCGGGTTCGGCGCGATACTCGACGCTCTCACGAGCTCGATCCCCGACGACAGAACCCCGGACGGGCACGGCGCAGCCGACCCCGAGGGGTGACGTACCGACCCGTTACGGGGCGAAGATGTGAGCGCACGTCCGAGCAAGCCATGTCCCGTCGAGCAATCGGGAGTCCAACGATGCGAGTGGCACTGGCGAGCGACCATGCCGGATACGCGTTGAAGGAGGAGATCGAGAGCTGGCTCAGCACGGAAGGCCACGACGCCACCGACTTCGGCGCGTACTCCGAGGAGGCCTGCGACCTCCCGGACTCCGTGTATCCGGCGGCGCTGGCCGTGGGACGCGGGGAAGCCGACCGGGGGATCTTCGTCGACGGCGTCGGCTACGGAAGCGCGTTGATCGCCAACCGGATCGCCGGAGTCTACGCGGCCGTCTGCCAGGATCCCTTCTGTGCTCAGCTCGCCCGCTCCCACTCGGACACCAACGTCCTCTGCCTCGGCGGCAAGATCATCGGGTCCGCGCTGGCCATGGAGGTCGTCCGTGCCTGGCTGAGCACGGACTTCCTCTCGCACGAGGCGAAGTACGTTCGCCGGGTCGAGAAGGTCAGGGAGATCTCCGAACGGCACCTCCGGCCTCTGTCCGACGGCTGATCGCCCTGCTCAGCAGGTACGGGCGGGCGGGCACAGCCGGTCAGGAGGTGCACCATGAGCACGACGAGGAGAGCCGCTCGACCAGCTGTCACCGCGTCCGTGCTGCTCGGAGGCGCCGTGGCCGGGGCGGCCGGGGTCGGCGCCGCGTACCGGGCCGACATGCGGGCCGCCCGAGCTCGCCTGGCCGGGCAGAGCCGGCTGGTGCAGACGGCGTCGGGCCCGGTGGAGGTAGCTGAGGCGGGGGACGGACCTCCCGTCCTGGTCGTCCACGGCGCCGCAGGCGGGTTCGACATGGGGTCGAGGGTCGGCAGGGACGTCCTGGGCAACGGCTTCCGGGTCATCGCCCCGTCACGGTTCGGCTACCTGCGCACTCCCCTGCCGGCCGGCGCCACGCATGCCCGCCAGGCCGACGCCTTCGCCGCGCTGCTGGATGCCCTGGATGTGCCGAGCGCTGCGGTGATGGCCGTGTCCGCGGGTGCGCCATCGGCCGCCCAGCTCGCGCTGCGCCACCCCGAGCGGGTGCAGGCGCTGGTCCTGATCACGCCCGCGCTGTACCTCCCGCCGGAGCCCGGAGCGCTCGAATCCGGCCCCCCCGGCTTCGTGTTCGACTACCTGCTGGCCTCCGACTTCCTCGCCTGGGCGATCGTCCGCCTCGCCCCGACCGTCCTGGTGCGGATCGCGGGCGTGCCCGCTGCACTCGACAGCCAGGTGACCCCGGCGTACCGACAGAGGCTCGTCGACTGGTTCTTCCCCGCCGGTGCTCGCCATGCGGGTCTCGCCCACGACATGCGCACCACCACGCCCGTCGCCCCAGACCTGCCCACCGAGCTGCTGCGCGCGCCGGTGATGCTTGTCTCACCCGGCGACGACCCGTACAAGACCGCCGACGTCGTGCGCTACTCGGCGACCCGCCTCCCCGCGGCGGAGGTGGTCATGTGTGACTCCGGCGGACACGTCCTGCTCGGCCAGGAGGACCGCGTGCGGCAGGAGGTCCGAGGGTTCCTGCGCGCTCACATGACGCGGACCGAGCAGGGGCGGTGACGACGCCAGCGACAGCGCCCCCTGTGCCAGGCTGAGGGCCGTGGCGTCGAGCATCCCGCCGGAGGGCGAGCACCTGACGACCGGGTGGGAGCCGGAGCTGCCCGCCGAGGACACGCTGGTCCGGCAGGCGGTGCTCGTCCACGCGTCGTGGCCGGTGGAGGTCGCCCGCGGGACGGGGAGACCGTGGCGCTCCACGCCGGAGTGGGCGGGAGCCTGGATCGGTGACCGCGGCGCACTGACCAACTGGGTGGTCCTGATGCAGCCGCTCACCGACCCCGTCCGGCTGTTGGCGGAGGTCGACGCCCTGTTCCCCCCGCATGTGCCGTACGTGCTGATCACCGCCTGGCCCACGGATCTGCAACAGCATGCCCTCGTGCTGCTGGGCCACCCTCCGCTCATGGTCCGCTTCCCGGGCGATCCGCCGGCCGGCGCCGCAACCGGTGTCGAGGTGCTCGAGGTCCGCGACGCCGACGAGCTGGCTGTCGCAGAGCGGGTGCTCGTCGAGGGCTATCCCATGCCGGAACTGGAGCCGCTGACTCCCGGTGACCTGCTCGGGCCCGCGATCCTGGGCAGGGACATCCGGGTGTGGCTCGCCCGGGTCGACGGTGAGCCCGCAGCGGTGGCAGCGGCTCACCTGCACGCGGGCGTGACGCTGGTCGAGTACGTCGCAGCGCTGCCTCGGGCGCGCGGGCGTGGCGCCGGAGCGGCGGTGACCTGGGCGTCGACGCTGGCAGACCCGGGGCGGCCTGCAGTTCTCCTCGCGAGCGACGACGGCCGCCCCGTCTACGAACGCATGGGCTACCGGGCCGTGGAGCGCTGGAGCCTCTGGCTGCGCCCCGGGCGATGAGGCGGGCGCTGAAGGCCGGACCACGGCTCCCGGACCCGGCGGGCTCGGACCGGCTCCGGTGAGGCGGGTCGGAAGGGAGGAGGCCGGTGAGGCTGGGAGTGCACCTCCCACTGGCCCATCCGGTCCACGGCGAGGCGCCCGCGACGGACCTGCTCACCTACGCCCGCGAGGCCCGGGACCTGGGCTTCGAGCTCGCCCGGGCGGCCGCGTCGTGGGCCTGACGTCTTCCTCGTACCGGTGCGGGGATCAGCTCGTCGGCGGTGCCACGAAGATGCAGAACGGGTGCCCGGCGGGATCCGCATAGACGCGCAGCGGCTCCTCCGGATCAGCGGAACGATCCAGCAGGAGACGCGCGCCGAGGGCGAGCGCCCGGGTGTCCTGGTGGTCCAGCTCCGCGACGGTCGGCACGGTGAGGTCGAGGTGCAGCATCTGCGGGTGCTCGCCCTCCGGCCAGGTGGCCTCTGGCAGGTGGTCCACATGCTGAAAGGCCACCTGAGTGCTGCCGCCATCAGGCTGAAGGAGGACCAGCCAGTCCTGACCGCGCGGATCCGGCTCACCAGGCGCCGACGGCTCGTCGCCGGGCCGGTACCGGAACCCGAGGAGCTGCCGGTAGAACTCCGCGAGCGCCCGCGCGTCCATGCAGTCCAGCACGACCTGCCTGAGCGTGGGAAAGGTCTGCGACTCCACGACACCACCTCCGCCAGCCACTCTGCCAGTCGCCGAGGACAGGACCTTGGCCGCTGGCCGGAGCGACAGCTGCGGCGGAGCCTGGAGGCGTGGCCGGGGACACTCCTCCTGTCCGCGGGTCCGCGCCAGGTGTGCGCGGCCCCTCCGCCGAACCGTGGCGCTCCGGCCGCTTGGTCTACGTCGACAACCTCAAGGTGCTGCTCATCGCCGCGATCATCGCGGCACACGCGGTCCTGGGCTACGCCGCCACGACGGACGCGTGGTCCTGGTCCGACGTCCGCGAGGTCACGCTGTCCGCGGCCGTCGAGTCGGTCCTCCTGCTGACCTTCGTCCTGACCGCCGTCGTGGTCCCGCTGCTCTTCCTGGTCGCCGGGCTGCTGACGCCTCCCTCGCTCCGGCGCAAGGGCACGGCCACGTACGCCCGCGACCGGCTGCTGCGCCTGGGCGTCCCGTTCGTCGTCGTCGCCCTGCTGCTCTGGCCCCTCCTGGAGTACGCGTTGTTCCGGACGCTGGGGGAGGCGCCCGGGCTCTGGACCTACCTCCGGGGGGAGGGCACGCTCGACACGGGCGTCCTGTGGTTCGTGGGCGCCCTGCTGGTCTTCTCCCTGACGTACGCAGGATGGGTCCAGCTCCGAGGGGGCCGTCCGGGTCCCGGTGTCACCGGTCGGGTGCACACCGGTCACCTGCTGGCGCTCGCTGCGGCGGTGACCGTCACGACCTTCCTCGTACGGGTGGTGCTCCCGCTCGAGGGTGACAACCCGGTCGTCGACCTGAACCTCTGGGAGTGGCCGGCCTGCATCGCGCTCTTCGGGCTCGGCATCGCCGCGTCCGGGCGAGGCTGGCTCGCCGCCGTCCCCGATCGCCTCCGCCGCCACTGCCGTACGGCGACGGTGGCGGCAGCTGTGTCCGTCGGCGCCCTCCTGGCCTCCACAGGCGCCCTGGGGATCGACCAGGCACAGCTGACCGGCGGCTGGCGGTGGCCCGCCTTGGCGTTCGCGGCCGGCGAGAGCGCGATCGCGGTGTTCGGGGCGGTGTGGCTCCTGTCCGCCGCCCAGCGACACCTCGACCGGCGGCTGCCGCTCGTCGGGCCGGCCGCCAGCCGGAGCGCGTACGGGGCCTTCATGCTGCAGGGCCCGGTCCTCATCGGCTTCGCCCTGGCACTGCGGCCGGTCCCCCTGCCGGCCGAGGTCAAGGCCCTCCTGGTCGGCACCGCAGCCGTCGCCGGGTCCTTCGCCCTCGCGTGGTTGCTGATCCGCCGGGTACGGCTCGTCACCCGGATCCTCTGACCGTCTGGCGTCGGAGCCGGTGGCCGACGACTCGTCGCCGCGCGGCTACAGCGAGAGCTGTCGCGAGGCGACGAGCTCCGGGCCGTCGAACCCCTCCACGCGGATCCTGTCGCCGGCCGTCGCGGACACGTCGACCTCGGCCGTCCCGCCCGTCGTCGCGGCGGTGGCGACAGGGCGACCGTTGAGGTAGACGTCGACGCTGCTGACCGCCTCCGTCTCGACGGCCAGGGCGCGGACGCCGTCCGACTCGTCGGACACGTCGACCCGGAGCACGCGTGGTGTGCGGGCGGCGAGCAGCTCGCCGGCCGCTTCGATGAGATCGGCGTTGTCGTCCGTGAGATCGCGCAGCGTGAGGTCGTGGCGATGGTCCGGCACCACGCCGAGGTCCTCGACCGGCTGCCCGAAGCGGTCGCCCACCCGCAGGCACCGCCGGAGCGACACCCGGAACTCGGCACCGCGCGGAAGTGCGGTCAGCGGCCCGCCGGTCCAGTCCTCCAGCAGGGACGCATGGGTCAGCACGTTGGCGCCACCCGCGCCGGTGTTGCCGTCGACGCCGAGCACCGGACCGATCTCGTGGTCCTGGAACCCACCCGCGAAGATGTCGGTCGCGCTGTAGCAGAGCGCGTCCGTGACCAGGACGACCGGCCCGTGGTACAGCTGGCCGACGCTGTTGACCAGGTCCTCGGGGTACAACGGGAGGGCGCTGGAGAAGGGTGCCCCCGTGGTGATCGACTCCGTGATCGAGGGCTCCCAGGTCCCGTAGTCCTCCACCGTCGCGCACAGGTCGGCGGTCGATCGGTTGTTGATGAACTGCAGCGGCTCCGGGCGGATCCGCCGCGGCGAGAAGAACTGCAGGAGGAACTCCGCGGCGACGATGAAGCCGCCGCCGTTGCCGCGGACGTCGAGGACGAGCCCGTTCTGCGGCAGCACCGAGATCAGCCTCGCGACCTCGTCGATGAAGGCCGCGATCTTCAAGTCCCGCATGTGGAAGCTGAAGATCCTCAGGTGGCCGAACGTGCCGTGAGCCGTCGTCACCGTCCTGGCCTTGAGCTCCCGCGGTCGCAGGGTCGGGACGATGTCGGCGGCCTGCTGTGCCTTCGTCGGCAGCGGCACGTCCCGGGTGCTGCGCTCGACCCGCGCCTCCTCCTTCAGCGACCCCGGGGCGAACAGCCGGCGCTTGACCTCGCGGCTCAGCTCGGTCCGCAGGTCGAGGCCGATCAGGTGCGATGCCGGCGCCGTGACACCTTCCGGCAGCTCCGCTGAGGCGTCGCCGGGGACCAGATCCTCCGCCGACTCGAACACCCGCCACGGCAGCCGCGTCTCGTGCTCCTCGCTCCCCACCCGGTAGGTGAGTTGGACCCAGTCCTCGTCGGGGGGCAGCGACATGCCGATGGCGCGGATGGTCATGTTCTCGAGCCCGCGGGCCAGACTGGCGGCCTTGTTGCTCCCGGCTTCGCGCCCCGCGTTCCGCTCGACGGCGATCGACATCGGGGTGCCGTTCCAGTGCGTGATCTCCGCGCCCACCACCAGGTGCGGGTCTCCGGTGAGGTGGTCGAACGTCTTCGTCACCACCCAGCGGGGGTCCTCGTCGGCGCCGTAGCGCTCGACGAGGATGCCGAGGAACGCGAAGCCGTCGTAGGGGGCCGGCAGGATGTAGTTGGTGTGCAGGTCGCGCAACCCGAGGAAGATGCGCTGGAGCGCGACGTGGAACTCCGGTTCGGTCAGCTCGGGTAGCCGGTGGCGCAGCAGCCTGAGGCTCTGCAGCGGGTCGACGGCGTGCATGGCCCGCTTGAGCGGCAGGTGGACGTACAAGCCGTCGATCAGGACCTCGGCCTGGTCGACCAGCGTCCGTCGCTGCTCCGGGGTCAGGGCGCCGTCACCGATGTGAGCGCGGAACTCGGGCATCGTGCGCACCGCGCCGAGACCGTGGCCCCGACGCAAGGTAGTCGCCTCGCGGCTCGACATCCGTTTCCTCCCGACATGCATGGTCATGTCACCTACTCGAGAGCATGAGTGCTCACCGCCCGCGGTGATACGTCACGGGACGGATCCTGCCCGCCCGGCCGACTCGCAGGAAGCATCGACCGGGCCGGGTCGCTCCGGCCCGGCTCCCGCGATCGACGTGCGCCGGTCGGGCGGCGCCCACTAGCGTCTGCCTTCGATCATCCTCACAGCACCGTCGGCGACCCGGGGAGATCCCATGACGGACGACCCGCACCAGGACGAGGACGTCGAACGCGCGCGGCAGGCACTGTCGGGGATGCGCGCGCGGCGCCGCCTCAAGGACGTGCCGGAGGTCAGGCGCAAGGAGCTGGTCGAGCGGAGCCTAGACCTCGGCCTGGAGGCCGCACGGTCGGTCAACGACCGCGACATCTCGCTGTTCTCACGCGGACTGGACCCGATGTTCGCGGGGGTCAACACCTTCCTGAAGTCTCCGTACGTGGAGAACGTCCGCGACATCGGTCGCTACGACGTCGCGGTGGTGGGCGCGCCGTTCGACATGGGCACGACCTACCGGAGCGGGGCGCGCTTCGGCCCGCAGGCGGTGCGACGGATATCGGCGCTCTACGACTCCTACAGCCCCGACATCGGCATGGACCTGCTGGAGGAGATCACCATCGGTGACGCGGGGGACATCTTCGTCATACCGTCGAACATCGAGAAGACCTTCGACCAGATCGACCTGGGGGTCTCCCACATCCTCGATGCCGGGTGCTTCCCGGTGATCATCGGCGGGGACCACAGCATCGGCTACCCCGACGCCAAGGCGCTGGCGAAACACGTCGACGGCAAGCTCGGCATCATCCACTTCGACCGGCACATCGACACGGCCGAGACCACGATGGACGAGCGGATGCACACGACCCACTGGTCGCACGCCACCAAGCTCTCCAACGTGCCACCGTCCAACCTGGTGCAGATCGGCATCGGCGGCTGGATCGGCAACCACTCCGGCGTCCAGGTCGCCGAGCAGATCGACACGACGGTGATCACGATGTTCGACGTCGAGGAGCTCGGCATCCGGCGGGCCATGGACATCGCCCTGGAGATCGCCTGGAAGGACGCCGACGCGGTCTACCTGTCCTTCGACATCGACGTCGTCGACCCCGGCTACGCGCCGGGCACGGGTACGCCCGAGCCCGGCGGCATGACACCGCGCGAGGCGCTCAAGGCCGTACGCATGGTGGCCGGGGAGGGCCTGATCGGGATGGACCTGGTGGAGATCGCACCGCCCTACGACCACTCGGACATCACCTCGCAGCTGGGCGCGCGGATCGTCATGGACACCCTGGCGACGCTGGTCGAGCACGGGCACCTGGGCACCCGGATGACCGCCGAGGAGCGAGCCCGGGCCGAGCAGGAGCGCAACCGGGCGGCCGGGGTCGGGCCGGCCGATGCGCCCTGAGCGGGGCCTGGGGACCCGGGCGGTTGAGGTGCCCTGAGCGGGACCTGGGGACCCGGGCGGTTGAGGTGCCCTGAGCGGGACCTGGTCCTGGGCCCGCGCACTCGGCTCTCGTAGATCTTGATGCGCTGCCGTTCCGGTGAGTGCGGCAACGTCGGTGGGTCGCCGAGCACCGCAGCGATCATGGGACGTAGCCGTGCCCATGAGCACAGGAACGTCGAAACATCGCGGTGGGCCGCGCCGATCATGAGACGTCGGGCAGGCGGATCAGCCCTCGTACTCGACGCGGAACACCGGATACCGGTCCGCGATGCGCGCGATGTCATCGATGGTGGCGTCCGGGGCGAGGCCGAAGTAGGAGCGTGCGGAATTGGCCGAGGCCGCCGCGCCACTGCGCCGACGGGCAGCTCGCAGGTACTCCGCGATGATCTCGGGCCGGTCCTCGAACGGCACCTCGTGGAGTCGCGCCCGACGCGTCCGGCGGCGACGGAGTGCGGCACGACCGTCGGCCGCCCGCACGTTGCGGACCCACTGCGACTCACCCGCCAGCGACACCAGGTAGTCCTGCCCCCGGTAGGTGGTCCGGAGGATCGGGATCCGTTGTGGCATGCCGGTCGAGCGGCCGCGGACCTGCAAGGTCACGGCGTCCCGAGAACCGGGCCCAAGGACGTGAGCGGACCACGAGCCGATTCCGGCGTTGGTACCAGGCAGCCTGAGGGCGGTAGTCGGTGCGGGCGGAGTAGTCCTGTGGGTCCATCTCGTGCCGCCTCGGCTCGGTTGGCCCCTGCCTCGGTCCCACGCTCCCACCCCGGGCGCCACCGAGTCAGACCCTACGTCCCTCGAGTTGCGCCCGGCCTCAGGGCGCCGGGCCCTCGCTCCGCGCCCAGACGGCCCGCAGCGACCGGGCGAGCCGCTCCGGTTCCGTGCGGTGGGGAGGGTCGAAGTGGTGCCGGTCGTCGAAGACCTCCACCCGGTAGTCGCCGAACACCTGGCCCAGTCGAGCGGCGATGTGACCGTACTGGTCGGGGTTGCTCAGGCCGCCCAGGGCGAAGTAGACGGGGCCTTGAAAGCTGGTGAGGGCCACCCTGTCCAGGGCGTACGTGTCGAAGGCGCGGACCAGCGCGGAGATCCCCGCGGGCCGCAGCGCCATCCAGGCGGCTGGCTCGCCCGGCGGTTGCTGCGGCGGTTCGACGCCGGGCGCGACGGCGAGTCGCATGAACTCAGCCATGAACTCGTCGGCAGGCAGGGCGAGCATCCGGCGCTGGGCAGCCCACAGCTCCCGGTGCTGCGGGCTCCAGTCCCAGTCACCGGCCCAGGCGGGCTCCAGCAGGGCGAGACTGAGCAGCCGGTCCCCGTGCCGGGCGGCGACAGCCAGACCGGCCGCACCGCCGCCGGAGTAGCCGACCAGGTGGAAGCGGTCCCAGCCGCGGGCATCCGCGGCCTGAAGGACTCCCCCGACCTCGTCGTCCAGCGTGTAGTCGACCGGTGGGCTGTCCGTTGCGTAGAGCTCCAAGTCTTTGGCGAACGCGTCGACGTCCGGGCCCAGCACCGACAGCAATCGCCCGTACGCCAGCGCCGCCGGGAGGACGGCGCCGGGAAGCAAGATCACCGGAGCGAGCGGCACGGGGCCCAACCTGTCAGCACAGACCGGTCTGCACCAGGGAATGCTCTGCAGTGGGCATCGGCGCGCCGACTCACCTCAGCTCTCGTCGCCCGACAGGAGCGACACCAGCTCCGGCGGGTAGAGGCGGGCGGTGCCGCTGCGGAAGCCGCTCAGCGGCTCCCAGGTGACCGGACCCCCCTCGTCGAGCACGTTCCGCGGAGGCGGAGCGGAGTAGAAGCCGGGGTCGGCGACAACGGCGTCGAACACGAACACGATCTCGTGTCCCGGCACGCCACGAACCCGGAACAGGTTCTCGAGGACTCCGATGAGCCGGACGGCTCCGAGCTCCACGTCGAGTTCCTCCCGCAGCTCCCTACGCAGCGCCTCCTCGGCCGTCTCGCCGAACTCGATCCCGCCCCCGAGCGGCCGGTAGAAGGTCTCCTGCTTGTCCGGGTCGTATCCCTTCCAGACCAGGATGGACCCGCCTCTGCGCAGAACGGCGATCGCGATGGGTCGTACCAACCCGCTCGTCACCCGCCGGAGGCTACCCAGCCAGTGCTTCCCGGTCCCTGTTGCGCCTCAGCAGCATCCACGGCCTTCGGGTGACCGAGGCCGTGCCACAGGCCACGGTCGATGGGTCGACCGTCGCCGTGACTCCGTGAGGCAGGGACGCCGAGCCCGCGGCGCTGGACGCACGGCTACACCGGTGCCAACGGTTGATGGGGCGGTGGGGGCACCGCCACGTCGATCGGCGCACCCGGTGCGACAGTCCCGCCGGCGACGACGACGCTCATGACGCCGGCCCGCCGGAGGACCTGACCGTTGTCGTCGCGCCGCACCGCGAGACGGAGCAGCCCCGGCCGGAACGCGTCGATCTGGCGGCAGGGGTTCCGCAGGCCGGTGACCCGCACGACCGCCTCCGTCCCCAGCCTCAGCAGCGTGCCCCGAGGTAGTTCCAGCAGGTCGAGTCCCGACGTGAGGACGTTCTCGCCGAGGTCGCCCGGCCCCAGCACGTAGCCGTGCTCGCGTGCCTCGTCGTGGAACTCGACCGGGAGCAGGTGCACCTGGCGGAGGTTGGGCCGGGACGGATCCACGGCCACCCTGGATCGGTGCTGGACCGTCGTCCCGGCGTGGGCGTCCCCGTCCACCCCGACACCGGCGACGAGCAAGACGGAGCTCGCCGGCCGCTTGCTGAACCGGTGCTGGTCGTCCCTGCAGACGGCCAGGACGACGGCGGCACCCATCACGGGTCCATTGTCGCGCCCGCCGTCCCGACGACGACGGTGGCGTCCAGGTCGTCGTCGCGCACCTTTCGCGGGCGCTCGAGCCAGGCAGCTCGGTCCGCCGGCGGGGCACGAGGACTCCGAACCCGCAACCGGCCGCGTGCAGCCTGGGCGTGATCGCCGGCTCCGTTGCCGGAGGGCCCGTGGACACGCCCCAGGACTACCGCGCGAGACGGGGCGGCGTGATCTCACCCCGTACGGGGAAACGTGGTGGCATGTCCGACACCGACAACGAGTCCGGCTCCTACGTGAACCCCCAGGGCGAGTTCAGCCGGGACGCCAGCTATATCGCCACCCGCATCACGGCCGACGGGCAGGACGGTTACCCCGTCGAGCCCGGGCGCTACCGGCTCGTGGTCAGCCGGGCGTGCCCGTGGGCCAACCGGTCGATCATCGTCCGCCGCCTGCTCGGGCTGGAGGACGCCCTCTCGATGGGCGTGACCGGCCCGACGCACGACGCGCGCAGCTGGACCTTCGACCTCGACCCCGGCGGGCGCGACCCGGTGCTGGGCATCGAGCGCCTGCAGGATGCCTTCCTCGCCCGGTTCCCCGCGTACGAGAAGGGCATCACCGTCCCCGCGATGGTCGACATCCCGACCGGCGAGGTGGTGACCAACGACTACTCGCAGATCACGCTCGACCTGTCCACGGAGTGGCGGGAGCACCACCGGCCGGGCGCGCCCGACCTCTACCCCGCCCGGCTGCGCGACGAGATCGACGACGTCAACCGGGTCGTCTACCGAGACGTCAACAACGGCGTCTACCGGTGCGGTTTCGCCGGCGCCCAGGAGGCGTACGAGCGTGCGTACGGACGGCTCTTCGCCCGGCTCGACTGGCTGTCCGAGCGGCTGGAGCGGCGGCGCTACCTGGTCGGGGACACCATCACCGAGGCGGACGTCCGGCTGTTCACGACGCTGGTCCGCTTCGACGCGGTCTACCACGGCCACTTCAAGTGCAACCGGCACAAGCTCACCGAGATGCCGGTCCTGTGGGCGTACGCGCGAGACCTCTTCCAGACCCCTGGCTTCGGCGACACGATCGACTTCGACCACATCAAGCGGCACTACTACGAGGTCCACCGGGACATCAACCCGACCGGGATCGTGCCCGCGGGGCCGGACCTGTCCGGCTGGGTCACGCCGCACGGACGCGAGGAGCTCGGCGGGCGGCCGTTCGGGGAGGGCACCCCGCCCGGGCCCGTGTCGGAGGACGAGGCGGTGCCCCCGGAGAGCACCCCGCTCGCCGCCTGAGCGGTCGGCGTACCGGCTGGCTGAGCTGAGTCCGGCGCGCGGCCCCCTCCCGCCGGCCGCTGTTGATCAACGGTGGAGGAATCGGGCGCGCATGCCGGCCTGTGCGATTCCGTCACCGATGATCATCCGTCGAGGGGGGCGCAGGGCGCGCGCAGCGGCGGGGCGACGCCCTCCGACGTACCCTCGACGGCGATGGACGCGGGCGTGCACGCCGCCGCCGGGCTGCTGGCCGGGCGGCGCACGGTCGCGCTCACCGGGGCGGGGCTGAGCACCGACTCGGGCATCCCCGACTACCGCGGACCCGGCTCCCCGCCACGTGCCCCGATGACCTACGCGACCTTCGTCTCGGGTGAGGCGGCCCGGCAACGCTACTGGGCCCGCAGCCACGTCGGGTGGCAACGCATGCACCGGGCGGCGCCCAACGCCGGCCACCGGGCCCTCGCCGACCTCGAGCACAGCGGGGCGGTCGCCGCCTTGGTCACCCAGAACGTCGACGGCCTGCACACCGCCGCAGGCAGCCGCGCGGCGGTCGACCTGCACGGGCGGATCGCCGAGGTCGTGTGCCTGGACTGCCGCGAGGTCACCGGACGGGACGAGCTGCACGAGCGGCTCGACGAGCTCAACCCCGGCTTCGGCGCTGGGACGGACGTCGACGTCGCACCCGACGGCGACGCCCTGCTGGAGGCCGTCGGGGGGTTCCGGGTCGCCGACTGCCGGTGCTGCGCGGGGGTGCTGAAGCCGAACGTCGTCTTCTTCGGTGAGAACGTGCCCAAGGAGCGCGTGCAACGGTGCTTCGCCCTCGTCGACGACGCCGAGGCGCTGCTCGTCGCCGGGTCCTCGCTCACCGTGCTGTCGGGCTTCCGCTTCGTCCGCCACGCGCACCGGCGGGGCATCCCGGTGGTCATCGTCAACCGCGGCCCGACCCGCGGCGACGACCTCGCGTCGCTGCGCGTCGACGACGGGTGCTCCGAGGTGCTCGCCGAGCTGGCGCGACTGCTGGCCCACCCGACAGCGCGACGTAGTGTCGCCGCATGTCGCTGACGCTCGGCACCGGTCCCCTCGCCCAGCCTTCCCTCGGCCACCTGAACGCCGACCTGTGGTCGCTGGCGCCGGAGCGCGCCCTCTACCTCCACCCGCTGGACCGACGCATCCGCGGTGAGCTCGCCGGCGAGGTGGTCGTCGACTCCACCCGGGGCTGGATGCTGCACGAGACCGGCCTGATGCCGCGCTGGTACCTCCCGTACGATGACGTCCGCGAGGACCTGCTGGTGCCCAGCGAGACGCGCACCCACTGCCCGTACAAGGGAGACGCCTCCTACTGGGCGGTGCGGGTCGGGGACCGCGTCGCCGAGGACGCGCTGTGGACCTACGCGGAGCCGATCGCGGGCGCGCCGCCGCTCGCCGGGCTGGTCTCGTTCTACCTGGGCAAGCTCGACGCGTGGTACGAGGAGGACGAGAAGCTGATCGCCCACCCGCGAGACCCCTTCCACAGGGTGGACACGCGGCAGTCGTCGCGTCATGTCGTCGTACGGCTCGGGGGCGAGGTGGTCGCCGAGAGCCGGCGCCCGGTCGCCGTGCTCGAGACGGGGGTCGGTGCCCGCTGGTACCTCCCGCCCGACGACGTACGGGAGGAACTGCTCGAGCCGAGCGGGACGACGAGCCGTTGCCCGTACAAGGGACTCGCGACGTACGAGCACGTCGCCGCCGGCGGTACACGCGTCGACGACGCCGTGTGGGGCTACCGGGAGCCGCTGCCCGAGGCGCTCGCGGTGGCCGGCTACCGGTGCTTCGGCGGCGAGGGCGTGGAGGTCGTCATCGACGGCGCGCCGGCCTGAGGCGGGTCGCCGGGCCCTGTTTACCGCGTGCGCGGCTCTGGTAGACCGTGGTCATGTACAGCGTCGACATCGCCGAGGCCGCCCGCTCCAACGACGCCTTCCGCCGCGTCCTGCACACCACCGGACACGTCCAGCTCGTCGTGATGACCCTGAAGCCCGGCGAGGACATCGGCAAGGAGGTGCACGAGCACAACGACCAGGTGCTCACCTTCGTCGAAGGCACTGTCCGGGCCGAGGTCGCCGGCGACACCGCCAAGGTCGGGCCGGGCGACATCGTGGTCGTGCCGGCCGGAACGGAGCACAACTTCACCAACGTGGGTGACGGGCCGGCGCGGCTCTACACGCTCTACGCGCCGCCGGACCACGCCCCCGACACGGTGCACCGGACCAAGGAGGAGGGCGAGAAGGCCGAGGCGGCCGGGCTGGACGAGCCGCCGCCCGAGCAAGACTGATGTGCCCGTCACTCATCAGCTGATCAGAGCACGCCGCGGCCGGGCTGCTGGTGCGCTGCGTGTCGAGCGCACATCCGGCGGATCGCGCACCGCTCGGGTAGGAAGGGCGCCATGCAGAAGCTCAGCCTCGAGGCCGTCGCCCGCAACCAGCTCGCCGCTGCCCGCTCGGCCGGAGGGGGGCGGGCGGCCGACACCGTTGTCGGCGGACACGAGCAAGTGCTGCGCCAGACCGTGATCGGGATGGTCGCCGGCGCCGTCCTGGCCGAGCACGAGAACCCGGGCGAGGCCACGGTCCACGTGCTCACCGGACGGGTGCGACTGGCCAGCGCCACGGCTGCCTGGGAGGGGCGGCAGGGCGACCTGCTCATCGTCCCGGACGAGCGGCACTCGCTCGAGGCGCTGGAGGACGCCGCGGTGCTCCTCACCGTGGCCAAGCGGCTTTGACCGCCGGAGCCACCGTGCCGCTGACTGCCGTGGGCTGTTCGCCCTGGCCATGGGCGTCGCGATCGCCGCGACGTGGACGCTCGACCTGGTCCGCGACAGGGCCGACCTGTCCGCTGGGCCGTTCCGCGCTCGGGAGGAGGGCGGCGGCTCCCTGCTGTGGCCGCGGTTGGCGGAGTACGGCACTGCGGTGGCGCTCACCGTCGGAGGTGCCGGGCTGCCCGCGAGCGCCGCTTGGGGGTCGCCGGGCCACCACGAGGCTGCTCGGGTCATCACGAGGCTCCAGCGCCTGGTGACGGCACCATCGGCCTGGTGATGGAGCCATCACGAGGCTGATGGGGGCGCCGAGCCCCCCGATCCGTTCCCCACCAGGGTGGTGAACGTGGTCATTCGGTCAGTCGGGGCTGGTGGCCCGCCGGCTCTGGACCGGGATCGGGCCTCGCCGGCGTCAGGTCGTCACGTGGACGTGGTCGTAGTGGTTGGCGGTGGCCGAGCCGCGGTCCGACATCGGCCGCCAGCCCTCGCTCGCGCGCTCGACGGTCCAGATCCGCTGCTTCCAGATGACCTCGGTGACGCCCAGCGCCTGGTAGTTCTCCCGGACGAAGGCGGCGACCGAGTCGCCCAGCGAGCCGGTGACCATGATGTCGAGTGCGCGACCCTGCCCGTGCGCGCCGCCGTCTCCGGGCCGCAGGCCTCCGTACGAGGTGATCTGCGGGAACTGGGCGCACACAGCCCGGTGGACGGCGATCGCGGCCGAGCTCAGTCCGTTCTCCACCGAGGAGCCGGTCGGGCATGGTGCCGACGACAGACCACCCGAGGACTTCTGGGTGGTGGGCTCCGGCTGGGCGGTCTCCTTCGGCGGCGGACTCGAGGCCAGGTAGTCGCCGTTGACCCACGCGGGCGAGCCGTCGTGCAGCACCTGGACCCAAGCACCGTCGGTCGTCCCGGTCACGCCGACCTTGGCCCCGCGGGCCAGGACGGTGATCACGTCGGCATCCCGCGCCGGAGCCACCCGTACGTTGAGCGCGGCGGTGGCGAACCGGTGGTCGACGACGGTCGGCTCGGGGGTTGGCTCCGGTGTCGGCGTGGCCTCGGGGGTCGGGGTCGGGGTCTCCGTCGGCGCCGGGACCCGCTCGCGGGTGCTCCGGCTGACCCTGGTCTCACGCTCGACGTCCGCCAGGTCCTCCACGGCCGCCGCCGTCGCTGCGGCCGTCGCCGAGTCCATCACCACGGTCGGGGAAGCCGCCTCGTTCGCGTCCGGCCGGGCGTCCACAGCCGCCGGGATCAAGGCGACGGCCAAAGCCGGGAGGGCGACGGCGACGATGTTGCGGGTGCGCGTCCGGGCGCGGGCACGCCTGTGTCGGGCAGTCGACACTAATCAAAATCCTTCGCGTTGCTGTCGGACCCCCGTGCGTCAGCGGTACACAGAAGCACAGGCACCACCCGGATGTCACGCCGAGGTCACGGCGTTGCGTCGCTTATCACACTCGGTCGCCCCGCCGGTCCGGTGGGACAGGACTGACAGCCGCCGGCGTACGTGGCTGGTGTGGCCGCTGTGGTGACGAGTCGGCCCCAGTGGCCACACCAGCCTCACCAGATGGGCGAAAGTCGGGAGGACGCCCGGGCGTGAACGAGCCGGCGGGACTCAGCGGCGGAGCCGTCCCGCGGCCCGCAGGAACGGCGCCCGCGGCAGAGTCGCGACCAGCCGGGCCTCCTGGGCCCGCGACGTGGCCTCGTCCAGGAACCTCAGCACGACGTCACCCCGGTTCCGCGAGAACAACCGGGCGAACGCCGGCTCCACGGCCGCGGGGTCGCGCGCCACGACCTCGAGCAGCACGGCGTCCAGGAACCGGTGCCTGGTGCTCGGCGCCGGCAGGTCGAAGGGGTGCCCGTTCCGGACGAGCGAGGCCGCCACGGCCGCGCTGTCGCGCTGGATCCGGGCGTAGGCGTAGCCCGTGCTCGCCTTGAGCATTCCACCCCGGTTGCCGATCGGCAGCACCCGGCCCTCCAGGGTCCTCGGCGGCGGCACCACCAGCGGCAGCAGTCCCGACTCCTCCCGCACCACCTCGTACGGCCCGGGGCGGAGCACCGAGCCCACGTAGGCCTCCAGCTCGGCCGCCCCGTCGAGCGCCCCGCGGGCCCCGAAGCGGGTGAGCTCGACGAGAGCGGCCCGCGCGCTGATGGGCAGGACGTACACGAAGCGGACCTCGCCCCGCTGAGGAGTCCGGAAGTCCATCAGCGTCGGCACGCGCGGGTCGAAGGCGTCGGAGGACGTCCGCACCTGCCAGCCGTGGAAGCTCAGCCACACGGCGACCGACGGCCCCGGGTCCCGCGGGCGGCTGTCGAAGGCCCACCGGGCCCGGAGCCGCTCGCCGTCCACGACCGCCTCCGCCCCGTCACCGGTGTCGCGCACCGCCTCCACCGAGCCTCGCCGGACCCCGAAGCCGGGTGCCCCGCCGACCGCCGCCTCCACGGTCTGCCGCAGGTCCGCTCCCCGGACCAGGTGGTAGCGGTACTCCTGCAGCCGTACCCGGATGTCGCGCCCGTCCGCGTGGACGCGCAGCGCCGACCAGCTGACGGCGGGCGGTGGGCTGACGGGCCCGGTCGACCAGCAGGCCCAGGAGCGGGCCGCGACCGGGGAGTGGTGGTCGTCGACGAGCAGCACCTGACGGTCCGCCCAGCCGTCGAGCGCCAGCCGCTGGACCAGCGCCAGGCCGCTCGCCCCGCCCCCGACCACCACGGCATCCAGCACGGCGTCCAGCCTGCCCGGCCAGCAGGTGCGCACACCGGACCGCCGCGTTAACGTCCCCGCCATGACCGGTGACCGTCTCGTCGCGTGGCGCGGTCCCGACCCGCACCGCGTCGACGTGGCGGCCGTCCGGCTGGGGTCCGACCACCTGAGCGCCCACGGCACGAGCACGACCCTGGACCACACGACGGAGTACCGGCTGCACACCGACACCGGCTGGGTGACCCGGAGGCTGGACGTGCGGACCCGGGGCGACGGCTGGGCGCGCGCCCTCCTGCTGGAGCGTTCGGCCGACGGCGTGTGGTCGGCGCACCGGACCGGCGAGGGCGCAGCCGACCCGCCCGCAGACGCCTCGCTCCCCGACCTCACCGGCGCCCTCGACTGCGACCTGGGCCTCTGCCCGCTGACCAACACCATGCCGGTGCTGCGCCACGACCTCGTCCGCCGGGCGCACGAGGGTGTCGAGACGACCGTGCACCTGACCATGGCCTGGGTGTCGGTGCCCGACCTCACGGTCCACGCCTCGCCCCAGACGTACAGCACGCTCCACCGGGTCGATCCGGGGGGCGGAGCCGTCGTCGAGTTCAGCAGCGAGGGCTTCGGGGTAGCCATCGAGGTCGACGCCGACGGGCTCGTCGTCGCCTACCCGGGCATCGCACTGCGGCTGGTGGGAGGAACCCCGACGGGGTAGGAGTCCGTCCATGCGGATCACCGACACGAGCGACGTCTGGTGGAAGAACGCGGTCGTCTACTGCGTCGACGTCCGGCGCTTCCTCGACCTCGACGGCGACGGGGAGGGCGACCTGGCCGGGCTCGCGCACCGGATCGACTACCTGGCGGACCTCGGCATCACCTGCCTGTGGCTCCAGCCCTTCTACCCCTCGCCGAGACTCGACAACGGCTACGACATCACCGACTTCTACGGCGTGGACCCCGCAACCGGCTCCCTCGGCCGGCTCGTGGAGGTGGTCCGGACGGCCCGGGACCGCGGCATCCGGGTGATCGCGGACCTGGTCGTCAACCACACCTCGAGCGAGCACCCGTGGTTCCGGTCGGCGCGTTCGAGCCCCGACTCGCCATACCGCGGCTGGTACGTGTGGCGGGACGAGCCCCCGGAGGGCGCGGAGGAGGTCGAGGTCTTCTTCCCCGACCAGGAGGACGGCATCTGGCGCCATGACGAGAAGGCCGGCCAGTACTACCTGCACCGCTTCTACCGGCACCAGCCCGACCTCAACGTCGCCAACCCGGACGTCCGCGAGGAGATCTCACGGGTCATGGGTTTCTGGCTGCAGATGGGCATGTGCGGCTTCCGGGTCGACGCCGTCCCGTACGTGCTGGACACGGTCGCCTCCGACGGCATCGAGGGTGCGCTGGCCGACCCGCACCTGCTGCTGCGGGACATGCGCGCCTTCCTCTCCCGACGGAGCGGCGAGGGCGTCCTGCTGGGCGAGGTCAACCGGCCGTACGAGGAACAGGCCCGCTACTTCGGCGGCGAGCACGGCGCCGAGCTGAACATGGTCTTCGACTTCCCGCTCAACCAACGGCTCTACCTCGCCCTGGCCCGCCGCGACGCCCGTGTCGTCGCCGACACGGTGACCGCGCGCCCGCCCGTCGGACCTGACGACGCGTGGGCCACCTTCGTCCGGAACCACGACGAGCTCACCCTCGACCAGCTCACCGACGCCGAGCGCGAAGAGGTCTTCGCCGCCTTCGGGCCGGGGGAGGAGATGCAGATCTTCGGCCGGGGCCTGCGGCGACGGCTCCCGCCGATGCTGGACGGCGACCCGCGCAGGATCCGGATGGTCTACAGCCTGGTCTTCTCCCTGCCCGGGACCCCGGTGCTCTACTACGGCGAGGAGATCGGGATGGGCGAGGACCTCGGGGCCGCTGGCCGCGAGGCTGTGCGCAGCCCGATGCAGTGGAACAGCGGCCGCAACGGCGGCTTCTCCGTCGCGGCCGCCGACCACCTCGTCGCGCCGGTCGTCGACGGTCCCTTCGGGCCCGAGCACGTCAACGCCGAGGACCAGCGGCGGGACCCCGACTCCCTCCTCACCTTCATGACCACGCTCGTACGTCGCTACCGCGAGTGCCCGGAGCTCGGCTGGGGCGAGCTGCAGGTGCTCGACCAGCCGTGCGAGGCGGTGCTGGCCCATCGGTGCACCTGGCAGACCGGGAGCACCCTGGCGCTGCACAACCTCGGGCCCGAGCCGCGCACCGTGCCACTGCGGGTCGACGGGTGCGGGTCAGGCTCTCGGCTGGTGGAGGTGCTGCGGCACGGAGAGACCTGCACCGACGAGGAGGGGCGGGTGGAGATCCCGCTGGAGGGCTACGGCTACCGCTGGCTGCGCGTCGTGCACGAAGGCGAGCAGCGGTTGACCTGAAAGGTGTCGCACCCGGTCACGAGCCGGACGGGCCGCCGCCGTGACCGGCCTCACGCCGCCGCCGGTCCGGCGGCCGGCTCCCGCCCCCGCAGGTAGTCGACGACCCGGGCGACGCTCGCTGCCACCGGCACCGCGATGAAGGCCCCGAAGATGCCGAGCGTGAGGGCGCCTGCCGTCACCACCAGGATGATCAGGAGCGGGTGCAGGGCGATGATGCCGCTCATGATCCACGGCTCCAGCACGTTTCCCTCGATCTGCTGGACGACGATGACCAGGGCCAGCACCAGGATCGCCGTGGTCAGCCCCTGGTCGGCCAGCGCCACGAGGACGGCGGCCAACCCTGAGACGAAGGCCCCGACGATCGGGAAGAGCCCGCCGAGGAAGACCAGGACGGCGAGAGGCACGGCGAGCGGAACCCCGAGCAGCACCAGGCCCAGGCCGATGAAGACGGCGTCGAAGAGGGCGACGAGCAGCTGGCCGCGGAGGTAGGCGCCGAGTGTCCACCAGATCTGGGTCCCCATCGCGTCGACGTGTCCGCGGTAGCGGGCGGGCACGAGGTCCAGCGGGCCCTGCCAGAGGCGGCGCCCGTCCTTGAGGATGAAGAACAGGGTCACCAGCAGGAGGAGCAGCCCGGTGAGGAAGTAGCCTGCCTGGACCAGCGCGTCGACCCCCCGGCCCACGATGTCGTCAGAGTCGCCGACGGACTCCACGCCCCGCTCCCAGAGCTCCTCCAGGCTCTCGACCTCACCGGGCAGCGACGCCCAGGGGACGACCTCGTCGATCTGCTCCACACCGCGGACGAGCGCGTCGCCGAGTGCGGGGATCTGCTCCACGAAGCGCGGGACGAGGAACCACAGCACCCCGGCCATGACGAGCATGAGCGCCAGCACCAGGGACAGCCCGACCACGGCGCCCGGCACACCCTTGGTCCGCAGCCAGGTGGCCAGCGGGCTCATCAGCGCCGCCGGGAACATTGCCAGGAAGACCGGGATCGCCAGCACGCTGACCCGGCCGATCGCCAGCAGCACGAGGACGGCGACGCCGAGGATCCCCAGCGTCGCCCACGCTCGCCTGCCCAGACCGAGCAGTCGTGGTTCGTCGTCCACGGCGCCACCCCTACCCCGGCGGGGTGCCGCCTACCCGGTGACCCGGGCGGCCGTGCGTGGCCGACCGCCCCCAGGGGCACAGGTAGGGCATGCGGGAGCGGTTGGCGCGGACGAAGCAGGAGGCGCACGAGGGCGTGCACCGCCGGATCGACCGTGTCGTCCCCGAGCCGATCCAGCGATTCGTCGGCTGGCTGCGCAGCGACGACTTCTTCAGCACCAGCTCGAGCCTCGCCTACTACGCGATGATCTCCCTGGCCCCCATGGTGCTGGTGGCGCTGTGGATCGTGGGCGCCTTCGTGCCCGATGAGACGCTGGAGAACCTGGGCTCGGACGTCGAGCAGAGCTCGCCCGACCAGCTGCCCGTCGGCGACATCGTCCGCCGGCTCATCGAGGTCGCGACGACCATCGGGTTCCTGTCAGTGCTCGGCGCGCTGTGGCCGGCCACCGCCTACGGCGCCGCGCTGGCCAGGGCCTTCAGCCGGATCACGCCGGACCAGGAGCGTCGCGTGCAGGGCATGCAGGGCCGGCTCTTCGCGCTCGTCATCGTCGCGCTGATGCCGCTCGCCGTCTTCGGCGGGCTCGCCCTCTTCTTCGTCGGCCCGCGCCTGCTCCCGGACGCGGGCGCCTGGCTGCCGATCGCCTTCGGCGTCGGCGCGTACGCCGTGGTGGTGGCCGTTGTCGCGGTCATCTTCACGCTCTTCCGGATGACCGGTACGGAGCCGAGCGACATCGTCGTGGGCTCGCTCGCGTCGGCGACGCTGATGGCCGTCGCGACCGGCGTCTACCTGGTCTACCTGGAGTTCTTCGCCGACTTCGAGGAGAACTACGGCGCCTCGTCGCTGGCCACGACCGTCCTGCTGGGGCTTTGGCTCATGGTGGTCAACGCGATGATGATCGTCGGATACCGGCTGATGCTGCACAAGGCACTGCACCGCGACGCCGAGCGCAACCCCGACGGGCCGATCTCGGGCGACCGCGAGGAGGAGTCCGCGGCCTCCCGCGGCTGACCACCGGTATCAGGGAGCCGTTCCCGTCCCTCATCCCCCCAGGTCGGTGGTGGAACACCCGGCCGAGGGGAGGGCCGGGTGAGCACGACGGCGACCTTCCGCTCCGCCCTCTCGTACCAGGGCTTCCGGCACCTGCTGCTCGCTCACGGCCTCGGTACGCTCGCCCAGGTCGCCCTCACCCTGGCCGTGGGCGTGGAGGTCCTCGACCGTACGAGCTCGGGGACGTGGGTCTCGGTCACAGTGGCCCTCGGCTTCGCCCCGTACGTCCTGTTCTCCGGTCTCGCCGGTGTGGTCGCCGACCGGTGTTCGCGCAGCGCCGTCCTGAGCGTCTCGTTCTGGGCCCGGGCAGTCGTCGCCGGGCTGCTCGTCGTCGGGCTCGCCGTCGACTGGCCGGTGGTCTGGGTGGCGTCGCTCGCTGCGGTGATGGCGGTGCTGGCCACCCCGTCGTACCCGGCGCTGCTCGCCGCCACCCCGCAGCTGGTCGACGACCGTGACCTGCCGCCGGCCAACGCGCTCGTCACCGGGGTCGAGAACACCGCGTGGATCGCCGGTCCGGGGCTCCTCGGGGTGATGCTCGTGATCGGCGCCGGGACCGCCGGCGCGACGGTGGTGGGGCTCCTGCTCCTCGTGGCGGCCGGCGCCACGTCGTCCGCGGTCCGGTTGCCGGCTCCCGTACGGGCGGGCGTGGCGGCCGGGGACAGTCGGGCCGGGCTCGCGGGGGAGCTGGCCGAGGGCCTGCGAACCGTGGCGCGGGTGCGGCGGGTCCGCGCCGGCATGGTCGTCGCCGTCCTGGACAACTTCCTCTACGGCTACCTGGTGGTGGCTATCGTCCTGCTGGCCGCCGGGGGTCTCGGCGGGAACCGCGCTCTCGGGTGGCTCAACACCGGGCTCAGTCTGGGAGCCGCCGGCGCGATGGCGGTCACCAACCGCGCGGCCGGCCACCGGGACCCCGGCACCGTGCTCGGCCTGCTGCTGCTGGGTTTCGCGGGGGTTGTCGTCCTGCTCGCGCTGCCGGTGCCCCTGCCGGTCGCCGTCGCCCTCGTCGTGGTGGCCGGCGCCTGCACGCTCGTGGCCGAGGTCGGGGCCGTCACGGTGATCCAACGGGCAGCTCCTGCAGCGGTGACCGCCCGGGTGTTCGGCGTCTATGACCAGCTGAACGTGGGGGCCATCGCCGTCGGGTCAGCCGTCGCCGGTCCGCTCGCGCTGCTGCTCGGCGCACGCGGCTCCGTCGCGGTGACGGGCCTGGTCGTCGCTGTGGCCGGAGTCACCGCCGCCCGGCGGCTCCGGGTGGCGGAGACAACCAGAGCTACCGACGTCGCCTGGCCCGTCATCGCGCCGACGCCTCGTGGTCCGCGAGACCTCTCACGACCCGGGGACCTTGCTCCCCTCATCGGCTCACCGCGCCTCCACCGGCTGGCGCAGCAGTGACGGCAACCAGCGCGCGCCGGGTCCGAGGGCCGCAGCCCTGTCGTGGGGGTTGGAGACCCGACAGCGCTGAAGCGACAGGCACCCGCAGCCGATGCAGGAGTCCAGCCCGTCCCTGAGGGCGACGAGGGCCTCGATCTGATCGTCCAGCCGGGCCCGCCAGGAACGCGAGAGGCGGTTCCAGTCCGCCCTGGTCGGGGTCCGCCCGCCGGGGAGGGTGGCCAGGGCCTCTCGCACCTCCTCGAGGCTGAGCCCGACCGTCCGAGCCGCACGGATGAAGGCGAGCCGGCGCAGCACGTCACGCCGGTAGCGGCGCTGGCCCCCCGCTGAGCGTTGCGCTTCGACCAGGCCCTCGCGCTCGTAGTAGCGGATGGCCGAAGTGGCGTAGCCGCTCCGCTCGGCCACCTCGCCGATCGTCAGGAGCTCCACGGTCTCTCCTTGACTTCAAGTTGACTTCAACTCCCATGCTTGGGCTGAAGGCTACTAGACCGGGAGTCGATGTGAGAGTTGCCGTGGTGACAGGTGCGTCCAAGGGCCTCGGCCGGGCCCTGGCCAAGGGGCTGGCCGAGCAAGGCTGGGCGCTGGTGGTCGACGCGCGTGGGACGGAGGAGCTCCGCCGGGTGCGGGACGAGGTGGCTGAGGCGACGCGGGTCGTGGCCGTCCCGGGCGACGTCACCGACCCGGGGCACCGTGCCCGGGTCGCCGCGGAAGCGGCCGCACTGGGCGGGGCGGCCCTGCTCGTCAACAACGCGAGCGACCTCGGGCCGTCACCGCTTCCCAGGCTCGTCGACTACCCCGTCGATGCCCTGCGCAGGGTCTTCGAGGTCGACGTCCTCGCCCCCTTGGCGATGGTCCAAGGGCTCCGGCAGCAGCTCGTCCGCCACCGGGGGACGGTCCTCAACATTTCGTCCGACGCGGCGGTCGAGCCGTACGAGGGGTGGGGCGGGTACGGCTCGGCCAAGGCGGCCCTGGACCAGATCACTGCGGTGCTGGCCGTCGAGGAACCGGGGCTGCGGGTGCTCGCCGTGGACCCGGGTGACCTGCGGACGGAGATGCACCAGCGGGCCTACCCCGGCGAGGACATCTCGGACCGGCCGGACCCCGGGTCGGTGGTGCCCCACCTGCTGGGACTCCTCACCGACCCACCTGCCGGGGTGCGGCACCGGGTGGCCGACCTGGCCGGGGCCCGCTCGTGAGCGTCGACACCGCGGCCGGAGTGCGCTTCGAGCTGCCCGCCCACGCAGCCGCGACCGCACCCCCCGAGGAGCGCGGGCTGTCGCGGGACCAGGTGCGGCTGCTCGTGGCGGACAGCCGCCGGACCGAGCACGCGCACTTCCGTGACCTCCCGCTCTACCTCCGGCAGGGCGACCTGCTCGTCGTCAACACGTCCGGGACCTTGCCCGCCGCGGTCGACACGCGTCGCGCGGGGCGCCCCGCCGTGCTGCACTTCTCGACCGAGGTCGCGGCGAACACCTGGCTGGTGGAGCTCAGACCGGCCGACCCTCGGGCCACGGGGCCGCTCGGCGACGCCACGACCGGTGACCGGCTCCCGCTGCCGGACGGCTCGGTGCTGACTTTGGTGGCCCCCCACCCGGCCGCTGGCCCGCGAACGGGCAGCAGGCTGTGGCGGGCCGAGCGGACCGGCTCCGGCCCCGTCGTGACGATGCTTCAGCGCCACGGCCGGCCGATCCGCTATGGCTACGTCCCCGCGCGCTGGCCGCTGCGCGACTACCAGACCGTCTTCGCGGCGCACCCGGGCAGCGCGGAGATGCCGAGCGCCGCCCGCCCCTTCACGGCCGACCTGGTGGCCCGGCTCGTGGCCCGGGGCGTCGCCCTCGCACCGGTCCTCCTGCACACCGGGGTGTCGTCGCAGGAAGCCGGTGAGGCTCCCTATGCGGAGCCCTACGAGGTCACCGCCTCGACGGCCCACCTCGTCGCCGCAACCCGTGCTGGCGGGGGACGGGTCGTCGCCGTCGGGACCACCGTGGTCCGCGCGCTCGAGACCGTGGCGGGAGAGAGTGGCGGCGTACGGCCGGGGCGGGGCTGGACCGACCTCGTCCTCGGGCCGGGCCGGGCGGCACGACTGGTCGACGGCCTGGTGTCAGGCCTGCACGCCCCCGGCGCCTCGCACCTGCAGCTGCTGGAGGCCGTGGTCGGCACGGGCGTCGTGCAGCGGGCGTACGACGCGGCGGTGGAGCGCGGCTACCTGTGGCACGAGTTCGGGGACAGCTCGCTGCTGCTCCGCGGCTGAGCCCGGCCCGCTCACCGCAGCACCTGCCAGAGGCCGACGAGAACCACCGCCACCGCGAGGCGCCAGCCGTTCTCCCGGAGCGCGGCGCCGTAGACCTGCAGGCGCGTGGCGGCGCCGTAGCGCTCGCGGTAGTACGCGGTGTGAGCAGCGGCGGACGACCGGTGCTGACGGATGGTCGGCGGCAGGAGCGCTGCGGTCCCGGCGACGGCCAGCAGCGCCACCGCCCCACTCGCCCGGGCGGCCGGGAGGTCGGCACGGACCAGGTCGAGCGTCGCCAGCGCCGCCACGAAGGCCACCACGAGCAGCCCTGCCTGCGCCAGGCACAACGACAGGAGGGGCAGCGTGACCCGGGGCGGCGGGATGAGCCGGCGGTGCCGAGGCGAGGTGGTGGGCGGGGTCATCGGTCGTCTCCTTCGTTGGTGGACGCGGACACGGTCATCGACTCCAGGACTCCGGCGAGCACGGCCGTGTAGACCGTCAGGTGCAACGGCATCGGGGTGGCGAGCGTGGTGACCAGGACGGCCCGTCCGTCGACCCACGGCAGGTGCGCCTGACTGATCCCGACCGGCACCGGGCGCGCTGTTCCCGTGCCAGGGAGCGAGAGCCCGACCACCTCCTCGAGGACCGCGGCCGGTCCGGCCGGCAGCCTCGTCAAGGCGACCGCTCGCGGGTGGCCGACCGGGAACGACAACGTCTGGGCCAGGCCGAGCGCCGCCTCCAGCGCGCCGGCGCCGTCGGTCACCGCGAGCGGCGCCAGGTGCACGGTGAGGGCGGCAGCGGTCGGCTCGCCGCGGTCGAGGAGCCCGGTGCACTGCTCGAGGAGCAGGAACCGTTGCGCGGACAGGGCCGTGGCCAGGCCCGCCGCCCACCCCTCCGGATCGTACGGGCCGAAGTCGGGCGGGACGCACATCGTGAGCACGTGCCCTGACCCGGGCACCAGCGACGTAGCCCGCGCCTGGGCCGGCAAGCCCATCCACCCCGGGGCCGGCCGCTGGTCAGGCATCGGGCACCGACACCGGAGTCGTGATCGGCTGCCCCACGAGGGGGAGGCCCCGCCCCACGAGGGTGCGCAGCTCGGCACCGATCGCCCGGTAGTCCCGGACCAGCAGGTCGACGGCCGCTCGGCGCTCCCGCCGCCGTTGCGGCTCGTCTGCCACCGCGGAGGTCAGGGCGTGGACGTCCGCCGTGGCGCCCAGCACGCGCTCCTGGGCCTGCAACGCCATCGCCACAGCGGCACGCGACTCCGCGGCGTTGAAGGCGACGAGCTGCGCCTGGCGGGTCGCCTTCGCCGAGCCGACCCCCGCCGCCTGCGTGGTCGCCCTGCCGGCCGACCACGTCCCGGAGAGCGGAGCGGCGGCGGACGCCGCGGCGGCATCGGTCCGGGCGACGAGCCTCGCGAGCGCGGAACCCGCGCCGAAGGAGACGACGCCGACCCCCGCCAGCGCCACGTCACCCCAGCCCCGCTCCCCGACCAGCGTCAGTGCCGCCGTGCAGGCGAGGGCGAGGCCGCCCAGCAGGACGCTCGCCGGCAGCAGCGCCGGCACGGCCAGCGCGAGCAGTCCCAGCACCGCGCTCGCCGTGCCGCAGTAGTCGGCCACCACCGTGACCAGCACCAGGTGTTCGGCGACGAAGTCCCCGACCCGGTGTCGGACCTCGTCGCACCCCCGCGCCACGACGCCGCGCAGCAGCACGAGCGCGCCGGGTTCGGGGGGTGCTTCGGCGCGGACCGCTGCCAGGACGCGCACCAGCCGGGTCACCGCCTGGTCGTGTCGCTCCACCTGCTCGTCCACAGCCCGCGCGCAGGCGAGGAGGCGGCCCTCGGCGTCGGCGACGGCGCGCGACGCACCGGCCAGCTCCAACCCGGCTCGGTCCGCCTCGGCGTCGACGGCCGACGCGGCACGAAGGCGGGCGTCCTCGAGTCGCGTGCGCGCGGCGTCGAGCCCCGCTCGGATGACCTCGTGGTCGGCCCGTCGACGGCGCACGGCATGCTGGACGGCCTCGAGCTCCTCCCCGTACGCGACGAGGGCGCGGGCGGCCTCCTCGACGGCGCCGACCGCGGTGGAGAGCTGAGCCGGCAGCGGACCCAGCCGTCCGGTGAACGCACGCGCAGCCTCGCCCACCCAGATCCCGTGGACGCCGCCGACGAACCGCAGCCGGACCTCGGTGTCGGTCAGCTGCCGGGTAGCGAGGAGCATCCGTTGTGACGCCTGGCGGACCACGGCCGGGTCGCCAGGGACTGTCGGCAGAGCCCCGGGCGTCATCCGCCCGCCTCGGAGCCGCCGGCGAGCGCCCGGTCGGTCTCCTCGTACGCCCGCGCCGCCTCGAGCACCTGGCACCCCGCGGTGGCCGTGCCCTCACCCAGCCGGTCGATCCCGCGCCGCCAGCCGCTGACGACGTCGGTGATGGAGCGCTCGACGCGTGGGTCGAGGCCGGCGCCGGCCACCGCGGCGGCCAGCCCGGCTCCGACGCGGCGGAGGTCGTCCCCCGCACGCGCGAGCTCCTGCCCGAGGATGCCGAGCCCGACGACGTCGACTGCGATGACAGACAAGCGGACCACCCCCCGACGGACACGTCCCGTGACGAGGGCAGCGATCCTGACAGGAACGACCGACCAGCAGGCAGACCCGCGCGGCCGCCTGTGGATGGCCGTACCCCCCCGGGTACGGGAGTGGCGTCACCACGCCGTACGGCGGGGGACGCTCACCAGTCGATCTCTCGGCAGCCCGTGTGGCTGCGGGGCTCGACCTGCAGTGTGGCGTGTGCCACCCCGTGGCGGTCGCGCAGCACGTCCCGTGCAGCGTCGAGCACCCGGTGGGCGGCGTCGTCGTCGGCCGTGACCAGGTGGGCGGTGGCGACGTTCATCCCGGACGTCAGGGTCCACAGGTGCAGGTCGTGCACGTCGGCCACTCCCGGGAGCGTGCGGAGGTCGTGCTCCACGGCGGCGGGGTCCATCCCTGCAGGGACGTGCTGCGCGAGGACCGCGAGCACCTCCCGGCCGAGCCAGACCGCGCGCCCGGCGACGAAGACGGAGATCGCGACGGCGACAGTGGTGTCCCACCAAGCGTCTCCGGTTGCCGTGACGAGCAGTCCGGCGACGACCACCCCGACGGAGCCGGCCGTGTCGGCGACGACCTCGAGGTAGGCGCCCTTGACGTTGAGGCTCTCTCGCGCGCCCCCGCGGAGCAGGGCCAGGGCGGCGACGTTGACGAGGAGTCCGATCCCGCCGACGAGCAGCATCGCCCCGCCGGCCACCTCGGGCGCCGCGCCGATCCGGCGGACGGCCTCCACCAGGACGTACGCGGCGACGCCGAGCATCAGCAGGACGGCGAGGCCCGAGGCGAAGACCTCGGCGCGGTAGGAGCCGAAGGTCCGCCGGCCGGTCCGGTCCGGCCGGGTCGCGATCCGGGTGGCCGTCAGCGCGGCACCGAGTGCCACGACGTCGGCCGCCATGTGACCGGCGTCGGAGAGGAGTGCGAGCGACCCGGACATCAGCGCCGCGACGAGCTCGACCACGAAGAAGGCGCTGACGAGCACGAAGGCGACCGCCAGCCGCCACCGGTGACGAGCCCCTGCGTGGCCGTGACCGTGGCCGGCGCTCACCACGGCATCCTCAGGCGGGGATCGACGGACGGTCAAGCGTGGCCGAGTCCGGTCAGTCGTCTACGCGCAGCCTCGTCGGCTGGACGACGACGTCGACCATCGCGCCGGCCCGAAGCAGTGTGACGGGCATCGACTGGCCGATGGCGTCGGCGAGCATCAGGCGCTGCAGCTCCTGGGCAGAGCGCACCGCCGTGCCCCCGGCAGCCACGAGGACGTCACCGACCACGACACCGGCCCGGGAGGCAGGGCTGCCAGCGACGACGTGGGCCACGCGCAGGCCGGTGGACTGCCCGGTCCGCTCGGCGACGACCGGCGGGAGCGGGGCGGGAGCCCCGGCCACGCCCAGGTAGGCCCGGACCACGCGACCCTCGCGCATCAGCGTGCCGATGATGCCGCGGGTAGTGGCGTTGATCGGGACCGCCAGCCCGAGACCGATCCCAGCGACGGCGGTACTGACCCCGACGACCGTGCCGTCGGCCGTCGCCAGCGCGCCCCCGGAGTTGCCCGGGTTGAGTGCGGCGTCGGTCTGGATGACGTCGTCGATGACCCGGATGGCCTCACCCGAGCGCGCCGGCAGCGACCGGCCCAGCCCGCTCACCACCCCCGCCGTCACGCTGCCCGTGAGCCCCAATGGGTTGCCGACCGCCACGACCAGCTGGCCGACTCGCAGGTCGGCCGCCTCCCCCAGCCGGGCCGGTGCGGGCGTCGTCCCGTCGGCACGCAGCACGGCCAGGTCCGACAGCGGGTCCGCCCCGATGACGTGGAACGGCATCGCGGTGCCGTCGGAGAAGGCCACCCGGCCGGCATCGGCACGGCCGACGACGTGGGCGTTGGTGAGCAGGAACCCGTCGCCGGTGAACACGACGGCCGACCCCGACCCGCGGCGCACCTGCAATGCGGCGACGCTGGGACCGACCGCCGCCGCCACGGTAGTGACCACCTGCGAGTAGGCATCCATTGCGCGAGACGAGGCGTCGTCCATGCCGGACCAACGTCTGGAGTCGCGGTTCCCTGCCCGCGTACGCGCCCGGCGAACACCGGCCACGAGCCTCCACACGAGACACCCGGCACCACCACCCCCAGAGGCTCGGACCTTGCCGCAACTTCTGGCAGCAACCTCCGAGCCGATTCGGAGGTGCCCCGCCGGCAACTGCGATGAACACCAGCACGGGCGCTGGACCCGAGGTGCCAGCAGGTGGGGAGATCACCGGGGCGAGGTGTCGCCCACCTCCAGCTGGCGGTAGCCGTCCCGCACCGCCGCCACCATCCCGTCCCCCGGGAAGGGCCACCGGTGACCGGCCTCCGCCACCGCCGACTCCACGTCGACACCTGCGGCGTGGAGCTGCCGGACCAGGTCGGCCGCCTCCTGCAGCTGCCGCTGCTGCGCAGCGGCGAAGGCCTCGTCGACGACGGCGCCGTGGCCGGGGACCAGGAGGTCTCCCGTCCGGAGGGTGGCGCGCAGACTCGCGATCGTGCCGGGCCAGTCGAGGGGGTAGCTGCCTGTGCCGTACATCGGCGGCCCGGACTCCTCGAGCAGGTCGCCGACCATCCAGGCGTGCGCGTCAGGCACGTGGACGAGCAGGTCGTTGTCGGTGTGACCGCGACCCAGGTGGAGCAGCTCGACCAGGCGGTCACCGACGTCGACGCCGAGCCGGTCGCGGACGAGTACGGTCGGCGGCGTCACGACGACCTCGCGCCGGTCGTCGACGGGCTCGTCGCCGCGAGCGATCCAGGCGGCGAGCATCGGTCGCTCGTACTCGTCGAGGTGGGCGGGCAACCGCCGGTGACCGTAGATCGGAGCACCGAGGTCCGAGGCCGGTCCGAAGCGTCCGTTGCCGAAGGTGTGGTCGTAGTGCGCGTGGGTGTTCACCACCCAGCGGACGGCGAGCGAGCCGAGCTCGCGCAGGTCGGCTCGGATCTCGTCGGCCTCGCGGTGGGAGGCGCGGGTGTCGACGACGAGCAGGCCCGCGGCGCCGCGGACGACGCAGACGCTCACGTCCAGCGGCTGGTAGCGGCGCTGGAAGACTCCCGTCGCCACTTCGGTCCAGTCCGACACGGTGGCGAGGCTAGCGCCGCCCCCGGCGGGTGGCCGAGGCGCCGCGCAAGGCGTCTCGGCAAGGGTCCGTCAAGCACCGAATCGCACGGTGATGGTCGACGACCGAGGAGGTCAGCCCACGGTTCGCCCACGTAGTCCGCCAGCGCCGGACCGCGCCACAGGGCGAGCGCCTCGGCCAGTGCGGTGGCCCGCTCGTCCGGCCCGGACGCCGCGGCCCCGTGCAGGAGTTGCTCGAAGCACCAGGCGTCCACGGCATCTCGGGGCAGGTGGAGCCGGTAGCCGGGCCCCTGACGGGCGATCACGCTCGTCGGGGCGGCCCCGGGAACCGGGGACCGTCGAGCCGCCCGCGCAGCCGGCTGACATGGGAGTGGAGCATCGAGGTCGCGCTCGGCGGCGGCTCGTCGCCCCAGAGGCCGTCGAGCAGACGCTCGGGGGATGACGTCCCCCGGGCCATCACCAGCAGCGCCAGGACGGCCCGCTGCTGCCGGCCGCCGAGCTACAGGTCAGCACCGTCGCGGGCGGCCACGAGGTCGCCGAGGATTCCCACCTCGAGCCCGCTCGGTCGCGCCTCGACGTCCTCCTCAGCGAGCACCACACCCCCTGCGTCGCCGTCGTCTCACCGACCCCCCGTCGCAGGATAGGGCCGGTCGAACGGCGCGCCGAGGTGTTCTAGGACCGGTCCCCGCTGAGGTCGAGGTACTCCTCCGGCCCGGGCTCCCTCGCTGCGGCGGAGGCGCTCGGGCGGGTCGGACCCGGCCGCCGCGGCTCCCGCACCCCGGCCCCGCCGCCGTCGCGGTGCGGGTCGTCCTCCGGCCGTCGCCCGCCCGTACCCGCCGGCACGCGGCCACGCAAGCGGCGGAGGAGTTGGCGGAGGAGTCCAGGTCCGGCCATGGGACCAGCAGACGCTCCTGACCACCGCCGCGTCAAGGCTGTGGTGATCCCGTCACCCCGGGCCTTCGCCGTCACCCCCGGGCCTTCGCCACCTCCACCCGTACGGCGGGTGCGACCTCCTCGGCGTAGCGGCGGAGCTGCTCGGCCCCGTCACCGGCCCGATCCTCCTCGTCCGCCTTCGCCCGCCAGAGCACGAAGGTGTCCATGCCCTGGTCGAGCACCAGCTCGGTGATCTCCTCGACCCACTGGTCGGCCGGCCCGCGGAGGAAGCCGGTCGATCGGCCGCCGGTCACGACTCCGTTGACGTTGTAGACCCGGCGGATCTGTACCGGCTCGCGGCCGGCCCCCGCGGCGGCGTCGTCGATCCTCGCCGTCAGCTCCGGCAGACGTTCCGGGCCGGCCCACCCGGACGACGGCACCCACCCGTCGGCGACCCGGCCGCACATGCGCAGCGCGCGCGGCCCGCCCACACCCAGCCAGATGCCGATGGGCCGGCTCGGCACCGGTCCGGAGTTCATGCCGGTGAGCCGGTAGTGCCGGCCCTCGTAGCGCAGCCCCCGCTCCCCGCTCCAGCACAGCCGGAGGACATCGACGGCCTCACCGAGGGCCTCGAGGGACTCGCCCTTCTCTCTCCGGGGACCGCCCATGGCGGCGATCGCGTCCCAGAAGCCGCCGGCACCCAGACCCAGGTCGAAGCGACCGCCGCCGAGCAGGTCCAGCGAGGCCGCGGCCTTCGCGAGCACCGACGGCGGACGCAGTGGCAGGTTGGCGACGTCGGTGAAGTAGCCGATCCGCTCCGTGTGCGCGGTGAGCCAGGCGATGAGGGTGACGGTGTCCAGGAACCTCCGCTGGTAGGGGTGGTCCTGGATGCCGACGAGGTCCAGCCCGAGGCGATCCGCCTCCTGGACCGTCTCCAGCAGGGCGGGGACGTCAGCCGCCAGGGGCTCAGGAAAGAGGCCGAACTTGACTGGTCTGCCGTAGTCGGTCACCGGGCCAGTATCCGTGGCCCCCGACGTGATCAGCGCCGCCGGATCTCCAGGACCGCGGAGTCGACTCTGGGCGTTGGTCGGAACGCCCTGCGAGGCAGGCTAACCCGGCGGTGACCGACCACTGGCGGAGCCAGCTTCGGGCGCCGCGGTAGCCGGAGGTCCGCGGCATCGGCCCGGGCCACCGTGACCGGGGAGTCGGCGAATCAGCTCAGCCGGACTCCCGCGTCACCTCCCCCCGGAGGTCGAGTCTCGCGAGGTCGGCCGCCGCTCGCCCGGCGGCCCAGCCCAGGCCGTTGCTGACGCTCGACTGCCGGGACCGCAGGTGGGGGAAGGTCTCGTCCACGGCCGCGTCGACCCGCTCGGCGTGCCGGCGCAGGAGCGGCACCAGGTCGGTCGAGTGCCCGCTGTCGGCGGCGGCCGACTCGGTCGCAGCGCGGAACCGCTCGCCGATCCGGGTCGCGTAGGAGAGCAGGAAGGAGTGCCGGAAGGACCGGGTCCGTGACCGGCCGAGGAGGTCCACCTGCGCGCCGTGTCGGGTCATCGCCGCGCTCGCCTGGACGAGCAAGGACGTCGCGAGCACCTCGACCGCCTCCAGGTCCGCGGCCGTCCCCACGAGCGTGCAGAAGCCCGGGTCCTCGGTCACCACCGAGCGGCACCGGTTGGCCTCCGCCACGGCGCCCACGAGAACCGCCTTGGGCATCACGTACGGCGGATCGATCCACAGGCGGCTCCGGACCATCGCAGGGTCGTGGCGGGGCTCGTCCACCCAGAGCCGGTCCAAGGCGTAGCGGCTGATCAGCTCCTGGGCCTTGGCCGACAGAGCCTCGGCCTCCTCGGGGAACTCCGTGGACTCCGCCTTGCCCAGGAGTGCTCGGACGCGGGCGAGCACCCTGGTGTCCATGCCGGCGGTGCCGCTCCCCTGCCCGTCGGTGGCCCCCGAGCGCGCGGCGGACCCGGGCGGCGGCACCAGGGTGGCGATCACCGGCAGGACCTTGAGCAGGGCGTCGAGCCGCAGCCCCGTGGCCAGCCCCTCGACGGTGTCCAGGGCGAGGTCCGCGGCCTCGCCAAGGTTGCTCAGGTCGTAGCGCCACGCGTCCGCGACACGGTCGGCCGGACGCTTGTCCAGCTCCGCGTGGAGCAGACCGGCCACGGCGGCGACGGCGTCCTCGGCCACCCGCCTGCGCGTGACCTCCATGAGGTCGGACGGCAGCCAGCCGTGCTGGACCACGACCGTGAGCGAGCGCACCAGGTCCTCTCGCAGGAGCCGGGCCACGAGCTGTGGGGACTCGGATGCCTGGCCGCCCAGGAGCGACGTGGCGTAGCGGGTGGCGGCTCGAGGGTCCGAGAGGACGACGACCAGGAGCGACCGCAGGGCGCCGGCGGCGTCCTCGCGCTCGTCGCCCCCACCCTCCAGCCGCTCGCACTCGTCGCAGTGACCGTCGCCGACCCACCGCTCGCTCCCGTCCCAGGGATCGTCGTCGTCACTCCACGGATCGGTAGCCCATGTTTCGTCGGACCACGGGTCGTCGGACCAGGGGTGGTGCAGCCCGAAGAGGACCTCGTCGGTCCCGGTATCGAAGCCGGGTCGGCGGCTGCCGCCGGGTCGGGCTTCACGGGCCGATGGACCTCCGCCGGGCCGCGACGCCCCCTCCGCCCCGCCGCCGCCGCTGGGCCACGGACCACGGCCACCGCCGCCGCTGCTCCCGCGCCTGCGGCGCTTCTTCGCCGCCCGACGCTGCCGGTTGTTGATGCCCATGACAGTCCCCCTTCGTCCGTCAGCGATCGACCCGCACGGCAGGCTAGAGGCTCCCCCCGACAGCACTCCCGCGCCCTCGGACCGTGCTGTGGACGACGACGACCGGAGGCCGCTCCGAGACCGTCAGGTCAGGCCGGCGACCTGCCGGACGCGGCGAGCGAGCCCGTCCACGTCGACGGTCTCGGCGGCATCGGGCAGCTCGACCACCGGCCAGCGTGCCCCCGCCCGGCCGGCTGTCCGCTCTCCCGGGACGGACACCTCGACGACCCGGGTCGCGGCTGCGATTCCCGCGAGCTCCTCGTCCGGAGCTCCCGGCACCGCCACAACGGCGCCGCCGACATCCCTCGCCAACGCCAGCAGGACCGCGACGGTCGCCTCCTCGACGTCGACCCCCTCCACGCCCGAGGCGGGCAGACGGTCACGCAGCGTCCGACGGACCGTCCCGTACGACAGGAGCGGCAGCCCGAGCCGTGCAGCGAGGTCACGCGCGAGGGCTGCGGGAGCACGCTCGTCGGGCCCGGTGACCAGGACGGTGCACCCGCGCACCTGACCGCCGACCAAGGCCCGGCGCAGGATCTCCTCGACCACCTCGGATTTTGCGTCGGCGTAGTCCTGCACGTAGGCCCAGGTCCTCGACGCGAGATCGCGCTTGGTCCTCAGGTAGAGGTCACGGTCGCCCACCTCCCGGCGCAGGTGGTCACGGAAGACCACCATGCGGTCGATCTCGCTCGAGCCGGCTGCGAAGACGTGCACCTGCACCGCTGGGTCGGTCCGGACGAGGAGGCGGTGCTCGTGCCACTCCGGTTCACGGATGTGGAGTCGGTAGCCACGTGCCTCAAGCTCCGGCACGTACGTCGACTCGTCCGCGGGATCCCGGACCCCGAGCACCAGGTCGAGGACGGGCTTGGCGGGCAGCCCGGGGACGGAGGTGGAGCCGACGTGCTCCGCGACGGGGGCCTCGGCCCCGAGGGCCTCCCGGATGTCGCTCAGAAGCTCCTGCGCCGCGTCGCCCCAGCCGGGATCCGGCGCCGCCAGGGCCACCGGGCCGTCGAGCCGGCTCCGCTCGCCGACGTAGATGTCGTTGGCGTAGACGGTGAGCTGCTGCCCGTCGGGACCCTCCAGGCGAGCGTTGACCGATCCCCACGGTGTCCGTACGGGCGGGGACACCGGCCGGGCGCCGGCCGCGACCAGGCGCTCGGCCACGGCGGCCGCATCGTCGAGGACCTCGAAGGCGAGCCGGACCGGACCCGCGACCCGGCGCCCGACCTCGAGGTCGTCGATCGCAGCGGCGTGGGCGTCGTCCCCCACCTCGACGGTGGCCCTCCCGGCGTGCAGGAGTGTCGCCCTCCCGCCGTTGTCGTCGACGAACGAGGCCTCTTCGCGCAGGCCGAGCACGTCACGGTAGAACCGCACCGCGGCATCGTGGTCGGGCACGGTGGCCACGACGCGCAGCTCTCGAGTCTCATCCGGCACGACGTCAGGCTACGAGCCCGACCGACTGCCGCCGACCGTCGCGTGCCCGTCCGACTGCCCGGGCCGCTGGCCGTACCGGGCGAACGGTGATCAGATTCTCTGCATGTACGTGCGGGTGTGGGAGTACGACGTGCCTCCCGGCCGGGTCGGGGACTTCGTCGCCGCATACGGCCCGGAAGGCGACTGGGTCCGGCTCTTCCAGAGCAGGGAGGGGTTTCTCGGGACGGAGCTCTACGCGGACGTGGCCGCCGAGGGTCGGTTCCTCACCGTCGACCGGTGGAGCGACGAATCGGCCTGGCGGGCGTTCCTGGACGCTCGGCGGGTCGCCTACGAGGCGCTCGACCGGAGGCTCGAGACTCTCGGCGCATACGAACGCCGTCTCGTCGAGTGCTCGTCCTGAGCAGACCGCTCCGCCGGTCGCGAACGGGCCCGGGGCTGTCGGACCCGGCTGCAAGAGTGGGCTCGTCCCGAAGAGCCGATGCGGAGGACGCCCATGACCGACGGCAGGACCGGCCTGGTGCTCATCCACGGATCCGAGCTGGGGTCGTGGCTGTGGGACAGGCTCGTCCCCCAGGCCGCGTCACCCACCCTGGCAATCGACCTGCCGGGCCGTGGCGCGCATCCGGCGGACCGGCGATCGGTCCGTCCGGGCGACGCGGTGACCTCGGTCGTCCACGACGTGAATCAGTGGGCCGATGCGGACCGCGTCGTCCTGGTCGCGCACTCCTTCAGCGGCGTCCTGGCGCCGGCGATCGCGCGGGCGCTCGGCTCTCGGGTCGTCGCGGTCGTCCTGGTCGGCGCGAGTGTCCCGGAGCCCGGTCGGTCCTGGGTCGATCTCCTCCCGCGCCCCCAGCGGCTGTTCCTCCGCGTGCTCTACCGGGTCCGCCCGGACGGTGTCCTCTCCCCCGAGGGCGAGAACCGTAAAGCCCTGTGCAACGACCTGGACGAGTCCACGACGCGATGGTTCCTCGATCGCCGCGTGTCGGAGGCGCCCGGTCTGCTGCTCGACCCCGTGCCCACGGCCGAGTTCCCTACTGGCCTGCCGGTGCACTACGTACGAATGCTCGACGACCGCACGACGACCGACCCTGCCCGGGACCGGATGATCAGCCGGGTTCCCGGGGTCGTCGTCCACGACCTGTCCGGCGGACACCTGCCCATGCTCGGCCAGCCGCAGGCCCTGGCCGACCTCCTCGACCAGGTCGCCCTCACTGCAGGCCACCACCCGGCGGAGCAGTGATCATCGGATTCCACGAGGAGCTCGCGGACACGGCGGCGGACGAGCAGCCGGAGCTCGCTGGGGGAGACCGCCCTTGTGGGGTGGAGTCGGCTGCCCCACCGTGGCGGGCGAGACCAGGCCGCCGTCCACACCCCCGTACGAGCGGTGTGGGGCATCCTCCGCGGCGACCGGCCCGACGTCAGTCGTCCGGCACCCGCTGGTCCTCGGTCAGCGTCCGGATGCCCAGGGCGACGCCGAGGCCGTACGGGAGGGCGCCGGCGACCTCCAGGACCTGGATGACCGGCGAGTGGGGGCCGACGGCGAAGATGGCCAGCCCGCCGACCCAGTAGACGAGACAACCGACTCCGACGAGCAACGCGGGGAGCCTGGCGGCGCTCTGAGCGAGCATCCTCGCGAACAGCATGTAACCGAGAGGGAAGCAGACCAGGGCGGGAAGCACGATCATCGCCACGCCCAGCTCGAGGTCCGCCGGAGTGTGTACCAGGTCGGGCGAGTGCAGCGCGGTCACCGGGTTGCGCGTGCCGTCCATGACGATCAGGCCGAACCACAGCAGCGT
>DATHUJ010000146.1:0-1695 GCA_035462375.1 Jiangellales bacterium
CGACGGTGACGCCCTGCTCGGTCCACCGGTGGGAGCTGGACAGTGTCGTCCACGGGGGATCGCAAGCTACCCGCGGTGACGACGACCGGGAAGGACTCGTCCATGGCGCGTCAGGTTCCCACTCTCCTGCGCTGCCCGTTCCGGCGCCGTCCGCGGGGGCCGATGCCGATCTACTCGCGTCTGACCGCCATGGACCTGTAGTGGGCCCGCTGATCGGGATCAGGTGCTCGATGGCATAGCGCAGCATCGGCCGCGACATCCCGCGTAGCTGTCGAGGAAGTGCATCAGGCGGTGCCGGTCCTTGTCCCCGGCCGCTCGCAGCACGCCGCCGGCGGCCTTCTGGACCAGGTCCTCGTGGTCGCGCAGGACCAGTTCCGCGATCCGGAGGGTGTCGTCGACCTCGCCGCGACGGACGAAGTGCAGCGTCGCCAGCACGGCCGTGCGCCGCTCCCACAGATCGTCCGACTGTGCGAGCCGTTCGAGGACGTTGCGAGGCTTGTCGGCCAGGTAGCGCCCTACGACGTCCCACGCCCCGAGGTCGACCAGGTCCCAGTTGTTGATGCGGTCGATGCGTCGCAGGTAGAGGTCGTACAGGACCCGGCGCTGCTCGTCGGTCGCACGCCGATAGGACGCCTGCTTCGCCATGATCTTGACCGCGCCGGTGCGGGCCTCGTGGACCGGGCTCTCCAGCAGCTCCTCCACCTGGTCCAGCGACATGTCCCAGAACTCCTCGGCCAGCGCGAAGACCTCGCCCATCCGCACACCGATGAAGACGTCCCCCTCCCCGTACTCGCCCTTGCCGGACTTGAAGTACCGCTGGATCTTCTCCAGCTCCTCGTCGGACCGGCGTGCCTCCAGCTCGTCCAGAAAGCGCCGGGCGGTTTGCTCCTCGGCCATCCTTCCTCCTCACGGTGCCCTTCTCGTCGACTCTCGTACAGGAGACCTTCGCCCTGCCGCTCGTCCATTCGGTCCCGCACAACTAGCGTGTCGGAGTGTTCTGGAGAGCGAGGAAGGGCGTCCGCGACAAGCTGATGCGGGCCGTGTCCGAGGCGGTCGCTGACGACCTTGCGCGGCTGGAGGGGCGCGTGGCTGCGCTGGAGGTCGAGCTTCGGGAGAGTGAGCGCCGCCGACGGCGGGATCTGGACTTCGCTGCCGACGCGACGGCCGCGACCGAGTCGGCCGCGTACGTCCTGGAGCACCTGGCTGAGGCGCGCGCCTTCCACGACCGGTTCGACACCTTGCGGTACTGCCTCGAGGAGGCGCCGAGGGGCGGGATGGCGCTGGAGTTCGGAGTCTTCGAGGGCGCGACCCTCCGTGTCATCGCCGAAGCACGCGACGGTGAGGTGTACGGATTCGACTCCTTCGAGGGGCTGCCCGAGACGTGGCGGCCGGGCTTCGCGGCGGGAGCCTTCGCGGTCGACCGGCTGCCGGAGGTCGAGGGTGCCGAGCTGGTCGTCGGCCGCTTCGAGGCGACCCTGCCCGGCTGGCTGGCCGAGCACCCTGGGCCGGTCGACCTGCTGCACGTCGACTGCGACCTCTACGGCTCGACGGTCGCCGTGCTCGAGCACGTGGCGCCCCGGCTCCGGGCGGGCAGCGTCGTGCTGTTCGACGAGTACTTCAACCACCCTGGATGGCGGCGGGGCGAGGCGCTGGCCTGGCAGGAGCTGGTCGACCGCACCGGCCTGACGTTCGAGT
>DATHUJ010000147.1:0-2786 GCA_035462375.1 Jiangellales bacterium
GACCATGCGAGCACGACGTTGGACGGCCGCGGCCGGGGCGCTGGTCCTCACCGCCGCGCTGGCCGCCTGCGGCGACGACGACGGCGAGACGACCACCGAGCCCGAGGTCCAGGAGGAGGCCTCGTTCGAGGAGGGCACGACGATGGCCGAGCTCAACGAGGCCGGGGCCATCACCATCGGGACCAAGTTCGACCAGCCGCTGTTCGGCCTGCGCGGACCGAGCGGCGACCCCGAGGGCTTCGACGTCGAGATCGGCAAGATCATCGCCGGTGAGCTGGGCATCGAGCCGGACGGCGTCGAGTGGGTCGAGACCGTGTCGGCCAACCGTGAGCCGTTCATCGAGGACGGACGCGTCGACATCGTCGTGGCCACCTACACGATCAACGACACCCGTAAGGAGACCGTGAGCTTCGCCGGCCCCTACTACGTCGCGGGCCAGTCGATCCTCGTCCTCGCCGACAACGAGGACATCCAGGGTCCGGACGACCTCGCCGGCAAGACCGTCTGCTCCGTCGAGGGGTCGACCCCGGCCGAGAACATGCGGACCAACTACCCCGAGGCCGAGCTGAGCCTGACCGACGCCTACAGCAACTGCCTCGAGCCGCTGCGCAACGGCCAGGTCGACGCGCTCACCACCGACAACGTCATCCTGTCCGGCTTCGTCGCCCAGAACGAAGGCGAGTTCGAGCTCCGCGGCGACCTCTTCACCGAGGAGCCGTACGGCATCGGCCTGGAGAGGTGCGACACCGACTTCCGCAACTTCATCAACGACACTCTCGAGGCCGCCTTCGAGGACGGTCGCTGGGAGGAGGCCTGGGAGGCGACGGCAGGCGCCGTGCTTGAGACCCCGGAGCCGCCGGAGGTGGACCGGTACGAGGCCGAGGGCTGCTGAGCCACACAACGGGCGGACCCGCGGTGGGCGCCCGTCGTGGCGCCCTACCGCGGATCCGACCGGGTCAGGCTCCCCGACCCGAGAGCGAGGTGACACATGGATGCCGTCATCGAGAATCTACCGCTCTACTGGCAGGGCTTCCGGACGACCCTGACGCTCGCGATCGTCGCGGGACTGGCGGCTCTCGTGCTCGGCACGCTGCTCGGAGCCTTCCGGGTGTCGCCCGTCCCGCCACTGCGTGCGTTCGGCGCCACCTATGTGGAGCTCGTGCGTAACACCCCGCTGACCATCGTTTTCTTCTTCTTCGTCTTCGTCGCCCCACAGGTGGGCATCCAGGTGCCGTTCTTCGTCTCCGCCGTATTCGCGCTGAGCGTCTACACCGCGGCGTTCGTGTGCGAGGCGGTCCGCTCGGGCGTCAACAGCGTCTCGGTGGGCCAGGCAGAGGCTGCGCGCTCGGTCGGCCTGACGTTCAACCAGACGCTGCGCGAGGTGGTCATGCCGCAGGCGTTCCGGACGATCGTCCCGCCGCTGATCAACATCTTCATCGCCCTGACCAAGAACACCTCCGTGGCCGGTGGCTTCTTCGTCCTCGAGCTCTTCGGCGTCGGTCGGCGACTGGCCAACGCCTATAGCGGCGACGTGATCGCGGTCCTGCTCGGCGTGGCCTTCTTCTACCTCGTCATCACCATCCCGTCCGGCCTGCTGGCCAACCAGGTCGAGCGGAAGGTGGCGTTCGCGCGATGACCTCCGTCCTGTACGACGTACCCGGCCCGCGCGCCCGCCGCCGCAACCTGATCGGGACCGTCGTCGGCGGCCTCGTCCTGCTCGCGCTGGCGGCGCTGGTCGTGAACCAGCTCCGGGTCAACGGGATCTTCGAGATCCGGCGATGGCAGATCTTCTGGGACCCCCCGCCGCCGTTCCCGGACTCGGCCCAGGACGTCTGGCGATTCCTCCTGGTCCAGGGCCTGGGCGCCACGCTGCGGGCGGCCGGTATCGCGGCGATCTTCGCGATGCTGCTCGGCTTCGTCCTGGCTGTGTGGCGGATGGCACCCCGGCGGTGGGTCCAGATCCCCGCGATCGTCGTCATCGAGTTCTTCCGTGGACTGCCGGTCGTCCTGCTCATGCTCTTCTCGGCCCTCGCGCTGGGACTGTCGATCTTCCAGGCGGTGGTCCTCGGCCTGGTGATCTACAACGCGGCCATCATCGGCGAGATCCTGCGCGCCGGGATCGTCTCCCTGCCCAAGGGGCAGTCCGAGGCGGCGTACGCCATCGGTATGACGCACTGGCAGACGCTCGTCCTGATCCTCCTCCCCCAGGCCGTCCGGCGGATGCTGCCCTCCCTCGTCAGCCAGCTGGTCGTGCTGCTCAAGGACACCTCGCTCGGCTTCATCGTGGGCTACACCGAGCTGCTGCGGTCCGTGCAGAACCTGCGCGACTACTTCGGCAACGCCTTCCTCTTCTCTCTCTTCTTCGTCGGTGCCGCGATCTACATCGCGGTGAACTTCTCGATCTCACGGTTCGCCGTGTGGCTGGAACGCCGCGGGACGAAGAAGGCCGCCGGCGGCGTAGCACCGATCGAGACCGACGTCGACGGCCAGCTCGACCCCAACCTGGGCCGGAGCCCGAGCAGCCGCGGCGGGCCGCCCTGACGCTTGTCCCGAGGGCACCGAGGTAGCTCGGACGAAAAGGCGCAAGATGGTCAGTGCCGCACCCGTCGCGTGATCTTCTCACCGAAGGCACGTCCCCGCGGTGCCCCCCCGGGCGTAGCGTGTGGTCGACGGTGACGCGAGACGCGGGTACGCCTGACTGGACGCGAAACCGTCGACACGCCGCGTCCCCGGTCGACCCCCCGCCGGGGGCGCGGCCCTGTCAGCGGGCGAACTCGGTGGCCCGG
>DATHUJ010000148.1:0-18027 GCA_035462375.1 Jiangellales bacterium
GTCCGGCCAGGCCAGGCTGCTGAGTCCGGGAGGGACCCGTCACCCCGACGAGGTCCACCTCAACGGTGCCGTCGACGGCTTCGTCGAGCTGATCCCGGACGACGCCACGCTCCCGAGCTACTCCGGCACCTACCGCGAGAAGCTGACCGGGCTCGTCACGATCTCGGAGGAGACGGACGATCTCCGCATCGCCCAGTACCGGCTGCGCAGCACCCTGACCGGCACGGACGGCTCGCGCCTGACACTGTCGCTGTCAGGCAAGATCACCGTGAACGGCCGAGGAGACGTCGTGATCAGCAGGGACGCGTTCACCTGCGCGTGACCGTCCATCCGGCGGCCCCGGGGTGGCGACGCGCCGGGGTCGTTCGCGGCTGTCAGCCTCGGCCGCGCAACCGCAGACCGAGCACCAGCAACACCACCCCGACCAGCCCGTAGGCCGGCTGGAACCACGAGAACTCGCGGATGACCAGTACCTGCACCACGATCCACCCGACGAGCAGCAGGCCGGCGACCGTCGTCAGGTCACCCGTGCGCGGCGACCCCCGCCACGCCGCGACCGCCGCGGCCGTCGTCGGGACGGCCACGACCACGAGCAGGGCCGTCCCGGCGAGGACCGGGCTGGCGAACGGGAACCGCGCCGTGATCTCCGGGCCCATGTCGATGGCGCCGGACAGGAAGCCGACCACGCCTCCGTACGCGGAGATCGAGACGAGCCCGAGGAAGGCGCCGAGCCCCCGGCGGCGGGTCGGCGCGGCGATCGTTGTGGTCATCCCCCGAGCGTCGTGCCGAGGGCCAGCGGTCGAACAGGGTCGGAGGTCACCTCCGCGGCACGCGGGGGCGCGGCCGCAAGGGAGTCCCGGGCAGTGGCGGCGCCGGGAGCCTCTCGCCCGGGTACCCGACGACGGTGCCGAAGCGGTCTCCGGACTCCCAGTCCTCCCGGGCCTGCACGATCTCGTCGTGGCTGCGGCCGACGAAGTTCCACCACATGAGCAGCTCCTCCTCGAAGGGCGCGCCGCCGAGCAGCATGAACCGGCCGGCGTCGTCCCCGGCGCCGAGCGCGAGGTCACGCCGCCCGGTGCCCAGGTAGAGCAGCGTTCCCTGCTCCACCGGGACGCCGTCGACCTCGGGACTGCCGGAGAGCCCGAGCACCGCGTGCTCGAAGTCGGGGTCCAGCGGCAGGACGGTGTCCGCGCGGGGTCCGAGCTCGACGTCGGCACCCACGATGGGGGTGTACGTCGTCGCCGGCGAGACGTGGCCGGCCAGCTCGCCGAACACGACGGTGGCGGCGACGTCGCGGTCGACCACACGCGGCAGGTCGGGGTGGTGCTCGAAGTGCGGGTCCACGTGCCGGTCGACGTCGGGCAGGGCCACCCAGAGCTGCACGCCGCGCAGCCCGGCCGGCCTCTCGGCGGGCGACTCCTCGGAGTGCGAGATCGCCCCTCCGGCCGTCATGAGGTTGAGCTCGCCGGGCCGGACGCGCTGGAGGCTCCCCACGCTGTCACGGTGCAGGATCTCGCCCTCGAGCAGCCAGCTGACGGTCTGCAGGCCGGTGTGCGGGTGCGGCGGCACCTGCATGCCCGGGCCGGCGGTGACGTCGGCCGGCCCGTAGTCGTCGACGAAGCACCAGGCCCCCACCATGCGGCGGTCGCGGTGCGGCAGGGTGCGGCGGACGACGAGCGCCCGGGGGCCGCCGAGCGGGACCTCGCGCGGCTCCAGGACCTCGTGCGTCGGGACGGCCGTGGCGACGCCGGTGCCCCCGCACCGCGTCTCCGAGGTGTCCCGCTCCAAGTTGCTCACGCAAGGAACTGTACGGAAAGGGGCAACGCCGTGCCGCCCGGCGCGCGGGCCGTCCCGTCAGCCGGGACGCGCGCCAGGCCCGACGCCCAACCGGGCAGCGAGGTTCATGGCGTCCACCGGCGCACGGACCTTCACGTCGTTGTCGAAGTAGACGAGCACGTCGAGCCCCCGGTCGGCCCAGCCGCGCACCCGGGCAGCCCACGCGTCGAGCGCCTCGTCGGTGTACCCGCTGACGTAGAGCTCCTCCGCCCCGTGCAGGCGGACATAGACGAAGCCGGCGGTCACCGCCTCCAGCACCGGGAATCGCCCGGCTGAATCGGCGACGACCGCCGCCACCCCGTACGTACGGAGCAGGTCGAGGAAGCCGGGGGCGAGGAAGGAGGGGTGGCGGACCTCCATGGCGTGGCGGAGCGGCCGATCGGCGTCGGTCGTGGTCCAGGCGCGGTCGGCGACCCGGTCGTCGTGGGCCTCGGCGAGCCGGGCGGCGGCCGTGGTCGTCGTGGGCAGCATCGCGAGGAAGGCCTCGGTGCGCGCCGGGTCGAAGCCCAGCGTCGGCGGTAGCTGCCACAGCAGTGGGCCCAGCTTGGGGCCGAGGGCGAGCAGGCCGTTGGCGAGGAAGTTGGCCAGCGGGGTCTCCACGTCGGCGAGCTTCTTCATGTGCGTGACGAAGCGCGGACCCTTGACCGCGAAGACGAAGTCCGGCGGCGTCTGCTCCGCCCAGCTCAGGTAGCTGCTCGGCCGCTGCAGCGAGTAGAAGGAGCCGTTGACCTCCACGGTGCCGAGGTGCTCGGCGGCATAGGCGAGCTCCCGGCGGCGCGGCAGGCCGGGCGGGTAGAAGACGCCGCGCCACGGGGCGTAGGTCCAGCCGGAGATCCCCACCCGGACGTCCGCCACCGTCGGAGTGTAGGGACGACCGCGGGGCCGGCGGGCACTCCGCCGGCCCCGCCTGAGGCCCTGGTCAGCGCTTGACCATGCCGTGCGGGTCGATGACGAACTTCTTCGCCGCGCCCTTGTCGAAGTCGGCGTAGCCCTGCGGGGCGTCGTCGAGCGAGATGGTCGTGGCGTTGACGGCCTTCGCGATCTGCACCCGGTCGTGCAGGATCGCCTGCATCAGCCCGCGGTGGTAGCGCATGACCGGGCACTGGCCGGTCGTGAACGACAGCGACTTCGCCCACCCGAGGCCCAGTCGGATCGACAGCGAGCCCTCCCGGGCCGCCTCGTCCGCCGCCCCGGGGTCACCGGTGACGTACAGGCCGGGGATGCCCATGGCGCCACCGGCGCGCGTGACACCCATCAGCGAGTTGAGCACAGCGGCAGGGTGCTCCTCACCCGACTCCGCTCCGTGCCCACGGGCCTCGAAGCCCACCGCGTCGACCGCGCAGTCGACCTCGGGGACGCCGAGGAGCTGCTCGATCTGGTCCGGCAGGGCCCCCTTCGACACGTCGATGGTCTCGCAGCCGAAGCTGCGTGCCTGCGCCAGCCGCTCCTCCTGCAGGTCGCCGACGATGACGACCGCGGCACCGAGGAGCTGCGCGCCGGCCGCCGCGGCCAGGCCCACCGGTCCGGCACCGGCGATGTACACCGTGGACCCGACCCCGACGCCGGCGGTCACGCAGCCGTGGAACCCGGTCGGGAAGATGTCCGACAGCATCGTCAGGTCGAGGATCTTCTCCAGGGCCTGGGCGCGGTCGGGGAACTTCAGCAGGTTCCAGTCGGCGTAGGGGACCATGACGTACTCGGCCTGGCCGCCGACCCATCCGCCCATGTCGACGTAGCCGTACGCCGAGCCGGGGCGATCCGGGTTGACGTTGAGGCAGACCCCGGTCTTGCCCTCCTTGCAGTTGCGGCAGCGGCCGCAGGCGATGTTGAACGGCACCGAGACGATGTCACCGACGTCGACGAACTCGACGTCGTTGCCCTTCTCGACGACCTCACCGGTGATCTCGTGACCGAGGACCAGGCCCTCGGGGGCCGTCGTGCGGCCGCGCACCATGTGCTGGTCGGACCCGCAGATGTTGGTGGTCACCGTCTTGAGGATCACGCCGTGGGGGGTCGTGCGGCCGACGTTGTCCGGATTCACCCCCGGACCGTCCTTGAGCACGAACTCCGGGTAGTCGATGGTCTGCACTTCGACCTTGCCCGCGCCCATGTAAGCCACTGCCCTGTTGCTGTTCGCCATCTCGCGATCCTCCTCGCTGCCGGGTCGGACCCGGCTGGTCGGTGGGCGCCCGTGATCGGGCGATAGGGGCCCCTACCGCACGGTGTGATCGACAAAACAGGCCAGGCTGCGACAAGTGCGAGAATTGCTATTAGCGCTTACGAGGCGGGCTTACCGGGCCCAGGGAGTGCCGGCCCACGGGTCGTAGTCGACCTCGAGCGGCTCCTGCGGCGGGCGCTCGCCCTCCGGCACGTGCTGCAGGTTGATGCGGATGCGGTACCAGAGCGAGCTGCGCCCCCGCATCCCGTCCACGAGCACGTCGGCGGGCTCGAGCCGGGCCGCGACCGACGGGTGCCGGGACCTCCAGCGATCCAGACCCTCCAGCGCCTCCTGGCGGCTCCGGGCCCGGGCGATCTCGACGAGCGGCATCGTGGCGGTCCGGCGGCCGACTCCCTTCGGCGGTTTCTCCGCGGGACCGAGCCGTCGGGCCAGATCGAGGAGCGCGTCGAGCGAGCCGGGCGAGGCGTCCATGTCGCGCCAGGGGTCGCCCACCTCGGCCCACCGGTGCAGCACCGTGGTGAGGGTGTGCTCCTCCGGCCGGCAGCCCGGCACCTCGTCCCACCCGAGCGGCGTGGATACCCGGGCGTCCGTCACCGCCCGTACGGAGTAGGCGGAGGCGACCGTGCGGTCCTTGGCGTTCTGGTTGAAGTCGACGAAGACCCCCTCGCGCTCCTCCTTCCACCAGCGGCTGGTGGCCAGGTCGGGCGCACGGTTCTCGACCTCGCGGGCGACCGTCTCGGCGGCTCGGCGGACGTCGGGGTAGGACCAGCGCGGCTCGACCCGGGCGTAGACGTGGAACCCGCGTGAGCCCGAGGTCTTGGGCCAGGCGGTCAGCCCGTGGTCCGTGAGCACCTCGCGCACCACCGCCGCCACGTCGAGGATCTGCCCCCACGGGACGCCCGGGACGGGGTCCAAGTCGATGCGCAGCTCGTCCGGGCGGTCTAGGTCCTCCGCCCGTACGGGATGGGGGTTGAGGTCGATGCAGCCGAGGTTGACCACCCAGGCGAGCTGGGCGGGGTCGCGGACCACGACCTCCTCGGCGGAGCGCCCGGAGGCGTAGCGGAGCTCGACCACCTCGATCCAGTCCGGCCGACGGGTGGGCGCCCGCTTCTGGAAGAAGGCCTCCTGGTCGATCCCCTTGACGAAGCGCTTGAGGATCATCGGGCGGCCGGCGACACCGCGCAGCGCCCCCTCGGCCACGGACAGGTAGTAGCGGACCAGGTCCAGCTTGGTGGTCCCAGCGGCGGCGAAGACGACCTTGTCCGGATGCGTGATCGCGACCTCGCGGCCGGCGACCTCCAGCGTGTGTGGTCCGGACACCCGGTCAGCGTAGGTGGCCGGACCGTCCGGTCGGCCGAGGCCGGGCTCAGCCGCTCTTGCGGCGGAACTGGCGCTGCTTCTTGGCCGGGCCGGTCGCGCTGTGCGGTCCGTGGGCGGTGTCGTCGGGACCCGCGGCGGTCCCGTGGTGAGCGGCCTGCTTGCGCTCGAGCGCCGCACGGAAGCGGGCCCGCACGTCGTCCTGCGCGTCCGCGCCGCCGCGCTCCGGGTCGGACCCTGGGCCGGACCCTGGGCCGGACCCTGGGTCGGACCCTGGGCCGCGCTCGGAGCCGCGCTCGGAGCCGCGCTCGGGGCCGGGCTCGGCAGCGGGCTCGGCGCCCGGCTGGCCGCCGGACTGGGGGCGGGGGTCACGTGCAGCCATGAGGTCCTCCGTCGGTGCGGGTGCCTGGCGTGGGTCCAGCCTGGCACGCCCTATGCCGCGGGCGCTCCCCCTGTACCCACGCGGCGCAGGACGTAGGCGGCGCCGGGGGCCATCAGGTTCGGCCGCGGGGTCCACCGCCGGCTGCGCCCCACCGGGTCCAGCAGGACGCGCCGCTCCACCGCGAAGCCTTCCGCCGCGATCAGCCGCTCGAGGTCGGCGAGGGTGGCCAGGTGGATGTTGGGGGTCTCGAACCACGCGTACGGCAGGGTGCGGGAGACCGGCATCCGGCCGCGTGCCAGTGTGAGGCGGTGCCGCCAGTGCCCGAAGTTGGGGGCCGACAGGACCGCCACCGGGGCGATCCTGCGCACCTCGCGCATCACCACCCCGGGGTGCTGGGTCGTCTGCAGCGTCTGCGACAGCACGACGACGTCATACGAGCTGTCGGCGAAGGTCCCGAGGTCGCTGTCGAGGTCCAGGGCGAGGACCGGTACTCCGCGTCCGATCGCGGCCAGCACGGCGTCGGGGTCGATCTCGACGCCTGTCCCCCGGCAGGCTCGGTGCCGGACGAGGTGCTCCAGCAGCGTCCCGTCGCCGCAACCCAGGTCGAGGACCCGGCTCCCCGTGGAGATCAGGCCGGCGACGACGTCCAGGTCCGGCCTCATCCGGCGACCCGCCCGGCCCGCTCGTCGGCAGCCCGCGCGAGGAACGTCCGCACGGTCGCGTGGTAGTCGGGGATGTCGAGCAGAAACGAGTCGTGCCCCCACGGCGAGGCGATCTCGCGGAAGGTCACCGGAGCCCCGGCGTGCTCGAGGTGCCGGACGATCCGCATCGAGTGGGCGGTGTCGAAGCGCCAGTCGCTGTCGAAGCTCAGCACCAGCGAGCGGGTGCCCGCGGCCGCCACCCGGGTGGCTGCCGCGGGGTCGGAGAACGGGTCGAAGTAGTCCATCACCCGGGTCAGGTAGAGGTAGGTGTTGGCGTCGAAGCGGCGGAGGAAGCTCTCCCCCTGGTGCGCCAGGTAGCTCTCCACCTCGAAGTCGACGCCGAAGCGCGGCACCGGCGGCACGTCCGCGCCCCTCCCCTGCAGGCGGCGGCCGAACTTCTCGGCGAAGGCCTGCTCGGAGAGGTAGGTGATGTGGGCCATCATCCGGGCCACGGACAGTCCCGCCTGGGGACCGCCGCCGTCGCCGTAGTACTGCCCGCCGAGGAAGCCGGGGTCCCGGACGATCGCCTCGCGCGCCACGGCCGAGAAGGCGATGTTCTGCGCAGTGAGCCGGCTCGACGCGCCCACCATGACCGCCGCGTGCAGCTCACCCGGATGCTCGACGGCCCACTGCAGCACCTGCATGCCGCCGAGCGACCCGCCGACCGCCGCGACCGGACGTTCGACCCCGAGGTGGGCGAGCAGCCGGCGGTGCACCGCGACGAGGTCGCCCATCTGCAGGAGGGGGAAGTCCAGCCCGTACGGACGGCCGGTGGCGGGATCGGTCGAGGACGGGCCGGTGGTGCCCTGGCAGCCACCCAGGAGGTTCGAGCAGACGACGAAGAACCGGTCGGTGTCCACCGGCTTGCCCGGCCCGATCAGCGTGTCCCACCACCCCGGTCGGCCGGGGTCACCGTGGTGCCCGGCCGCATGCGCGTCCCCGGTGAGGGCGTGGCAGACGACGACCGCGTTGTCCGCGGCCGGCGAGAGCTCGCCGTAGGTCTCGTACGCGACCTCCACCGGCGCCAGGGTGCGACCGGAGCTGAGCCGCAGCGGGTCGGCCTCGTCGTGGAGGACGACCCGCTGCGTCTCGACCGGCCCGAGGGGACGGACCTGCGTGGCCGGCACGGGTCCGGTCAGGCCTTCGCGGCCGCGCCGAGGGCCTGGTCCAGGTCGGCCAGGATGTCGTCGACGTGCTCGATGCCGACGGAGAGCCGGACCATGTCCTCGGGGACGCCGGCGGCCTCGAGCTCGGCGGGCTCGAGCTGGGAGTGCGTCGTCGTCGCGTTGTGGATGGCCAGCGACTTGGCGTCGCCGATGTTGGCCAGGTGGCTGAAGAGCTCGAGCGCCTCGATGAAGGCCTGGCCGCCGGCCCGGCCCGTCCGGACGCCGAAGGACACCAGACCGCCGTATCCCTTGCCGGTGAAGACCTTGTCGGCGGTGGCCCTGTACGGGTTGTCGTCCAGCCCCGGGTATGAGACCCACGAGACGGCGTCGTGGGACTGCAGGAACCTCGCGACGGCGAGAGCGTTCGCGCTGTGTCGCTCGATGCGCAGCGGCAGCGTCTCCACCCCCTGCAGGAACAGCCACGCGTTGAAGGGCGTGATCGCGGCGCCGGTGTTGCGCAGCAGGACGGTGCGGGCCCGGATCGCGTACGCGAGGTTGCCGACGGCCTCGGTCCACACGACGCCGTGGTAGGCGCCGTCCGGCTTCGTCAGGCCGGGGAAGCGGTCGGAGTGCTCGGTCCACGGGAAGGTCCCGGCGTCGACGAGCACCCCCCCGATGGAGGTCCCGTGCCCGCCGATGTACTTGGTGGCCGAGTGCACGGAGACGTCGGCACCGTGGTCGAAGGGTCGGCAGAGCACTGGGCTCGGCGCGGTGTTGTCGACGATGAGCGGCAGCCCGTGGGCGTGCGCGGCCTCGGCCCAGGCGGCGACGTCCACCACGTTGATCTTCGGGTTGCCGATGGTCTCGGTGAAGACCAGCTTGGTGCGGTCGTCCACCAGACCCGCCAACGCGGACGGATCGTCGGCACTGACGAAGCGGACCTCGATGCCGAACTGCGGCAGGGTGTGGGCGAAGAGCGCGTAGGTGCCGCCGTACAGCTCGGAGTGGGCGACGATGTTGTCACCCGCCCCGGCGAGGTTGAGCACCGAGTAGGTGACGGCCGAGGAGCCGGACGCGGTCGCCAGGGCAGCGACCCCTCCCTCGAGAGCGGCGAGCCGCTGCTCGAAGACGTCCTGCGTCGGGTTCATGATCCGGGTGTAGATGTTGCCCGGCTGGCGCAGGGCGAAGAGGTCCGCCGCGTGCTCGGTCGAGTCGAAGACGTAGGACGTGGTCTGGTAGATCGGCACCGCCCGGCTGTTGGTCGTCGGGTCTGGCTGCTGCCCCGCGTGCAGGGCGAGCGTCTCGGGACGCTGGGTCATCGTGCGCTGGTCCTCTCTCCGCCGGTCACCCGGCGGGGGCGGTGTCCCGGCGGGTACGGCGCCGGAGGACCGGCCCGGCGTCCCATCTGCCGCGGCACACCCCGGGACGAGACGCACCGCGCTGGAGTTAGCACCCGTCGGGGTGGGTCCACCCCCGGCTGCTGCGGCGTCGACGGGCCAGTTCCCTCGGCCGCTCGTGATGGTTCGCGCGGTCATCGTACGGGAGGTGGGACCTCCCGCATCCCGGGATGCGGGCGGAGGTCTCGCATGTCGGGACGGCGACGCGTCCGACGGGCGGCCCGAGCGCGACCTGGAGTCCACAGTGATCTTGATCGCATCGGGCGCACCGGCCGAGTGTGATCACCGTGCGCCTGGACTACCGCGGAGCGGGTCCGGAGCCCCACGGTGATCTTGGTCGAGCCCCACCTTCGCCGCAGCGGTGATCACCGTGGGGCCTGGGTCCCGCGGGGCGCCACCCGGACCGCACGCTCAAGGCAGACGCCCGGCGGACAAGATCACCGTGGGGCCTGGGTCTCGCGCAGCGACACCCGGACCGCGGGCAGCGCTCGGGCACTTCCTCATCGACGTACGTCGGTGATCTTCCGACCGTCAGCCGCTGGGATCGGCGGCCTGGCCGGCGGCGACGGCTTCGGCGGCCGAGCGCGAGTCGATGACGCCCTCCTCCAGGAGCGCGTGGACGGCGGACGGGCCGGCGGACTGCGCCAGCAACCCGCGCTCCATCAAGACCCGTAGCGTCTCGCCGGCGGCACTGGTGCGCTCGGCGGCCATCTCGCGTGCATGGTCGTCGGCGGCCTGGACCCAGGCGGCCTCCGCGAGATCGTGCACGTGGGGTTCGTGGACGAGCGCCCTCGCCATCGCAGCACCCGCGGAGGCGGCCGCGACCTCGGCCGCCTCACTCGCCTCGATGACCGCGACCAGCTCCTGGCCCAGGGCGAGCACCGCGTCGCGGGTGAGGATGCCCTGGAGCAGCAACCGCCCGCCCGCCTCGCGGACCCCGGCGCGCAGACGGGCGGCCCACGTGTGCTCGACGAGGACGACGGCGACGGCCGTCCCCGGCTCCAGGCTCTCGGCCATCCGGCGGATGTCGACCGGCCCGAGGCCGGCGGTCAGCCCCTCCTCCGGATCGATGGCGCTGGGGGCGGTTGCGGCCCCGTCGCCGTCGGCGCCGAGGCCGAGGAGTCGCCGGACCAGCAGGCCGAGCGTCTGGCGCAGGGACTCGTCGACGTCGCCGACGAGCTGCTCGGTCGCGTAGCCTCCAGCCGCGGACCGCCGGACGACGACGGCGTCGACCAGTCGCACCACACCGTGGACCCGGAGCCGGTTGAGCTCCTGACGTACCTGCCCGCGCAGCCGCTCCTCGGACCCGAAGCCCACCACGAGCACCTGCAACGGGCCCCACGTGGCCGTCATCGCACGCTCCTCCCGGACGTGCCTCGCACGGTAGGCCCCTCCCAGGGGGTCTGCACTCCCCCGTGCGGACGACCCGTATCAGATCCCCCACCTCGCCCCTCTCACCAACGAGGGGTACGAGCGGACGACCTCGCCGCATCCGGTGTCCGCCGGCGGGAGCGCCAGACCGTACGGGGGATGACGGAGCATACGACCGGATCGACGCAGGTCGACGCAGGTCGACGCGGACCGACGAGGGCCCGAGCCGGCGACGACCGAGGGAACGGGAGGGGCCGTGACCACCACAGCCACGAACGGCAGCGCGCAGGGCCAGGAGGTGCCCGTCAGCGGCACGGAAGCACCGAGCCGCACCGAGGGCGCCCGGAGGGCTCGCCGCACCACCGGCCCCGCGGCGACGCCGCCCCCCGTCACCTCGGCACCTCCCCAGCTCCACGTCGGCGGCCCCGCCGACCACTCCTGGAGAGAGACCGCCCTGACCCGGGTCTACGAGCTACGGACCCTCGCCACCCTCTTCGCGGGCGCCGGCGCGGGGATCTCCCCGGCGCTCACCCAGGCCATCGACGGCCACCTCCACGCGGCGGAGGAGACCGCCAAGAACAGGACCCCGTGGCGCTCACGGATCAACGGATCCGCACTCGAACGCACCCGGAGCAACCTCGACGCGGCCGAGGCCGACCTGCTCCGCATCGCCCCGGACGACTACGTGGTGGGCCAGCTGCCCAGCGTCCAGGCCCACGTCCGGCAGCACCTGCCGCGCCAGGACCCACGCCGGGCTCACCTGGAGGAGTTCGCCACCAGCATCCGCGACCGTGGGCCCGGCGAGCCGGTCTCCGTCGCGCCGGAGGACCGCAACCTGGTGATCGCCGCGGTCCACGGGGCGAGCTCGGAGGCGCGGCGGGAGGGCGCTCGGGTCCGCAGCTTCCGCAACGTGCTCTTCGTGACCGCCGCCCTGATGACCGCCGCCGCCCTCGGGCTCGCGCTGCTGGGCATCCTCAGCCCGGAGACCCTGCCGGTCTGCTTCCGTCCGGAGGGCAAGGTCGTCTGCCCCACCCAAGAGGTCGACGTCCCGGGATCCCAGGCACCGGCCGGGACCGGTGCGTCCGCGGACGAGAGCGCCGTGATCGCCGCGGCCGAGAAGGACGCCGTGCGACCCTGGGACATCCCGCTGATCCAGCTCGTCGGTCTGATCGCCGCGGCCGTGGCGGGGGCCGCCGCACTGCGCGGCATCAGGGGGACGTCGACGCCCTACAGCATCCCCGTGGCCCTCGCCCTGCTGAAGCTGCCGACCGGCGCCCTGACGGCTCTGCTCGGGCTGCTGCTGATGCGGGGTCAGTTCGTCCCTGGGCTGAGCGCCCTGGACTTCCCGGCGCAGGTCCTCGCCTGGGCCATCGCCTTCGGCTACGCCCAACAGCTGTTCACGCGCCTGGTCGACCAGCAGGGCCAGCAGGTCCTCGACTCCGTGGGAGGCCCCAAGACCCAGCCGGCCGAGTCCTGACCGGCGGGCACGTCCTGACCGGAGGGCCGCCGTCCGGCGTCAGGCGGTCACCTCCGCCGGCTCCTCGGTCGGCGGCCTGGTCTCCGGTTCCTCGACCCGCTGCCCGCGCCACCTGAAGTAGCCGAGCACGAGCACCAGCGCCACCGGCCACACGATGAACCACGGCGCGCCGATCCCGACGAGGACCAGGGCGACGATGCTCACGACGCCCGCCAGGATCGCGTACGGGAGCTGGGTGTTGACGTGGTCCACCGGGTCGCACCCGGACGCGAGGGCCGAGAGCACGGTCGTGTCGGAGATCGGCGAGCAGTGGTCGCCGAAGACAGCCCCGGCGAGAACCGTGGAGATGGCGGCATAGAGCGCGGTCATCGCGACGTCGTCGCTGACCCCGGACCCCTGGGCGATCGCCCACGTCAGCGGGATCGTGAGCGGCATGAGGATCCCCATCGTCCCCCAAGACGTGCCCGTGGCGAAGGCTGTGCCGGCCGCGAGGACGAACAGCAGCGCCGGGACGAGCCACAGCGGGACGTCGTCGCCGAGCAGGTCCGCGAGGTAGCCGGCAGTGTTGAGGGCGCCGGCGACTGCAGAGAGTGCCCATGCCAGGACCAGCACGATGAGCACGTAGAGCACCGACCGGACACCGGCGAACCACGCCGAGACAGTCTCGGAGAGCGTGAGTACCCGCTGTGCCACGGACATCACGGCGGCCACGAGCACCGCCACGATCGAGGCGTAGACGAGTGCCGCGTACGAGTCGGCGGTGCCGACGATCTCGCGGATGGTCGATCCTTCGCCGGTGACGAAGAGCGCGCCGAGCGCGACGCCCACGAGCACCGCAAGCGGGACCACGGCGTTGACCAGGCGGTGGGGGACGCCATCCTTGGGCGCCATCTCCTCGTCGCGGGCGGCTGCGAGGTTGTCCGCACGGGACACCTCTCCGCCGACCGCCCGGACCTCGGCCCGGTGCATGGTCGCCAGGTCGCGACTCCACAGACCGACGGCGAAGACCAGGACCAGCGCGAGGATCGGGTAGAACCGGTACGGCAGGGAGGAGATGAAGGCCGAGTAGCCGGACTCGTCGACGCCGATCGTGTCCAGCGCCTCTTGGATGAGGCCGACCTCGAAGCCGATCCACGTAGAGATCAGCGCGAGCGAGGCGACGGGCGCCGAGGTGGAGTCGACGAGGTAGGCGAGCTTCTCTCGACTGATCCGCAGCCGGTCCGTCACCGGTCGCATCGAGTTGCCCACGACCAGGGTGTTGGCGTAGTCGTCGAAGAAGACCACGAGCCCCAGCCCCGCGGTCACCGTCTGGCCGCGGCGGCGGTCCGTGGTCCACCGGGTGACCGATTGGACGACGCCGCGGGTGCCGCCGTTGCGGGCGATGATCCCGACCAGCCCCCCGATGAGCATGGTGAACACGACGATCGAGGCGTGGCTCGTGTCTCCGTCGGGCGGGGCCAGGGCCTCGAGCACCCAGACGTTGGGGACGGCGAGCAGCCCGGTCCACAGCCCAGTGATCGTGAAGCCCTCGAGCGCCCAGGCCCCGATCCACACGCCGAGGAAGAGGGCGGGCAGCACCTGGCGGAAGGCCAGCGCCACCCCGATGGCCACGAGCGGCGGCAGCAAGGACACCCACCCCGGCAGCGAGCTCGCCGTCACCTCGTCGGTCACCGACTCGGCGGCCTCCGGCGAGGTGGAGAACGGGACGGGGTCCCCGTCGACCAGCAGCCGGACTGTCGGCTCGCTGCTGTCGACGCTGATCTCGGCGACCGCCTCGCCGTCCTCGAACTCCAGCGGGTACTCCTCGCCGTCGACGTCGAGGGCGGCACTCCTCGGCTCGGAGGTGCCTTCGGCGAGCGTCACCGTCACCGGGGTGGGGACGCTGACGAGCACCTTGTCCGGCAGCTCGACGACGTAGTCCGGCCCGGTGTCGGAGGCAAGCGCCGCGGCGCCGCCGAGGCCGAGCACGGCGACGCACCCGAGCAGTGCCGCGACGAGCAGCTGGAACGGTGTGCGTCGCGGCCTCCGGCCGGCGCTCGCGAGGCGGCGATCCACTCGGCGCCGGGTACGGGCAGGAAGGTGCGGCATGGCGACCTCCTCGTCGGGTGGGTCGCAGGCTACTCACGGGACGGGCCGCCGGGGAGGCAGGACGCGGTCACGGTCTCGGGGACGTCGATCTCGGTACGCCGAGCGTGGTGGGCACCCTCACCGGGCAGCCACGAGGTCCCGCAGGCCGATCGCCGCACCTTCCGCGGTCGCACGAGCGGCCACGTCCCGCGCCTCGTCCGACCTCCCGGCGGGCTCGAGCACGGCCGACAGCAACAGCCCCGCCCGTACGTGCTCGGGACGGGCACCGAGGTCGTCCGCCGCCGCCAAGGCGGCCCTGGCCCCCGCCTCCGCCGCCACGAGGTCGCCCGAGGCCAGGTCGGCTGTGGCGGTCAGCCGGCGCGCGACGACGGCGGTCAGGGGGTAGCGCCACCTGCCCGCGAGCGCGGCGGCCTCGTCGGCGTGCCGTCTCGCCTCGTCGGGCTTGCCCTCGGCGAGCGCGGCGTGCATCAGGCCGACGAGGGCCCACGACCGCCAGAGCGGGACCTCGTGCCGCTCGGCTGCCCGCACGGTCTGGTCGAGGTGTGTGCGACCCTCCGCGGGGTGGCCGGACCGGGCGAGGGCCTCGCCCAGTCGGGGCTGGAACCACTGCGCGATCAAGGGCATGCCGGTCTCGGCGCACAGCTCGTACGCGGAGCGGAGCACGGGAACTGCCTCCTCGGGCACCCCGCGTTCGAGGAGGATGGCGGCCGCCGCGTACCGGATGGCGACGACATCGAGCGGGCGCTGCGCAGGGGTGAGCAGGTCGGCTGCGTCCTCCGCGGCGCGGCGGGCCTCCTCGAACTCCCCCAGGAAGGCCCGGCAGCTGGCGACGAGAGCGCTCGCCAGCAGGGCCCGGGAGAAGCCCATGCCCAGCCGCTCCGAGCGCAACCGGCCGCGCCGCAGCTCCTGGTCTCGCTCCAGCACCGGGATGGCCGCGCCGGGATCACCGGAGAGGGCGAGCGCCTGGCCGATGGCCATGCGCGCCTCCACGACCCGGAGCGGGTCGTCGACCCGGATGGCGAGCTCGAGGGCGTGCTCTCCGGCCTCCAGTGCCCCCTCCACGTGTCCGCGGGTGTCCAGGACGTAGCTGCGGTGGAGCGACACGGCCAGCAGGCGCGGACTGTCCCCGGCGGCCGTCGCGAGCTCTTCCGCCCGGTCCAGATGGGTGAGGGCACCGTCGAAGTCGCAGGGCACGTGCAGGGCGGGGCGCATCCGCACCAGCAGGTCGATCTCCGCCGTCGGGTCCGGTGGCAGGCGGCGTTGGGCCTCGAGGGCACGGGTCAGCAGGACCGCGGCCTCGCGGTAGGCACAGCGGTGCATGGCCCGTTCGCCAGCAGTCGTCAGCAGGTCGACGGCCTCGGCCCACTGCTCGGCCTCGAAGGCATGGTGTCCCAGCAGGTCGCGCTTCTCGTCCAGCTCCCCGGCGTAGCGGGCCTTGACGGCCTCCACGACGCGGGCGTGGAGGGCCCGGCGGCGACCGCGGGGCAAGGACGCGTGGGCCGCCTCGTGCACGATCGCGTGCTTGAAGGCGTACCGCCGCTCGCTTCCCCTGCGGCGCTCGAAGAGCAGCTCGCTGCGCAGGAGCCCCGCCAAGGCGTCGTCGACCTCGTCGGGATCGCCGGCGAGGACATCCCGCAAAAGGGGCACGGAGGCCTCGACGCCCACCACGGCGGCCGCCTGGAGGAGGTGCTTCTCGGCGGCCGGCAGCCGGTCGATGCGGGCTGCGACGACACCGTGGACCCGGCTCGGCAGGCGCAACCTGGCCACTGGCTGGGTGAGCCGGAGGGCTCCCTGACCTCCGTCCAGGGTTCCGTCGTCCGCCAGCGCCCGGACCGTCTCCTCGATGAAGAGCGGCACGCCGCCGGCCCAGCGGGCCAGCAGGACCTGCAGCTCCGCGACGCTGGCGTGGTCACCCAGCAGCCGGCTCGTGAGGGCGAGCGCGTCCGGTCCGGCGAGCGGTTCCAGCGGCATCAGGGTGACGTTGCTGCGGTGCTCCCACGCGGGTCGGTACTCGGGTCGGTAGGTGACGACGAGCAGCACCGGCGCGGCGGAGATGCGGTCGGCCAGCGAGTCCACGACCGCCAGGCTCTCGCCGTCGAGCCAGTGCGCGTCCTCGACGACGACGAGCAGCGGAGTCGCCTGCGACGACTCCAGCAACAGGTCGACCACGGAGGCCACCGTCCGCCGGCGACGGATCCCGGGGTCGAGTGTGGTCCAGTCCTCCGCCGCGCCCGGCTCCGGCTCGAGGCCCAGCAGGTCGGCGAGCGCTGTCGCGGGATCGGCGGCCCCGTCCGCGCGGCCACCGAAGCGGTGCTGCAGTGCGGTCCGCGTCGTTGCCCCCGACGATCCCGGTGACAGGCCCAGCGCCTGGGCGACCATGGGCCGGGCCGCTCCGAACGGTGTGGTCACGTCCAGCGCGGCCCCGAGGGCTGTGAGGACCGTCCAGGCCGCCGGAACACGTCGGGCGAGCTCGTAGACCAGCCGCGACTTGCCGACGCCGGGCTCGCCGACGATTCCGACGACGTGGCCGCGTCCGTGACCCACCTGCCCCATGAGCTCACCGAGGACGGCCAGCTGACGCTCCCGCCCGGTCAGCGTGGACAAGCCGAATCGCGCCCGGGCCTCCCAGGTCGTGGTGGGGGCGACCGACCGCAACCGGCACCAGGCGGCCGGGCCGGTCGCGTCCGTAGGCCGTGCCGCGTCGAGTGGCTCGGTGTCGACGACACCCTCGGTGAGGTGCAGGGTGTCGCCGCTGAGCACGGCCGTCCCCGCATCCGCGAGCCTCCGTGCGGCGTGTGCGCGGTCCACCGTGGGGCCCACGACGCCGACACCGCTCGCGACGTCGGTGCGGACGTCCTGCACCAGGACCTCACCGGAGTTGACACCGATCGCCAGGGTGGCGCCCCGCAGCTCCGCCGCCCGCTCCAGTGCCACCGCAGCGGCGCGGCACGCGTTCAGGGCGTGGTCCTCGGTGGCCCGCGGGATCCCGAACATCGCCGTGACGCCCTCGGTGCCGAGCGCCGTGACCGCGCCCCCGTAGCGGTGGACGGCGTCGACGACCACCGCCAGCAACGGCTCCAGTGCCTCGGCCGCGTCCTCCGGATCGACCGGGTCGTCGGCCGGATGGTCGGCCGGATGGTCGGCCGGATGGTCGGCCGAGGTACTGTCCAGCCCGGCCACCAGGACCGTGACCACCTTGCGCTCGATCGGCCCGGGCCCGGACTGCCGGGGCACCCCCGCCAGCTGCTCCCCCCGGTCTGGTGCGCTGCCCGCAGTCGGGTGACCGACCCCGTACGGGACGTGCGCGAGAGAGTCGAGCGGCGGCGGGGGGGCCTGCGACGGTGTGGGTACGGTCGGGGCCCGCAGGTGGGGCGCCTGAGCCAGCACGTCGGCCTGCAGTTTCTGGAGTGCCGCCGACGGCTCGAGGCCGAGCTCGTCGGCGAGCAGGCCGCGGAACTCGCTGTAGACCTCGAGTGCCTCGGCCAGCCGGCCCGACCGATAGCGGGCGAGCATGAGCGCCGCGCGAGGTCTCTCCCGCATGGGGTGCTGGCGGACGAGGGCCTCGAGCTCCACGACGGCCTCACCGTGACGACCGGAGGCGACGAGCGCCTCGCAGCGGTCCTCCGCTGCCCCGACCCGCAGCTCCTCCAACCGGGCCGCCTCGGCCTGCGCGAAGTCCTCCTCGGAGACGTCGGCGTACGCCTCCCCCCTCCACAGGGCCAGGGCTCGGCCGAGCAGGTCGGCACGTTCGCCCTCCGACCCGGTCCCGAGGTCGCGGGCTCGCCGGACCAGGTCCTCGAAGAGCAGGGCGTCGAGATCGTCGGCGTGGACCTCGAGCAGGTAACCGCCGGGATCGGTCAGCAGCCGGGCTGGCACCCCGCTCGCCGTGAGCTGGCGGCGGAGCCGCGAGACGTGGGAGTGCAGGGTGGCGGTCGACCCGGCCGTCGCGGCGTCACCCCAGAGGACGTGCACCAGCCGGTCGACGGTGACGGGACGGTTGGCGTGCGCAGCGAGTGCGGCGAGGAGCTTCCGCTGCTTGGTCCCCGGGTCGTGACCGTCCCCGAGGCGCGTGGGCCCCAGGACCCCGATCCGACCGTCACTGCCCACCAAGCGAACCCTCCGGACCTGCCCCCGCTCCTGCTGTGACGGTAGCCACCGCTGAGCGCTCCGGGA
>DATHUJ010000149.1:0-11032 GCA_035462375.1 Jiangellales bacterium
GATCCGGGTCAAGGCAGTCGCGACGGCCTCGGTGGCTGACAGCCGGCCAAGGCGCACGCCTGACGCGATCTCGGTGGCGGACATCGGCTCCGGGGAGGCCACATGGCAGAGGGTACGGCCGGCGCCACACGCCAGGCGCAAGGGAGGAGCGGTCCCCGTCGGCGCCCGGGGCGAGGTGCGCGGCGGACCGGTCAGGGCGGAGTCCGTCCCGGCGTAGCGAAACCGCTGGCGCTGGCAGCGGGTCCCCGGCCAAGGTGCAGACCGAGGATCCACGTCGACGCAGCGGAGGCAGGCACATGGACAAATCCCGGCACACCGGCAAGGTCGCCATCGTCACCGGGGCGGCGAACGGGATCGGGCTCGCCACCGCGCTGCGGATGGCCAAGGAAGGCGCCCGGGTCATCGGCTGCGACGTCAACGAGCACGCGTTGGCCGCGGCTCGGGCCACGTTCGCGGAACAGGCCGTCGAGGTCGAGCTGACCAAGGCCGACGTGACGAGTCAGGACGACGTGGACCGCCTGGTCGCCACCGCTGCGGACCGCGTGGACGTCTTGGCCAACGTCGCCGGGATCATGGACTTCTTCCTGCCGCTGGGCGACGTCGACGACGCCACCTGGGACCGCGTCCTGGCCGTCAACCTCACCGGCCCGATGCGACTCTCCCGAGCGGTCATCCCGCTGATGCTGGCCCGGGGCGGGGGCGCCATCGTGACAGTGGCGTCGAAGGCGTCCGTCAGTGCGGGGGCCTCGGGCGTCGCCTACACCGCCTCGAAGCACGGGGTCATCGGGCTGGTGAAGAGCATCGCCTACTTCTACGGTCCTCAAGGCATCCGCTCCAACGCCGTGCTGCCAGGTGCCGTAGCGACCGCGATAGGCGCCACCGCAGCTCCCCGCGTGCCGTGGGCGATGGAGCGAGCGCAGCTGTCCATGGCGACCATGAACCCGACGCCGGCCGACCCGGACACCATCGCCACGGCGGTGTCCTGGCTGGCCAGCGACGAGGCCTCCAACGTCAACGGGGCGACTCTGCTCGACGACGGCGGCTGGGGCAGCGCCTGAGGCGCCGCAGACGGGTACGGTCTCAGGACTGTTGCGACGCCCACTCGTCCAACCGCCGCTTGGCCTCTTCCAGGCGTACGTCCTCGGCGCGCGTCATGATCGCCCAAAGGTGGCCGAACGGGTCGACCACCGAAGCGAATCGGTCGCCGGTGACGAAGGTCGACGGCTTCTCCCGTTCCGTCGCCTCTCGCTCCACCGCCGCGGCGAAGACCTTGTCGACGTCGCCGACGTAGACGCAGGTCGAGGGAGCTGACCCGGTCGTCGGCCCCCGGCCGGCGCCGCCAGGCCGTACGCGGCCATCGGGTCGCTGAGCTGCAGCCGGCCGTCGCCGAAGTCGAGCTCCGCGTGAATCACCGTGGCCAATGTCCTCGCCGAGGACGACGACGCCGAACGTCCGCCGTGCCTGATCCCTGGCTCGTGCCGCTCGCACCCGAACCCGCCTACCTCGAGTCGCTCGAGCTGCTGGCCGGGGATGATGCACGACCGTTCCCTCGTACGGGTGGAGGACGTGTCGCGGCAGGTGCGGGCATCTCCGTACGAACGGTGCAGCGGCTCTTCGCCACGTACGAGGGGGTGGGGCCCAAGGCGGTGCTCGCCCGCTACCGGCTGCAGGACGCGGTCGCGGCGATCGATGCCGGGGAGGTGGATGACCTCGCCGACCTGGCGGCCTCGCTCGGCTGGTCCGACCAGGCGCACTTCGTCCGCGACTTCCGCGCCGTCGTGGGCACGACGCCGTCGGTCTACCTGCGGGATTCGCGGATGGTGGGCACGACGCCGTCGGTCTACCTGCGGGATTCGCGGACGGGCGGCTGACGTGCAGCGTTGGACGCGCCACCCTTAGTTCGGGAGTGCCGCGCGCGCTACTCCACCGCGATTCGCGCGTCGCAGATGGTACCGGCGGCGATGTCGAGTGGGCAGAGGTCCGGTCGCGATGCGATTGCTGGTCAGCCCGTCGACACAACGTCGGGCGATGACGCGAGCGTCGCGTGCGTGGCTGCGAAGGGTTCCTTCCACCGCGGGTCGGTACCCGGCGAAGAAGAGACCGGGAAGCGAGACCGCCGGGCCTGGTAGGGGCTGACGGGGCCGCCCTCGCTCGTCGAGCACGCCGAGATGTCCTACCAGTCCCTCGAGACCACAACGGAATCCCGTGGCGAGTACGACGACGTCCGCCTCGGCGTTGCAACCATCTTCCATGCGCAGACCGGATTCCGTCCAGCTCACCGGGACTCCGATCACTCGGGCTCGACCCTCCCGCAACGCTGCCACGAAGCCGGTGTCGACCGAGACCGTTACTCCTGTCATGGCGAAGCGTGTGAACGGGCCGACCGATGGACGCGGGATCCCGTAGGCGGTGAGATCACCCATCGCAGACTTCGCGGTCGCCAGGGTCAACGCGTCCTTGGCGCGGCGGGGCAACCAGCGTGTCGCGACAGCCACCGCTTGCAGCGGCACTCCGCGATGCTCTCTGGGCAGGATGGTGGGCGGCGTGCGCATCGCGACCGCGATGTCAGTGCCGAGGCCCACGAGAAGGCTGGCGACGTCCGTCCCGGAGTTTCCCGCACCCACCACGATCACGCGCTTGCCTGCGAGGTCCGTAATCCGGCGGAGATCAGCCACGTGGTGGACACGCCCGCCGAACGTGTTCCGTCCCGGCCACTGGGGGGCGTGCGGCGTGGCTTCGTTGCCCGTAGCAACGACAACGTTAGGCGTCGTGATGCCACCATCGTCGGACTGCAGAGCCCAACAGCCGTCAGCCGCGCTTGTGACCTTCTGAACCGTGACGCCAAGCTGAACGGGAGTGCTGAGAGCAGATGCGGCACGCTCGAGGTAGTCGATGTACTCGTTGCGTGCAACCCAGCGACCAGCCGACCGAGGAATCCGCCGGCCTGGCAGGCCAGAGGTCAGCCGGGTGGTGTTGAGGCTCAGCTCGGCGTATCTGGAGCGCCAGGACTCGGCCACGCTGGACCGTTCCAGGACGACCACCGCACCGGGATCGGTGAACCGACGCTGCAGCACAAGCGCGGCCGCGAGGCCGGCGGGGCCAGCGCCGATCACCACCGCTTTCGGTCGGGTCGCGGTCACGCTTCGAACGTACTCCGATGGTCCTGGCGGTCAGGGCAATGTGTCGCCACATGTGAGTCGGTCGCCTCCGCCGAGGCCACGACCGTCTTGCCGAGGTGCGGCCGCGCTGTCGGTGCCGTAGGTCAGGCTGCGCACATGGCCATCCAGTACTTCACCGCGTCGAGCATCGACGGCTTCATCGCCGACCCCGAGCACTCGCTGTCCTGGCTCCTGTCCCGCGACGTCGACCGGGCCGGCCCGATGTCGCACGACGTCTTCATGGAGTCGGTCGGGTCGATGGTGATGGGAGCCTCCACGTACGAGTGGATCCTGGCCAACGACAGGGATGCCGAGGGTGCACCTGTCTGGCGCTACGGGATCCCGTGCTGGGTCTTCAGCCACCGCGACCTGCCACGGGTCGACGGCGACGTGCGCTTCGTGCGGGGGCCGGTCGGGCCGGTGCACCGCGACATGGTCGACGCGGCAGGCACCCGCAACGTCTGGGTCGTCGGCGGTGGCGACCTGGCCGGGCAGCTGGCCGACGCCGGGCTGCTCGACGAGGTGTGGGTGCAGTACGCGCCGGTGGCGTTGGGGTCGGGCGCGCCCCTGTTGCCCCGACGGCTCGAGCTGGAGCTCGACGAGGTGGCGCGCAACCGTGACTTCGCGTGCGCCCGCTACCGGGTCGTCCGGTAGCCGGCGGTCGCAACCGTCAGTGCCGGGCCGCCCGGAGGCTCTTCGCCGCAGCTGCCTTCGCACGCATCATCCGCGGTCGACTGAGCAGGTAGGCGACGAGCACCAGGCCGAGCACCGCCATCATCCGGTTCGGGTCGACGGCCGGACGCCAGGTGGCCTGGCCGTCCGCGATCACCCACGCTCCTGCCGGGCGGCCGCGGACGCCGAAGCCGCCGCCCTCGCCCTCCTGCCCCTTCTCGTCGTGGCCGGTGCCACCACCGGCCCCGCCCATCAGCACCGCCGCCGGGATGACGGTGAGCCCGTCCTTCTCGTACGGCTCGGCGTAGACCCGCCTGATGGTGATCGCGTCCTTGGCGGTGTCGAAGAGCTCGGCGATCTTCATGACGTCTCCTCCAGGTGTCGGGTGCAGTGCAGGGAGACTGCGACGCTCGTACCCACGGTGCTCGGTGGTCCCGGGACTGTGAAGGGCTCGAGGTCCCTGGTCGGTTGACCAACTACTGACGTGTCACACCGCCGTCCTCATATCCGAGAGCTCAGAACTGGGTCACCCACGAACGCCGCTACCTGTCGGACGCATCCGTGGACACGCTCTACACAGGCCGGGATACTGACCTCGAAGCCGCCGTCTGTGACGGCGGCTGAGCTGAAGCACCGAGCATCAACCTCACTGGGGGTGCGCGTGGCGAGGCGAGAATCGGGCGCTGGAAGGGCCTTGACGCCAAGGCAGACCGACCGCATCCGGGCCGACTTCGGCCCATCCGTCTCCAAGGCGCTCGACCTCAACGAGGCGGACGTCGAGGAGCTGGCTGCGCATCCGCTGATCGGCAAGGTGCGAGCGACGCATCTGCTCTCTCTGCGCGACAGCGGGCCCATCGAGACGCCGGCTGATCTCGTCCACGCTGGCGTGGTGGGCGCACGCCTGCTCCCGTCGCTCGACCAGTACACCTTCGGCCGCACCCCGCTGCGTCCCCTGCTGACCGAGGTGGCGTTGGCGGGCGCCACGGAGGCGTATGTCGATGAGGACCTGACACTGGTGTTCTCGTGGGTGCCGGGCGCCGCAGCGAGGCCGGAGATCCTCTCCGTGCGTGTGCGATTTCCCTCCGGCCGGCGAGCCACTATTCATGTCAGACTGTCCGAAGGGGATGTCGCCGCCGGGCGACTCGAAGTGCCGGGAGTGGCATCTACCGAATCAGGCGAGCTGTATCTCCTGGCCACCTTGCGCGATTCCCGCGGGCGGGTATCTCAGCTGAGCACGATTATCGACGTCTTCACCCGCAACCCCGTCCAGATCTTCGTGACCCCAGCCACGCGACCCAGTCGGGCGCGGCTGGTGCCCCCAAGTACGACTTCTCGAACTCGCGGTGGTATTGCCACGCGGCCGTCCGTTGGGTCAACGGTGAGGACAGACAAGTCAACCTGGGTCGACGGGTCGAGGTGCGGGCGACTGACGCGGGCATCGGCGAAGTGGCGGCCTTTTCGTTCAACCTGACGTCCGACATCATCATCCCCGCGCGTTCGACGGTCTACGGCAGCTGGTACACGTGGCACGGCAGCGGAGCCATCTTCGACGAGTTCTCGGCGAAGGGCGACCTGACCTTCCACTACTCGATGAGCGGCGCGGGGCACTTCGCCACGAGATCCCAGGTCTGGAGGGTCATGCGGACTGTGGGCTACAACCTCATCCGGGTCGGGGACTTCACGGCCGCCGAGCGGGCGGAGTATAGGCGTGCGGCCGAAGAGGTGGCGTCGGAGATATTCCGATCCCGAGACATGACGGTCTACGGAACCGTGCTGTACCGGATCGAGGGCACCATCGACATGGACGCAGACAAGGCGAGGTGGAGCTTCATCGACAACGACGCAGAATTCGACGCCATGGCATCGAAGTACTCAGTGCCGAACTGGTACATGGACGTCTTTCAGGTCGAGAGCTATCACGGGGGCTTCGGGGCCTCCTACGTGAACGCCCCCACCGACAAGAACGGCGACCGCAGCGGCATCGTGATCGGGCGCGACAGCGACACGGTCAACTTGGGCCAGACCTACGCCCATGAGGCTGGCCACCACCTTGGACTGGAGCACGCCGACGAGGACGATGGCTGTCCCGACACCGACCCGACGTCACCGACGATCTCGGACAACTTCATCTTCTCCTCCTCTCGCCGGGACAGTGACGTCATCACCGGGTGTCAGATCAACAAGATGAGAAACCATGGATTCGTCAGGTCGATGACCCCGTGAGGACTGCGCCATGACCAGCGTCCCGCCAGACGGCACGCAGCCCGGCGGCTTTCCGTCCGTACCCGATGCGGAGGCTACGCCCGGTCGACACGACGAGCCGCCGGTCGATGTCTCGCCCGACCGGGTCCCCGATACGGGCTTCGAACTCGGCGCGGACTCCCGCGCGGACCTGCGCCTGCAAGTCGAGAGCTTGCTGCTGCGCCGGGAGGCGGCGACCCCGGAGACCTGGGCACGACTCGGCGAGGATGCACGAAGCCTGCTGGCTGAGATGCTCGAAGACCCCTCTCTGCGTTCGCAGCCAGCCCTTCGCCACCGCGTCATCGCGACCCTCGGAGACCTACGTGTGCGGCGGAGCGTGACGAGCCTCGGCGGCATTCTTCAGAACCGCTCCGAGGATGCAGTGACAAGGGCACACGCTGCCAATTCCTTGGGCCGGGTGGGTGATCGCAGCGCCGTTGAAGCGCTGGCGATGACGGTCTCCGTGCGCGACGACATGGTGAGACGACAAGTGGCGATGGCCCTCGGACGAATCGATGACGATGCCGCGGTGTCGCACCTGCTGAAGCTCAGTGCCGACCCCTCAGTAGCCGTCGCGGAGGTGGCCAGTGACGCCCTCCGAACGTGGGAAGACAGACTCGGCACCCGGTTGGGCGCCCGTCCTGCCCAGACGAGGCAGGCCTCACCAGACGAAGGCATCCCGCCGGCTCCCGAGAAGGAGTAATGAAGGCGTCCACGGACGACGAGCTCTCCGATGCCGGGCAGAAGGCCTAGGCGCCGAGCACCTGCGCTCTGTCCTCTCGCGGCCGAGGACGGGTTGACTCCCGGTCCATGGCGCCGGCGGGTGCCGTGGCGGGAGCACGGGCGCGCCCGTTGCGCGGACCGATGATCAGCAAGGACAGTCCGGCTCAGCGGCCCGCCAGTGCGCCCGCCCGCCTGTCCGCCCGAATCGCCGAGCCGACCGTCGAGCCGCGCCCGACATCCCGGTGGAAGACCCTGGTAGACATCGATAGACATCGATATAGTCTGGATCGGGTGCCCGGACGCCCCACCATCGAGACGGAGGTGCCCCGTGACCACCGGACCTGCCGGCAACGAGCAGCTGTACGAAATCGTGCGGGAACGCTACGCCGCGGCCGTTCACACCGTGGAGACGGGCGGCGGCGGTGGCTGCTGCGGGACCGACAACGGCGGGTGCTGCGGCCCCACGTCGGTGGAGATCGATCCGGGGTTCGGATCCCAGCTCTACGAGCAGCGTGAGCGGGACGACCTGCCGGCGGAGGCGGTCGCAGCCAGCCTCGGCTGCGGCAACCCGACCGCGGTGGCCGACCTGACGCCAGGGGAGCGGGTGCTCGACCTCGGCTCGGGCGGAGGCATCGACGTGCTGCTGTCGGCCAGGCGGGTCGGACCGACCGGCTTCGCGTACGGGCTGGACATGACCCAGGAGATGCTCGAGCTGGCGCGGACCAACGCGGCCAAGGCCGGGGCGGCCAACGTCCAGTTCCTCGAGGGCCGGATAGAGGCGATCCCACTGCCCGACGCATCGGTCGATGTCGTCATCTCCAACTGCGTCGTCAACCTCAGCCCCGACAAGCCGGCCGTGCTCGCGGAGACCCGTCGGGTCCTCGTGCCCGGTGGCCGGATCGGCATCTCCGACATCGTCGCCGAGGACTCCCTGGCACCGGAGGAGCGGGCCGAGCGCGGGTCCTGGGTGGGCTGCATAGCCGGTGCACTCTCTGTCGGTGAGTACCGGGAGCACCTCGAGGCTGCCGGCTTCGTCGAGCCCGAGATCCGCCTGACGCACCAGGTCGCGCCGGGCATGCACGCTGCGATCGTTCGCGCTCGGACGCCGATGACCTGACCGCGGGACCGACGCCGGTCAGCCTGTGGGCCGCCGAGAAGGCCGCTCCGTGCAGGAGGTGGCCGCGGCACGCCGTCCGTGACCACATCGAACGGACGGGCAGGCGTGAGCTCCTCGACGAGGTACTGGACGAGGAGATTCCACGCTACGCCGAGGCGTTGCGTCGTGGGTGAGTGATCTGCTCGCCCTCGACGACCGCCTGTACGTCCAGCAGCGCGCGCCCTCCCGGCCGTCGAGGTGCGCGACATCGGCTTGCTCGAGTCGGCCCTGGCCCGACCGCGGGCCACCGCCATCGGAGCGGCTGCGAGCCGGGTCCGCGGAGCGTCTGGTCGGTGGGAGCGTCCCGTTCGCGGGCGACGTCGAGCGGCGCGTCCGGCCACAGGTGATCAACAGGGAGGCGGGCAGCGGACGGTCGCCCTGCGCTACACGCGGTGCTGAGCAGCATCGACGACCTCGCCGACGAGCTCCTCGATGACGTCCTCCAGGGCAGCGACACCGAGCGTGGCGCCGTCGGCCGGGTCGACGACGCGGGCCAGGTGCGACCCGCGGCTCTGCATCACGCCCAGGGCCTCGCGCAGCGACACGTCCTGCGGCACCGTGGACAGCGGACGGACGTGCTCGTGGCCGACCGGCTGGTCGCGCTCGGCCGGGGGGGTGTCCAGGACGTCCTTGAGGTGGACGTAGCCGATGAGCTCGCCCGAGGGCTCGGTGACCGGGAAGCGGGAGTAGCCGGTCCGGGCGCAGGCGTCCTCGAGATCGACGACGGTCGCGTCCTGGGAGACGATGACGAGGCTGTCGCGCGGCAGCATGACGGTGCCGACTATGGCATCGGTGAACTCCAGCGCCCCGGTCAGCAGGTCGTGTTCGTCCTGGTCGAGCAGTCCTTCTCGCCGGGACACCGAGACGAAGCCGGCGACCTGGTCGGCCGTGAACGTCGAGGCCACCTCGTCCTGCGGCTGCACCTTCAGGAGCCGGAGCACGAGGTTGGCGCTGGCGTTCAGCACCACGATGGCGGGCTTGAGGATCGTGACCAGCCAGTACAGCGGCGGACCAAGGACGAGCGCGGAACGCTCGGGGCCGGCGATCGCGATGTTCTTGGGGACCATCTCCCCGACCACCATGTGCAGCGTCACGACCACTGCGAGCGCGATGGTGAAGGAGATCGGGTGCACGAGTGCCTCAGGGACCCTGGCCCACTCGAAGGCCGGCTCCAGCAGGTGGGCGACGGCCGGCTCACCGACGGCGCCGAGGCCGAGGGAGCAGATGGTGATGCCGAGCTGGGCGCCGGCCATCATGAGCGAGACGTGCTCGATGCCGCGCAGCGTGATGCGCGCCAACCTCGATCCGGCCGCCGCCCGCGGCTCGATCTGTGTGCGCCGGGCGGAGATGAGGGCGAACTCGGCGCCGACGAAGAAGGCGTTGCCGGCGAGCAGCAGCACGGCGATGCCGATGGCGGTGAGGTTGCTCATCTGCGGTCGTCCTCGTCGTCGAGTCGGCGCAGCACCAGGCGGTCCACCCGTCGGCCGTGCAGGCGAGAGACCTCGAGCCGGACCTTGGCGTCTCGTTGGATGCCGTCCTCGTCGACATCGGCACGGTCCGCGGCTGTCAGCTCGACGGCGTCACCGACCTCCGGCATGCGGCCGAGCCGCTCGACGACGAGTCCCCCCACGGTGTCGGACTCCTCGCCCTCGGGGATGCCGAGGCCGGTGAGCTGCTCGACCTCGTCCGGGCGGAGCAGGCCGGACAACGACCACGCACCGTCGGTCAGCTCGCGCATCCGTCCGACCGGGCGGTCCTGCTCGTCCTGGATCTCCCCGACGATCTCCTCGACAAGGTCCTCCAGGGTCACGATGCCGTCGGTCCCCCCGTACTCGTCGACGACCACGGCCATCTGCGGGCCGCTCCGCCGCAGCGCCCTGAGGAGCGGGTCGAGCTCCATCGTGGCGGGTACCGCGGGCAGCTCGTGCACGACCTGGGCCACTGTCGTGTCGGGCCGCTCCTCGTACGGCACGGCCACGACGTGCTTGAAGTGCACCATCCCGAGCACGTCGTCCACGGACTCGCCGATCACCGGGAAGCGCGCGTGGCCCGTACGCGTGGTGAGGTCCAGCACGGTGGTGACCGGGTCCTCGGCGTGGACGAAGCGGACGCGGGGTCGCGGGGTCATGACGTCGGCCGCCCGGCGGTCGCCGAACTCGATCGAGCGGCTGAGCAGCTCGGCCGTGCCTGCCTCCAGGGTCCCCCGTTGAGCAGAGCGTCGCGCAAGCGACGCGATCTCCTCGGGACTGCGTGCTGAGGCGAGCTCCTCGGCCGGCTCGATGCCCAGGCGGCGCACGATCCAGTTCGCCATGCCGTTGAGCACGGCGATGGCGGGTCCCGCTACGACCGTGAAGCCACGCTGGAAGCCGACCACGGCGCGCCCGACCCGCAACGGCTCGGCGATCGCCCAGTTCTTTGGGACGAGCTCGCCGAAGACCATCTGGCAGCCCGTCACGACGACGAAGGCGACCGCGAACGAGATGGCGGTCACGGCGACGTCGCTCAGGCCGGTCAGCCCTAGCGGACCTCGCAAGATCGTGGCCAGTGACGGTTCGGCGATGAACCCGACGACCAGCGACGTCACGGTGATGCCCAGCTGCGCCCCGGACAGCTGGGTCGACAGCGCTCTCAGCGCTTCCAGCAGGCGCTCGGAGCGTACGTCGCCGCTCGCCGCCTCACGCTCGACGGTCGCCCGGTCCACCGTGACGAGGGAGAACTCCGCCGCCACGAACAACCCGTTCGCCACGATCAGCAGTACGACCAGGGCCAGCAGCGCCCACTCTGTCATCTCACGCCCGACGGATGTGACTTTGACATGGGCTGCAGCGTACTGGTGGCGCACGGGGGTGTGCCCAAGGACCGAGTGTGCCTGGCGGCGGACCGCACCGGCATCCGGACTCGGAGCACCGTCTCGCCGGGGCGGGAGTCGATGGCGATGTCCCCACCGTGCCGCTCCACGAGGATGCGCCCCTGGACCAGAGCGCGCTCCACATGGTCCGACTGCCGTACGTGACGATGTCGCCGACCGGGCTGCACCACATCCTCGACGCCACCCGCCGGCGACGACGCGCATGCCCGACGG
>DATHUJ010000150.1:0-16449 GCA_035462375.1 Jiangellales bacterium
GCGCCCAGCGCCTCCGCGCGGTCCAGGGCGGCGAGGCCACGTCGGATCAGCAGCCGGTCCCAGAGCCGCCGGTCCTGGTCCTCCAGCAGGACCGGCCTCCCGTCCGGACCTGTCCTGGCGCGCAGGCGCGACGCCTGGAGCTCCAGGAGCGCGTGCAGCCCGTGCACCTCCGGCTCGTCGGGGACGAGCTGCGCGAGCATCCGCGCGAGGCGCAACGCCTCCTGGCACAGGTCGGGGCGCATCCAGTCCCCGCCGGCGGTGGCCGTGTGTCCCTCGTTGAAGATCAGGTAGACCACGGCCATCACGTCGGTCAGCCGCTCCCGCCGGGCGCGGCCCACCGGCGGCTCGAAATCGGCTCCCACCAGGGCCTTCTTGGCCCGGGAGATGCGCTGACCCATGGTGGCGTCCTTGACCAGGAAGGCCCGCGCGATCTCCTCCGTCGTGAGGCCGCCGACGAGCCGCAAGGTCAGTGCCGCCCGCGACTCCGGGGACAGCACCGGGTGGCAGGTGACGAACATCAGCCGCAGCACGGCGTCCTCGATGTGGTCGACGGCGGCCTCGAAGTCGGGGACCTCGGCCGTCTCGAGGGCCTGGCCCAGCTCGGCCGTACGCCGGCGCAACGTCTCCGCCCGCCGGAAGTGGTCGACACCGCGCCGCTTGGCGACGGCCATCAACCAGGCGCCCGGGTTCTCGGGGATGCCCTCGGCGGGCCACTGCTCGAGCGCGGCGACCAGCGCGTCCTGGGCCAGGTCCTCGGCGAGCTCGAGGTCGTGGGTCATCCGGGCCAGGCCCGCGACCAAACGTACGGACTCCCGGCGCCAGACCGCGTTGACGGCGGCCGCGGCGTCGCTCCCCACACGTTGATCGTACGAGGAGCGACGCCGCCCACCCGATCACGCCTGCGCGGGCGGGCCCTCCTCCGGCCCGGCGATGCGGCGGATCTCCACCGAGCCCTCCCAGCCCGGCCAGTGCTGCTGGTGCAGCTCGAGCACCCGGCGGGCGTTGGCGACGGCCTCGTCCTCGGAGCGGACCTCGATGATCGAGTAGCCGCCGACGACCTCCTTGGCCTCGGTGTAGGGGCCGTCGGTGGTCGTGATGGTGCCGGCGGTCAGCCGGATCTCGGTGCTCTGGGCCGGCGGGTAGAGGCCGCCTGCGTCGACCATCGTGCCGTCGGCGAAGGCCTGCTCCATCTCCCGGCCCATCGCCTCGACCAGCGCGGGCGTGGGCGGCCCGACGTCCTCGGGCATCTTGACGAAGACCATGTAGCGCATCGCTGTCACCTCTCTGTCGGAGTTGCGGTCACCCCAGCGTCGGATGCGGCCCGCGGATTTCGACACCCGCAGTCGAGCGTTCCTGTGCTCCGCAGCGCCGCGGCCCGGCCCGGCGGTCGGGAGGACGTAGCCGGGCCGGACCGGTCACCGGGCCTCAGACCGGTGCCGCGACCGACGCGGGAACCTGCCGCCGGGCCGGTGTGGCGGTGCCCAGGAGGGCGACGCCGACGATGGTGACGGTCTCCACGTACGCCGGGTGCGCCCAGTCGGGGGCGACGAGCGCGAGCAGGGCGGTCAGGCCCATGACGAGGGGCAGCGCGGCGAGCATCCGCGAGCCGACACCGGTCTGGGGGTGCCGGAGAAGGCTGAGCCCGAGTCCGGTCGCGGCCAGGAACTGCAGCCCGAACGCCACGCCGATCACCGGGGCGATGGCCGTGTAGCCGCCTTCGAAGCTACCGAAGGCATGCAACGGCGCGAGCAGCAGGAAGCCCGCTGCCAGCGGGATGAACGCCGCGACCAGCAGCCAGCCGAACACCGTCGCCGCACGGTTCGCGCGGATGCTGTCGCGTTCCGCGTAGAGCACCCACAGCGCCCCGGCGTAGGCCAGGCCGTGCACCACGGCTCCCACGGCCAGAGCCACGGGGAGGTCGCTGTCGTCGGCGAAGACCGACCATTGGCCGGTCAGGCCGTGCGTGATCGCGTCGAAGACTGCGATCGCCGAGAGACCCAGCGCTGCGGGCAGGGCCAGGCGGTGGTGGCGTGCGAGCTTCATGTCGATGTCCTTTCGCTGCGCGAGAGCCGGTGGCCTGGATGCTCGCCGTGCCGGACTGGTCTCGCGTCCTCCGGAAGCCACCGAAATCCGTCGCCGCAGGGATGACCCCGGGATACTCCGCAAGACGGATCCCGGGGGGCGTCGCGCCGTGGCACGCTCGTGGCGTGGGGCGTCCCGACCTGACGGATGCCGGCATCGTGGCCGCTGCCGGAGCGGCGGCGCTGCTGACGATCTCCAGGAACGACCCGGCGTACGTCGTCTCGCTCGCCTTCAGCACCGTGATGCTGAGCCTGCTGGGCCTGCTGCTCCGTCTGGCGACCACGACCTTCCGAGCCGCGTACGCCGAGCAGCGGCGGGCCCGCGCCCTCGGTCGAGTCGATCCCGCGGCCCTGGCGCAGCGGGCGGTGCGCGACGAGCGGGCCCGGCTCTCCGCGGAGCTGGACGCCTGCATCCGTACGTCGCTGTGGTCGATCCGGCAGGAGCTGGCCGGCGTCAGCGTCGACGACGACGGTCGCGAACGGGCCCGACGGATCCACTTCCGCGCGCGCGAGGCGACCACCGAGCTGCGCCGGCAGCTCGGGCTGCTCCGCGCCGACGAGGCGGCACCTCGCGACGCCGCGGTAGCACCTCCTGCGCCCGGGTTGAGCCGGCGCACCGTCACACTCGCCGCCGTGGTGGCGGTGGTGGCCGTGCTGGAGAACTGGGGCTACTACTCCACCGGCGAGTACGACACCCCCGCCTTCTCCCCCGCCTGGTCGCTGCCGCTCACGGCGCTCGCCGCCGCGACGATCGTCGGCTGGCGGGCCGCGCCGGTCACCGCCGCGGCGACGCTGGCAGCGCTGCTCGTCGTACCCCCACTCACGGTCGGAGTGATGGTCGGGTCCGGCGCCTGGATGGTGGCCACCGTCGGCTGCCTCACCTGGGCACCCGCATCCCGCGGAGTGCGTGACGTTCGCGCGCTGCTGGCCGTGGCCGCCCTGGCCGGGGCGGTGGTATGGAGCCGGGTCCACGACGACCCCGAGAACGCCGCCATGTGCGCCCTGCTGGTCACGGTCGCGTGGGTCACGGGCTCCGTCGTGGGCTGGAACCGGCGCCGCCAGCAGACGGCCGCCCGGCGCGCCGCCGCCCTGCAGGCCGACCTCGATGCCGCCCGGGACGAGGCCGTGCAGGGCGAACGACTCGGCGTGGCGCGAGAGCTCCACGACGTGGTCTCCCACGCCGTCGGCGTGGTGGCGATGCAGGCGGCGGCCGCCGAGGTGTCCTGGCCGTCCAAGCCCGCGGTGGCTCTCCGGGCGTTCGAGACGATCGACCGCGTCGTCGGCGAGGCGCTCGCCGAGCTGGACCGGCTGCTCCCCGACGGCGGCCCCGCCGGCCGAGGTCACGACCTCGCGGCGCTCGTCGAGCGGATCCGGGCGACGGGAACCACCGTTCGGCTCACCGTGCACGAGGTCGAGGCCGAACACGCCGACCCGATCGTCTACCGCGTCGTGCAGGAGGGACTCACCAACGCCGTACGCCACGCGCCGTCGGCCGCAGTCGACGTGCTCGTCGAAGCGGTGGGGGACGTCGTACGGGTGAGGGTCTCCGACGACGGGCCCGGGCCGGGCGAGAGTGGCTGCGAGGGTTTCGGCCTCGTCGGCCTGGCCGAGCGCGTGTCACTGCGCGGCGGAACGTTCAGCACCGGACCGGGCCCGGACGCCCGTGGATACGTGGTCGAGGCGACGATCCCGGCACAGCGAGCGAGCGTGACGTGATGGCCGTACGGGTCCTGGTGGTCGACGACAACGAGCTGATCCGCACCGGGCTCGTCACGGTGCTCACCAGCGACCCCGACATCGTGGTGGTCGGTGAGGCCGACAGCGGTCCCGACGGCGTACGGCTCGCCCGCGAGACAGCGCCCGACCTCGTGCTCATGGACGTGGAGATGCCGGGCGGCGACGGCATCACCGCCACCGCGGCGATCGTGGCGGAACCGGGGGCGCCGCGGGTGCTGATCCTGACCATGTTCGACCTGGACGAGTACGTCTCGGAAGGCCTGCGCGCGGGCGCGTCCGGCTTCCTCATCAAGACCACTCCTCCGACCGCTCTGCTGCGCGCGGTCAGGGCGTGCGCGGAAGGCCAGACCGCGGTGGGGCCCACCGTCATGGACCGGCTGGTCAGCGCGTACGTGCGCCGGTCCCCTCCTGCCGCGTACGCCCCGTTCGAGCGGCTCACCGACCGCGAGACCGACGTCCTCCGCGCGATGGCTCGCGGGCTGTCCAACGCCGAGATCGGCCGAGAGCTCTGGATGGCGGAGACGACGGTCAAGACGCATGTCGCCCGGATCCTCGGCAAGCTCGACGTACGGGACCGGGTGCAGGCCGTCGTGCTCGCGCACAAGCACGGACTCGCCCAGGACTGACAGGAGACGACCGTGAAGGTTCCCCGGCCGACGGACGCCGACAAGAACCGCTTCCGCTCCCTGGTGCCCGAGGGCCCAGGTGTCGAGGTCAAGCCGATGTTCGGCAACCTCGCTGCCTTCGTGAACGGCAACATGTTCGCCGGACTCTTCGGCTCCGCCATCGGGGTCAAGCTCGCCGAGGCCGATCACGCCGAACTGGCTCGGCGCGGCGGGGGGCCGTACGGGCCGGAGGAGCGCCCCATGGGCGGCTACCTGACGTTGCCGGCCGGCCTCTCGGCGGAAGAAGCCGCCGGCTGGGTCGAGCGTGCCCGCGCCCACGCGGCCACGCTGCCGCCCAAGCCGGCGAAGAAGTAGGCCGCCGCCGCCTCAGCCGCTGATCTACCGCGCCCGGCCCTCGACCGCCCCCAGCTCGGCCACCATCGCCGTACCGACGTCCCGGCGTTCCTCGGGTAGCAGGCTCGCGGCGATGGCGACCGGACGCCCGGGGCCTCGCCGGGCGGCGACGGCGACGTCGCGGCCCGCTGCGCCACCCGCCTGGACGCGCCGCCGACGGTCACCCAGGTCGCCAGCAGCGCCGGCGTCGCGAGCACCAGAGGACGAGGCCGCCCTCCACGGCCGAGGCAAGTCATCCCACGTGTATGAAATCCTCCCGAGGTCGCATCTAGATCTGTAGGCTCTCATACATGGCATCACCCCGGGCCCTGGAGCGGCTCCGTACCCTCGGTCCCGTCTTCCGCTCTGGCGAAGCGGTCGCCGCTGGGGTCTCCTGGCGGGACCTGTACAGCCTGCGGGACGAGGGTGAGCTCCTGGAGCTGTCCCGGGGCCTGTTCCAGCTGGCCGAAGCCGCCGGCGTGGGCAACATCGACTTCATCACGGTGTGCGCGCGGGCACCGCACGGGATGGTCGCTCTGGAATCGGCGCTAGCGTACTGGGACCTTACGGACGAGATCCCGAGACAGGTCCATCTCGCCGTTCCCGAAGGCACGCATCGTCCGGTGATCGACTACCCCCCGACAAGGGTGCATGTCTTCAAGGCGGCAACGTTCGTGATGGGACGTATCGAGGTCCGGGAGGCTGGTGGTGAAAGGTTCTGGATCACCGACCGCGAGCGCAGCGTGGTCGACGCCTTCCGGCTGCGCCACCTCGTCGGTGACGCCGAGGCTCATGGTGCGCTGCGCCGATACCTGCGCCAGCCACAACCCAAGCTCGCGAAGCTCGCCGGCGTGGCCCGAACGCTGCGTGCCAGCGGACCATTGAGCGCCGCCCTGCGCGTCTTGCAGGGATGAGCCGGCCGAGCCGCGCGACGGCCGGGGGCCGCGCGTACCTGGACCTGCAGGCCCGAGCGCGCCGGGAGGGCAGGCCGACCGACGAGCTGCTGGTGCTGTACGTCCTCGAGCGGTTCCTGTTCCGCCTGTCGATGTCGCCGCATCGAGACCGACTCGTCTTGAAGGGCGGCATGCTGCTCGCCGTCTTCGACGAGCGACGCCCGACTGCCGATGTCGACCTGCTGGCACGCGCGGTCGACAACGACGTCGAGTCCGTCACCAAGGCCGTGGCCGACGTGCTCGCCGTGCAGGTCGACGATGGTGTCGACTTCGAGCCTGCTCGCTCGCGGGCCGACGTCATCCGCGAGGCAGACCCGTACAGCGGAGTCCGCATCACCGTGCCCGCCCGCGTGGATCGCGCTCGACACCCCCTTCGAGTCGACGTGAACGTGGGCGACCCGGTGACGCCCTCGCCCGTCGACGTCCCGTACCCGGCCTTGCTCGGAGAGCCGTTTAGCCTGCTCGGGTACCCGTTGGAGACAGTGCTCGCCGAGAAGATCGTCACCATGGTCGACCGAGGCGACACGACAACCCGGGAGCGCGACTTCGCTGACGTCTATGCGCTCACCAGCCGCCACGCCGTGAACGCTGCGAGTCTCTCGGCCGCGGTGCGCGCAACGGGAGCCCACCGTGGAGCCGACCTTCGCCCACTCGCGGACGTCGTCGTCGACCTGGCCAACCTGCGGCAGATCGACTGGCAGCGGTTCGTTGCTCGCGCGGGGCTCGCCGGAGAGGTGCCGGACACCTACGCCGAGGCGATCGATGCAATCGCTGCCTTCGCAGATCCGATCCTCGGCGGCGACCTGACCGCGGGTCGATGGGACCCCGGACGCCGGCGCTGGCGCCGACCGAGCTGAGGGTCGTGTCGGCCGGCTGCGGCCAACGCGACAGCATGCCTCCCCGTCTGGGGATGGCACATCAACTCACCGTCAGGTCCCGCGCGGGCCCTGCCCTGGCAGACGCCCCCACGGCGAAGTCTTGGTTGAGCTGGACGACGTTGCCCTCCGTGTCGACGACGTTCACGAAGAGGCCGACGCCGGGAAGCTCGCCGGGATCACCCAGGACCCTGCCACCCGCCGCCTCCACCTTCGCCATCGTCGCCCTGATGTCGCCGACGAGGACGGTGAAACGGACGGACTCCTCAGGCTGCGACCTGCGGTAGAACCCGCCGTTGATCGTGCCGCGCACCTTCGGGATCCTGGTCTATGACCGGATCCACGACTGCTCCTCACCAGTCTCACTGGTCAGTCATCGGCCTGGTCCTCGACGACGTAGAAGCGGTTCCCGTCCGGGTCGGCGAAGGTGTACATGGGCGGCATCCCCTCCCAGCGGAGCAGCTCGTCGACCTGCACGCCCCGGGCGGTCATGCTGTCGTGCGCGGACTGTGCGTCCGGCACCGAGAACCTGACGCCGGTGTCGACTCCGTTGCCGCCATCGCCGGTGGCGATGAGCGCGATGGATGTGGCCGACTGCGCAGGCACGACCTCGATCCACCGCTCGGTCTCCGAGATGGGCGCGTCGAGTCGGACCTCGAAGCCCAGCGTGTCGGCAAAGAAGCCGAGTGCGCGGTCCTGGTCGGCGACGGGAACACCGACCGTACGGACGCTGGTGATGGTGGTCATCATCTCGGTCACTCCTCCTCGTGAGTGGTTGAGTACATCAACGACCCGGGCGTGGTGAGCTCCTCACCCGTCTCGAGCCAGGTCTTGAGTCCGGACAAGATCATGGGCCAGCCGCCGTAGAGCTGGGCGTCTGCACCGTCGGGCAGCTGGTCGTGGACGACGACGAGTCGGCAGGAGTCCCCGACCGGCTCGATCTCCCAGCTCACCCGTGAGGTGATGGCGGCCAGCGAGTCGTCGTCCCACAGCGCCCGCATCGTCTGGACCAGCCGCCGCGGCGGGTCGACCTCGAGGTTCTCGCCCTCCACGAGGGGCCCTTCGGCCTTGGGATTCGTGACGACGTAGCGCCCGCCCGCACTCCAGTCGGAGTCGATGCGGTTGCCGAAGTGGAAGCGGGCCCGGATGTCGGGATCGGTGATCGCTGCCCAGAGCCGTTCCGGCGTCGTACGGATGTAGATCTCGAAGGCCTTCTCCATCGTCTGCTCCAGTTCCTGCTTGAGGGCGACCAGGCCGGCGGCCCATGTCGCGGTGTACTTGCTGACCCAGCGGTCGTGCACCTGCCGTACGGGGACGGGGTTGAGGTAGTGGAGCTTCTCCCGGCCACGGCGGCGGCTGACGACGAGCCCAGCGTCCTCCAGGACGCCGAGGTGCTTGGCCACGCCGACGCGGGTCATCTCGAACCGACCGGCCAGGCCGAGCAGGGTCTGCCCGTCCCGGCGGAAGAGGGCGTCCAGCAGGGCTCGTCGGGTGGGGTCGGCGAGAGCCTTGAACACCCGGTCCTCGTCCACACTCGGGAGAATAGGAAACCAGATGGTTTCCTGTCAACACCGGTCAGGCGGGATGTGGTCCAGGCACGCGGGGGCGAGTTGACTTCCCACAGACACGTCGACCCCGGGAGGCGCCATGGCCCACCCCCACGCGGACGTCCTCCGAGGTGCCTACGCCGCCCGAGATCGGGCGGAGGTCGCCCCGTTGAGGCTGTGGCTGCATGGCGACGTGGTGTGGCACGCGAAGAGCGGTGACCTGCATGGTCCGCAGTCGGTGATGGCGATGCTGGCCGAGGCCGACCGGATCGTCGGCCGGACGCAGTCGCACGAGATCCACACCATCCTCGCCGACGACGACTACGGCGTGGTCCTCACCACCGTCCGAGCGACCCGAGCCGATGTCGGGCGCAGCTACGAGGACCTCCACGTGCACGCCTACCGGTTCAGGGACGGCCGGATCATCGAGTTCTGGGGCTTCCTCCACGACCCCCAGGCAGCGGCGGAGTTCTGGGCCTAGCGCCGTTGCTGCTCTTGTGCTCAGCCACCACCGTCGCCGGAGAGCTGGTCGGCCCGGGTCAGGGCGTCCTCGAGCCGCTGCAGCGCTTCCCCGTAGGCGGCCCAGTCGCCGGCCCGCTGCGCGGCCTCGGCGTCGGTGAAGGCCTGCTGGGCGTCGGACAGTGCCTCGGCCAGGGTGCCCGTGGCGGGCGCCTCGGCGGTCGGGGACGGTTCCGGCTCGGGCTCCGGCTCCGTGGTGGGCTCCGCTCCCGGCTCGACCGGGATCTCCTCGATCGGCTCCGGCGGCACCCCGCCGGCGATCTCCTCCCCCGTGTCGGTCCCGGCGTCGCCCTGGAACACCGCGTCCAGCGCCTCCTGCAACGTGTCCCCCACCCCGACCACCCCGGCGAAGGACACGAACACCAGCCGAAGCAGCGGGAACGTCGCATCACCGGTGCGCCGCTCCACGTACAACGGCTGCACGTATAGCAGGCCATCGCCCACCGGCAGGGTCAGCAGGTTGCCCTCGCGGGTCTCCGCGCCGCTCTGCCGCAACGGCAGCGTCGCCTCGGCGATCTGCTGGTTGGTCTCGAACGCGTTGGCTACCTGCCCCGGACCCTCGATCTGCGTACGACCCGGCAACCGCAGGATCCGCATCGCGCCGTAGTCCTCGTTGCGCGCGTCCGCGTTCACCGCCATGAACGCCGCCAGGTTCTGCCGGTTCCGCGGCACGTACGTCGTCGTCAACGAGAACGCCGTCTGCTCGTCCCCCGGCATCGCCAATGTCAAGTAGTACGGCGGCTGGGGAGCACCGGTCTCCAACGCCGGATCCTGCGGCGTGGTCCAGAAGTCCTGCCCGCCGTAGAAGGTGCGCGGATCGGTCACGTGGTACTGCGACAGCAGCTCACGCTGGATCTTGAACAGGTCCTCCGGGTAGCGCAGATGGTCCAGCAGCTCGTCCGGGATCTCGTCCCGGTCGGTGACCGAGTCGGGGAACGCCGACCGCCAGGCCTGCAGGAGCGGGTCGGTCTCGTCCCACTCGTAGAGCGTCACCTCACCGGAGTACGCGTCCACGGTCGCCTTCACGCTGTTGCGCACATAGTTGATGGGCGTCTGCGGCTGGGCGACGACCGCCTGGCGCTGCGTCCGCGAGTCACTGGTCGCCTCGTCCAGGAACACCCGCTGCGAGTACGGGTAGGTGTTGCTCGTCGTGTACGCGTCGATGATCCAGAGCACCCGCCCGTCGACCACAGCGGGATAGGGGTTGCCGTCCGCGCGCAGCCAGGGCGCGACCTTCTCGAGCCGGTCGCGCGGCTGACGGTCGTAGAGGATCACCGACTCGGAGTTGATCCGGTCGGTCAACAGGATGTTGCCCTCCTGGAACTTCGTCGCGAACAGCAGCCGGTTGACGAAGTTGCCGATCGCCACCCCACCCTCGCCGCTGTACGTGTTGTTGCGCTGCTGGCCGCCCGCGTCCGGGTCCTCCGGGATGTCGAACTCCACCGGATCCGAGCCCTCCGGCGCGCCCACGATCGAGTACGGCGGGGAGTTCTCCCCGAAGTAGATGCGCGGCTCGTACTCGCCCAGCACGCCGATCGGCGGGATGTCCTCCTCGGAGAAGACCGGCGACCCGTCGGGGGCGCGCTGGTTGCCGAAGGCGGCCACCACGCCGAAGCCGTGGGTGTAGACGGTGTGCTGGTTGATCCAGTTCTGCTGGCCGGTGGGGATGCCGTCCAGGTCGATCTCCCGGACCGCCACGACCATGTCGCGGGTCTGGCCGTCCACCTCGTAGCGGTCCACGTCCAGCGGGTTGGCGAAGGAGTAGAAGCCGCGGACCTGCTGCTGCTGCTGGAACGTCGGGGGCACCACGTTGGGGTCGATCAGCCGGATGCTCGGGATCGTGTCCCTGTCCTGCGCCAGCTGGCCCGCCTCCACCGTCGTGGTCGCCTCGTAGGACTCCGCCTCCACCCCCGAGACCCCGTACGCCTGCCGGGTCGCCCCGATGTTCTCGGAGATGAAGGCGCTCTCCCGGTCGGCCTCGCTCGGCCGCACCCGGAACTGCTGCACGATCGCCGGCCACAAGCCGCCGAGGAGCACGGCCGAGAGCACCAGCAGCCCCAACGAGATGCCCGGCAGCGTCCACGACCGCCGCCAGATGTTGACGAAGAAGAGCGCGGCGCAGATGAGTGAGATCGAAGCCAGGATGGTCTTGGCGGGGAGCAGCGTGTTGATGTCGGTGTAGCCGGCACCCGTGAGGCTGTTGGCGAACTCCTGCTCGATCAGCAGCCCGTAGCGGTCCAGCCAGTACGCGACGGCCTTGAGGAGGACGAACAGGCCGATCAGGGCCGACAGGTGGGCCTGGGCCGCGGGCGCGACCTTCTCGCCGACCGACTGCAGCCGGATCCCGCCGTACAGGTAGTGAGTCACCGCGGCGGCGATGAGGCCGAGGATGATCGCGGCGAAGCCGAAGCTGACGAGGAACCGCCACCAGGGGTAGTCGAACGCGAAGAAGCCGATGTCTGTGCCGAGCTGGGGGTCCTGGCTGCCGAAGCTGCGGCCGTTGCGCCACAGCAGGAAGGTCTGCCACTCCGCGGCCGCGCTGCCGCCGGCCATCAGGCCCAGCAGCGCGCCGACCCCCAGGACGACCCACCGCCGGATCGGGTCGATCGCCTCGCGGTAGCGCTCCAGGCTCTGCTGCTCGACGCTCATCGGGCGGTAGCGCGGGCGGAGCCGGTAGGCGATGACGGCGTTGGCCGCGACGACGGCGCCCATCAGCGCGCCGAAGAAGACGAAGAGCCCGACCCTCGTGGCCAGCGCCGTGGTGAAGACCTGACGGAAGCCGATGGAGTCGAACCACATCCAGTCGGTCCAGAACGAGACGAGGACACCGTAGAGGACCGCGAGGACGCCGAGCACGACCAGGGTCGGCACGAGGGCACGCGGGCGGCGGGTCGCGGTCGTCCGGGTCCCGCGGAACGGGTCGGAGGGTCGGGGGAAGTCCTGGCTCACCTGGCTCCCTAAGCGTGGTTCCGGCGCCGGTCGCGGGCCGGCTGCCGCGGGGCGTCTGAGGTCGAAACTAGCCCACCCCCCTCGAAGGTTCCCGACCACGTCCCCCCGCAGTCCTCCCCGGCGCTGTCGGGAGCCGTGGCACCATGCGTGGCCATGACGAGTGGTGGACCGTCGGCGGCGCTGCCGGAGACGGTGCTCGAGATCGAGCGCCACGTCGCCGGAGCCGGTTGGGACCAGCCCCCCCGGCTCTACGCGCTCGCCGACACGGCGGACGTCCTGGCTCGCGAGCCGGCGCTCGCCGAGCAGCTCGGACTCGGACCGGACGGGGTCGGGCTCACCCCCGTCGAGCAGGAGGACCTGCCGCGGGACCGGCCGCTGGACGAGGTACTGGCCTCCATCGTGTGGCCCTCGAGCGTCTCCGGCTGTGCCCTGGTGGTCGAGCGGATCGTCCTGCCCCCGAGCGCGGAGGAGGGCATGCCCGACGAGGACGGGCTCGCCGCCGAGTGGGCGGCGAACCACCCCGACCGGGCCGACGTACGAATCGTGGTGGGCGTACTCCGTGACGGGACCTGCTCCGGCGTGCTGCGCGTCCGGGGCCACGAGTCCGAGGACGACCTGGTGCGTGACCCCGAGGTATCGGCAGACCTCGTGCGCGCACTGCTGCAGACGCTGGAGGAGTAGACCGGCTCAGGCCGCCGGGCAGCCAGGCAACGTCTCCTCGTCGCCCGCAGCCAGGGACTCGACGACGGACACGGCGTCGTCGAGCGTCGCGACCGGCACCACCAGCATGTCGCGGGCGTCGGCGCCGACGGCGTCCGCACAGTTGTCGATCGGTGCGAGGAAGACGTCAGCGCCGTTCTCGCCGGCGGCGGCGATCTTCTGCTGGATGCCGCCGATGGAGCCGACCTCGCCGTCGCCGGTGATCTCGCCCGTTCCCGCGACGTGCCGGCCCCCCAGCAGCGCCCCCGGCGTGAGCTTGTCGTAGATCGCGAGCGCGAAGACCAGGCCGGCGCTGGGCCCGCCGATCCGCTCGTCGATGGTGATGTCGACCTGTACGGGCAGCTCGTAGCCGGTCCCGACCTGGATGCCCACGACCGGGAGCTCAGGGTCGTCCGGTGCAGGGGCGGTGACCACGGTCTCGCTGCGCTCCTCCCCGTCCCGCAGCACGGTCAGCTCGACGGGGTCGCCGGGGGCGCGGTCCTGGACGGCGGCCGAGACCTCGGCGGGTTCAGTCATCGCCAGGCCGTCGACGGCCAGCACCAGGTCCCCCGGTTCGAGCACCCCGTCCGCCGGCGAGTCGTCGATGACCGCCTCGACCACCGGTCGTTCGGGGACCTCGGCGCCGGTCTTGCGCAAGGCAGCGACCTTCGCGCTCTCCTCGGACCGGTCCAGCAGCGCCGCGTTGATCTCGCGCGACTCCTCGGACGTCGTCCCCTCGGGGTAGACGAGTCGGCGGGGCAGCACGGCCCGGTCGGGATCGGCCCAGGCGCGGAACGCGGAGAGCAGGTCGAGGTCTCGGTCCGCCGACGTGACCCCGACCGTCGTGAGGTCGAGCACCCCGTCGGTCGGGTACGTCTCCCCTCCCTCGACCGTGATGACCGGCGTGCCGTCGACCTCCCCGAGGACGTCCTCCATCGGACCGGGCGAGAACACGACGTACGGGACGGGGAAGAGCGCGGCCACCGCGACGAGCGCGACGAGCAGGGCCCCGGCGACGGCCAGGGTCGCGGAACGGCGGGTCATGCAGGCGGGGTCCTCACGGCTCAGGTCGGGGGGTAACGCGATCCTAGGGCGAGCCCACCCACTCCTGCCCGCCGTCGGTGAAGCGCTGGTGCTTCCAGACCGGCACCTCCCGCTTGAGGTCGTCGATCAGCTGGCGGCAGGCGGCGAAGGCGGTGTCGCGGTGCGGGGCCGCAGCCGCGACGACCACGGCAGCGTCGCCGACGGCCAGGTCGCCCACTCGGTGCACGGCGGCGAGGGCGCGGACCTGGTGCTGCGCGGCGACCGCGACGGCGACCCGTCGCAGGGTGTCCTCCACGGAGGGGTGGGCGGTGTACCCGAGCTCGCTCACGCTTCTTCCGCCGTCCTCCTCGCGGACGGTCCCGACGAAGACGCAGGTCCCGCCCGCCCCGGGGTCGGCCACGGCGCCGAGCACCTCGTCCACCGAGAGGGGGTCGGCGCGGATGCCGATCAACCGGACGACGGGCTCCATGGCAGGTGACCCTAGCCGCGCGGTCAGGGCCGGCGCTGCCGCCGGGCCCGGCGCACCACCGCGGCGCTGCCGAGGACGGCGACGGTGGCGCCGGCGGCACCCAGGGTGGCCCGCTCGCGCCGTCCCAGGCGCCGCGACCCCAGCGCGCGGTGACCCTCCACGAGCTCCAGCAGCGACTCGAGCGCCGTCTCGTTCGTGTGCTCGGGACGCCACCCGATCCCACGCAGCCGCGCCGCTGGCACGACCCAGGGATTGGCGAGGAAGTGGAGCTCACTCGCCGGCGCCGGTGTGAGACCGACCCGGTGGAGCCGCTCGGCGGTGGCGAAGGCGAGGCCCGCCGGGAGCTCGAGTCGGCCGAGGCCGGAGAGCTGCTCGACCTGCGCCTGTTCCAGCCACCCCTCGCAGCCGACCGTGGCGACGTGGGGCGGCCCGGCGCCGTCGTCCGCGGCGCCGACGGCCAGGTGCTCCAGGGCACTGGCCAGGTCGTCGACGTGGCAGAACTGCCAGGCCGGTCGGCTCCCCTTGACGACCAGGAGCCTCGGGGACTCGAAATGCCGGGTGAGGACGGTGTCGACCCCCGGACCCACGAGCATCGCCGGCCGTACGACGGTTACCGCAGTGCCCGGGTGTGCGAGCCGCGACCGCCGGACGAGTGCCTCCACCTCGAGCAGGTCGGACAGGAGGGCGCCGTCCGGCTGGGCCTGCAGCGGCGCATCCTCGGCGAGCGGGACCGGGTTGTCCGGAGCCGCCCCGTAGACCATCGCGCTCGTGACGACGACCACCCGGCTCACCCCGGCCGCCGCGGCCGCGGTCAGCAGGGTCTGCACGCCCCGTACCGTGCGTCGGCCGCGGGCGGCCGGGTCGGCGCTCACCGTGACGTCGACCAGGGTGTGGACGACGGCGTCCAGCCCGGTCAGGGCCGTCACCAGTTCGGGGTCAGCGGGGTCGAGCACCCGCCAGTGCACGCCCTCGACGTCCCCGCGGGCGTCGTCCACCCCGACGACGCGGCGGACGCCGGGCCGGGCGGCGAGCCGGGCGGCCACCAGCCGGCCGACACCCGAGGCGGCCCCGACGACACCGACGGTCAGTCCGCCGGGTGGGGGCGGTTTGCGCCCGTGGCGAACCCCAGGCCGCGCTCTGCCCACGGGCCTCACCCCTGCCGTTACGGTGGAGCGCATGACGCGCTTCTCCACGACGCCGTCGGTCGTCCGGGCCATCCTGCCGCAGGCCCCGCGATGAGCGGCCCGCCGTTCGGCTTCCGCCCGGAGGGCGAGGACGACGACGGGGCACCCGCCGGCGGAGGCGGCGGACCCGTCGACCCGTTCGGCGGGCTCCTCGGCGCTCTGGGCGGCGGGGCCGGCGGCACCCCGGGCGGGTCCGCCCCCGATCTCGGTGCCATGCTGCAGCAGCTCGGGCGCATGCTCTCCTGGCAGGGCGGCCCGGTGAACTGGGACCTCGCCCGCGAGGCGGCCCGTCACGTCGTCCAGGCGGCGGGTGACCGCAGCGTGCCGGATGCCGAGCGACGTGCGGTCGAGGACGCCTTCCGGCTCGCCGACCTGTGGCTCGACGACGCGAGCGCCTTCCCCGCGGGCCAGGGCGCCCCGCTGGCGTGGAGCCGGGCCGAGTGGGTGGAGGGCACGCAGGAGGGCTGGCGAGGCCTGGTCGAGCCCGTGGCCTCCCGGGTCTCCGAAGCCATGCAGCGCACCGTCCCCGCGGAGATGGCCCAGGCCGTCGGCCCGTTGCTGGGGATGATGCAGCAGCTGGCCGTGTCGATGTGGGGCGCACAGGTCGGCCAGGGCATCGGGCAGCTCGCCACGGAGGTCTGCGGCTCCACCGACGTCGGCATCCCGTTGGGTCCGCAGGGGCGGCCCGCGCTCGTCCCCGCCAACGCCCGGGCCTTCGGTGAGGGGCTCGGCCTGCAGGATCGTGACGTCCTGGTCTACCTCGCCCTGCGCGAGGCCGCGCACCAGCGGCTGCACGCACACGCCCCATGGCTGCGCGCCCACGTCCTCTCCCTGGTCGAGGAGTACGCGCGGCACGTGGAGGTCGACACCGACCGGATCGAGTCCTCGCTGCGCGAGCTGGACCCCCAGCGTCCCGAGGCCATCCAGGAGGCGATCGAGGGTGGCCTCTTCGACGTGCCGACCACCCCGTCGCAGCAGGCGGCGCTCGACCGGCTCGAGCTGGCCCTCGCGCTCGTCGAGGGCTGGGTCGACGACGTCGTGACCCTCGCCACCGCCGACCGCCTGCCCGCGGCGGCCGCCCTGCGCGAGACCGTCCGCCGGCGACGCGCGACCGGCGGCCCGGCGGAGCAGACCTTTGCGACGCTGGTCGGGCTGCAGCTGCGGCCGCGGCGGCTGCGCGAGGCCGCAGCCTTCTGGGCGGCCGTCCGGGAGGCGCGGGGGGTCCAGGGGCGCGACGCCGTGTGGGCGCACCCCGACCTGCTGCCCTCGCCCGAGGACCTCACCGACCCGCCCGCCTTCCTCCGCGGGGCCGGTGAGCTGGACGTCTCGGCCCTGGACGACGCGGGCACGCCGCCCGACCCCCACCGCCCCGACGACTCCGGGTCCGATGACGG
>DATHUJ010000151.1:0-6235 GCA_035462375.1 Jiangellales bacterium
CAGGCCGACTCCCGCCTGCCGTCGCTGGTCGGTGGGATCGTCCGGGAAGGCGCGCTCTCGTGGTGGGGATCCGCCGGTACGGTCGAGGACGCCGCGCCGGACGCGGACACGCAGTACCGGATCGGCTCGATCACCAAGACCATCATCGCCGTGGCCGTGTTGCGCCTGCGGGACGAGGGGGTCGTCGACCTGGACGATCGGGTCGAGGACCACGTCCCGGGCACGCCGGTGGGCCGCGCCACCGTGGCCCAGCTGCTCTCCCACGCCTCGGGCCTCCAGGCCGAGACCGACGGCCCGTGGTGGGAGCGCAGCCCGGGCGGTCCCTGGCCGGAGCTGGTGGACGCCATGAGCCCGGCGTGGGCGCGGCACCGACCCGGTCGGCGCTTCCACTACTCCAACGCGGGTTACGCCGTGCTCGGCGAGCTGGTGGCCCGGCACCGTGCGACGCCCTGGCACGACGCCGTACGGACCGAGCTGCTCGACCCGCTGGGCATGCGGCGGACGACGCCCCGGCCGCAGGCACCCCACGCGGGGGGCCTCGCGGTGCACCCGTGGGCGGACATCGTGCTGGCGGAGCCGGAGCACGACGCGGGGGCGATGGCGCCGGCCGGACAGCTCTGGTCCACCGTCGAGGACCTGGCCCGCTGGGCGGCCTTCCTGGCCGGGGACGGGGCTGGGGTCATCTCCCCGGACACGCTGGCCGAGATGCGACGGCCGCTAGTGATCGACGATGTCCCTGGCGCCGCGTGGACGGGTGGGTACGGGCTGGGGCTGCAGGTCTGGAACACGGACGGCCGCCGCTCGTACGGGCACGGCGGTTCGATGCCCGGCTTCCTCGCCGTCCTGCGTGTCGACGCGGAGTCGGGCGACGCCGCGGTGGTAGCCACGAACTCCACGGCCGGCCTGTCGGCCACCTTCGCGACCGACCTGCTGGACGTCGTGGCCGAGCACGCTCCCAGGCGGCCGGAGGCCTGGCAGCCGTCGGCGGTGGAGTCCGATCTGCTGGCGCTGACCGGCGCGTGGTTCTGGGGACCCACCCCGCTCGCTCTCTACGCCGGCGCCGACGGGGGCCTGGAGGTACGCGACCTGGGCAAGCGCGCCCGGACCTCGCGCTTCCGCCCTGCCGGCGACGGCACCTGGACCGGGCTGGACGGCTACTACGCCGGCGAGACGCTGCGGGTGGTGCGACGGGCCGACGGCGAGGTCTCACACCTCGACATCGCGTCCTTCGTCCTCACCCGGACGCCGTACGACCCGCGCGCCGACGTGCCTGGGGGCGTGGACGTAAGTGGCTGGCGGGGGTCGCGGGGGACCCGTCAACGGTAGGCCCTGCCCGCCGGACCCTGTCGCTGCGCTGTGCCGGGGGATCCTGTACGGGCATGCCTGTGCGGCCCACGTCGCGGGGCTCGCCCGCTCAGTCCAGCGCGCGACCGACCGCCACCCTGCGTGTGTCGGGCGCGAGCATGCGGGCGGCGTCGGCCGCCTGGTCGTCGACCTCCTGCTGGGACGCCCGCTCGGCGGCGACCCTGGCCTGGTAGACCTCCACCTCGTTGTCCAGCCGGCCGGAGTCCCAGCCGAGCACGTCGGCCACGAGCTCCGCGGAGGGGCGGGCCGAGTCGCTGCCCCGGTGCACCGTCTCGATGGACACCCGGGTGCGGCGGGCCAGCAGGTCGTCGAGGTGGACCGCGCCCTCGTGCGTGGCGCCGTAACGGATCTCGGCCCGCAGGTACTCCTCAGCGCCCTCGAGGGGCTGGAGCAGGCTCAAGTCGTGCTCGGCAGGGGCCAGCACCTCGCTGACCATGGACCCGTAGCGGTTGAGCAGGTGCTGCATGCGCCAGGTCTCCAGGCGGTAGTCCTGGGCCAGGGCACGCGCCTGGTTGACCAGCCCGTGGTAGCCCTCGGCGCCGATCAGGGGCACCCGGTCGGTGACGCTGGGAGGCACGGGCCGGTCGAGGTCGGCTGCCGCGGCGTCGATGGCGTCGGCCGCCATCACCCGGTAGGTCGTGTACTTCCCACCGGCCACGGAGAACAGCCCGGGCTGGGGTCTGGCCACGGCGTGCTCGCGAGAGAGCTGGCTGGTGTCGTCGCTCTCGCCGGCGAGCAGCGGCCGCAGTCCGGCGTAGACGCCCTCGATGTCGTCGTGCGTGAGCGGCGTCGTCAGCACGGTGTTGACGTGGTCGAGGATGTAATCGATGTCGGTGCGGCTGGCGGCCGGGTGGGCCTTGTCCAGCTCCCAGTCGGTGTCCGTGGTGCCGACGATCCAGTGGCTCCCCCACGGGATCACGAAGAGCACGGACTTCTCGGTCTTGAGGATCAGCCCGACCTCGGCGGCGATCCGGTCGCGAGGGACCACGATGTGGACGCCCTTGGAGGCGCGGACGCGGAACCGACCGCGACCGCCGGCGAGCTTCTGCACGTCGTCGGTCCACACCCCGGTGCAGTTGATGGTGACCCTCGCCCGGATCTCCTGCTCCTCGCCGGAGTCGACGTCGCGCAGCCGCGCCCCGACCACGCGATCACCCTCGCGCAGCACGTCGACGACCTCGGTCGAGTTGCGGACCACGGCGCCGTAGTGCGCCGCCGTGCGGGCGACGGTCATGGTGTGGCGGGCGTCGTCGGCCTGGGCGTCGTAGTAGCGCACGGCACCCACGAGCGCGTCCGGACGCAGGGCCGGGAAGAGCTGGCGGGCCCCGGTACGGGTGAGGTGCTTGTGCATGGGCATCGGGTCGGACAGAGCGCCGACCCGGGCCAGCCCGTCGTACAGGGTCAGCCCCGCCGTGACGTACGGGCGTTCCCAGACCCGGTGGTTGAGCGGGTAGAGGAAAGCGACCGGCTTGACCAGGTGCGGGGCGATCCGGTTGACCATGAGGTCGCGCTCGTGCAGCGCCTCGCGGACGAGACCGAAGTTGAGCTGCTCCAGGTAGCGCAGGCCGCCGTGGAAGAGCTTGCTCGACCGCGACGACGTCCCGCTGGCGAAGTCGCGGGCCTCGACCAGGGCCGTCCGCAGCCCGCGCGTCGCGGCATCGAGTGCGACACCGGCGCCGGTCACCCCGCCACCGACGACGAGGACGTCGAACTCACCCGCGCCCAGCGCCCGCCACGCCTCCGCTCGCTCCTGCGGACCCAGCTTCGCCGTGCTCACCGACGCGCACCTCCTGAGGGGGCCGTACCCGGCCCAGACGGGGACGTTCCCGGATCGACTGCGTTCACCGTACGTGCTGGGGCCGACAGGCGCAGCACCCGCGCGATCTTTGCAGTTCTCGTTGGTCTGTCACCGTTGTGGTCCGGCCCGGCCATCAATAGGTTGTCCCGGAGTCGGCGACGGGGCCGGCATTCGGCCTGGTCCCCGGTCGCCTTCCGTACCAGGGAGGGATCCGTGGAAGAAGTAGGGCTCGGCACAGTCTTCGTCTCCGAGGTCATCGGCACCGCGATGCTGTTGCTGCTCGGCGTGGGCGTGGTGGCCAACATCCTGCTGGTGAAGTCGAAGGGCTTCGGCGGGGGCTGGCTGCTGGTGAACTTCGGCTGGGGTCTCGGCGTCATGGCCGGTGTCTTCGTGGCGTACCAGTCCGGCGGCCACATCAACCCGGCGGTGACGCTCGGCATCCTGGCCAACGGCGCCGACGAGTACGCGCCAGGCGTCGCCGTGACGTTCGCCAGCACCATCGTCTACATCGCCGGACAGATGGTGGGCGCCATGATCGGGGCCTTGCTCGCCTGGCTCTCCTACCAGCGGCACTACGACGAGCACACCGAGCCCGCCGAGATCCTCGGCACGTTCTCCACCGGGCCGGCCATTCGGAACCTGCCGTGGAACCTCGTTACTGAGATCATCGGCACGTTCGTCCTGGTTTTCGTGGTGCTGAACCTCGGCAACACCCCGCACCAGCTGGGACCGGTCGCCGTCGCCCTGCTGGTCGTCGGCATCGGCGCCTCGCTCGGTGGGCCCACGGGCTACGCGATCAACCCCGCGCGTGACCTCGGTCCGCGCATCGTGCACTTCCTGCTGCCGATCAAGAACAAGGGTAACAGCGACTGGGGCTACTCCTGGGTCCCGGTGGTCGGGCCGATCATCGGTGGCGTCCTCGGCGGCCTGCTCGCCGCGGCGCTGTGACCTCCGTCCCCAACGTCTAGGAAGGGAACCGCATGACCGACTATGTCCTCGCGATCGACCAGGGCACGACCAGCACCCGGGCGATCGTCTTCGACCACGCCGGCACCATCGTCGAGGCCGACCAGGTGGAGCACGAGCAGATCTTCCCCAAGGCGGGCTGGGTCGAGCACGACGGTGAGGAGATCTGGACCAACACCCGCAAGGTGGTGGCCGAAGCGCTGGCCAAGGCGAACCTGACCCACCGCAACATCAAGGCGGTGGGCATCACCAACCAGCGCGAGACCGCGATCGTCTGGGACAAGACCACCGGCAAGCCGGTCTACAACGCGATCGTCTGGCAGGACACCCGGACCCAGAAGATCTGCGACGACCTCGCCGCGCTCGGCGGCGGCGCCGACCGGTACAAGGCGAAGGTGGGTCTTCCCCTGGCGACCTACTTCTCCGGACCGAAGGTGCGCTGGATCCTCGACAACGTCGAGGGGGCGCGCGAAAAGGCCGATGCAGGCGACCTGCTCTTCGGCAACATGGACACCTGGGTGCTGTGGAACATGACCGGTGGCCCCGAGGGCGGCGTGCACGTCACCGACGTCACCAACGCCTCCAGGACCATGCTCATGGACCTCTCGTCGCTCTCCTGGGACGCCGAGATCGCCGGCGAGATGGGCATCCCCATGTCGATGCTCCCGGAGATCAAGTCGTCGTCCGAGGTCTACGGCAACGGGCGCGAGGGGGGCATGCTCCCCGGCGTGCCGATCGCCGGCATTCTGGGCGACCAGCAGGCGGCCACCTTCGGCCAGGTCTGCTTCGAGCCGGGGACCGCGAAGAACACCTACGGCACGGGCAACTTCATGCTGCTCAACACCGGCACGGAGCAGGTGGCCAGCGAGAACGGCCTGCTGACCACCGTCTGCTACAAGATCGGTGACCAGCCGCAGGTCTACGCGCTCGAGGGCTCCATCGCCATCACCGGTGCGCTGGTGCAGTGGCTGCGCGACAACCTCGGGCTCATCTCGAGCGCGCCCGAGGTCGAGGACCTGGCCAAGACCGTCGAGGACAACGGCGGGGCCTACTTCGTGCCCGCGTTCTCTGGGCTCTTCGCGCCGTACTGGCGCTCGGACGCCCGCGGGGCGCTCGTCGGCCTCACCCGCTACGTCAACAAGGGTCACATCGCCCGCGCTGTGCTGGAGGCCACCGGCTTCCAGACCCGCGAGGTGCTCGACGCGATGAACGCCGACTCGGGCGTGGACCTGACCGAGCTCAAGGTCGACGGCGGCATGGTCCAGAACGAGCTGCTGATGCAGTTCACGGCCGACGTCCTCGGCGTCGACGTCATCCGGCCCCAGGTGGCCGAGACGACGGCCCTCGGCGCCGCCTACGCCGCCGGTCTCGCCACCGGCTACTGGGCCGGCGAGGACGACCTGCGCAACAACTGGGCCGAGGACAAGCGCTGGTCGCCGTCGATGGACGAGGACCACCGCGCCAGGACCTACCGCAAGTGGAAGAAGGCCGTCACGAAGACCTTCGACTGGGTCGACGAGGACGACTGACCGGCCGGGCCGTCGAGGCCCATTGATCACGGCAGCCGCGTAAATGGATGCCGAGCCAGGTGAATTCACCTGGCTCGGCGTCCATGACCCTGGCTGACGTGATCAATTACGTCGGGCGGTCGGGCCAAGGGCCCGCGGTTGGACCCGCGGTCGGGCGGTCGGGCCGGCACCCCGCCGGTCGGGCCCGCGAGCGGCGGTCGGCCGGCACGCGCGGTTGCGGCGGGCCGGCTCAGGTGGTCAGGTCACGCCGCCGGAAGGCCCCGAGCCCGGCTGCCACCAACCCGACCGAGACCGCGACCAGGACCACCAGCGGCAGCGCCGTGACCGCCTCGGCCGGGGCCTGCGGCGTGTGCTGGAACGGCGACAGCGCGCCGACGGACTCCGGCCAACCGAACGACTCAGCCAGCAGGCCCATCACCACGCAGTACGCCAGCGCCGCCCAGGCGACCGCTGGGGCGAGCCGCGGCGCGACCCCGAACACCGCTGCAGCCACCCCCACCAGCAGCCACACGGCGGGCACGTAGACGAGCGACGCGCCCGTCACCCGGGCCACCTGCTCGGTCTCCCCCACGGCCAG
>DATHUJ010000152.1:0-4837 GCA_035462375.1 Jiangellales bacterium
CCCGGCCTCTGGGGCCCCTCCGTCAGGAGATCGCCATGCACGTTCATCGTCCCGCCTTCGCGCTCGGTGTGGCCCTGCTCACGGCCGCGCCCCTGTCCGTCGTCACCGCCTACGCCGCGGACTCCTCGGCCGCGCCGGGACCCCCGTCGGCGGTCGCCGTTGACTGGCAGCGGATCGCCCTGCGCACCATCTTCACCGAGAATGCGACCCCGCCGCAGGTCGGAGCCCTGCACCTGGCGTTCACCTCGGTTGCCGTCCACGACGCGGTACAGGCGACGCGGGAGATGGGCAGCAACGCGGCACGGGCGGCGGTCGCAACGGCGGCGCACGACGTGCTCAGCGCCTACTTCGTCGGCTCCCGCGTGAACCTGGCCGCCGACCTCGCCGCGAGCCTGGCGACGGTGCCGGACGGGCCCGGCGAGACCAGGGGCATCCTGAGCGGGCGGGCCGCCGCGGCCGCCATGGTCCAGTCCCGCGTGGGCGACGGGGTCGGCGACCCCTCGATCGTGTACGCGAAGCCTGCGGCGATCGGCGTCTGGCAACCCCCGCCCGGGGGCGCGATGGCGACCCCCTGGCTCGGATTCGTCCGGCCGCTGGTACCGATCGCACCCGTGCTGCTCGACGGCCCGGACGCGGTCACGAGCCCGGCGTACGCCGCCGACTACGAGGAGGTCCGACGGCTCGGGTCGGTCGGCTCGGCCCAGCGTTCGCAGGGACAGACGGACGTCGCGCGGTTCTTCGCCTTCAACTCGTCGCTCATGTACCGCGACGCGCTGTGCCGGCTCCTCGACGCCGAGCCCACCAGCCTGGCCCGGACCGCCCGGCTGTTCGCGCTCATCGACGCCTCGGTCGCCAACGCGATGATCGAGACCTTCCGGCATAAGTTCGAGATCGGGTTCTGGCGTCCCGTCCAGGCGATCAACACCGTCGACGACGGCAACCCGGCGACCGAGCACGAGGCGGGCTGGGCACCACGGTGCTCGTGCTTGCCGTGCCCGTGCGGGTCGAGGATGTCAGCCCAGCTCGTGGCGTAGGTGAGCGCCAATTACGCCGGGACCGGGTGGCGCCCGACCCACAACGCCCTCTCCTGTTCACCCGAGTGGGTCGCAGGACGGGTGAAGGTTGAAATGGGCGACATGGCACCTCCTCATTGACCTTGGTGAGGGAGACGGGTGCCGACATCGACGAACGACCGTTTGAGGTAGCGGCCGAGCAGGAGATCCCAGGCGTTGTCGGCCCCGACGACGAACATGACGAGGACGAACACCGGCGGGGCTGCGAGGCTCCAGCGGTAGCCGAGCAGGAGCCCGACGGCGCCGGTGGCGAGCACCATCGAGGTCGCGAGAGGCACGAGATAGCGGTACACGAACAACTGCCGCGTCCAGTCCCCCGGATGCCTCGCCTCGGCCCTGGTGATTGAGAGGGACGCGCCGACGGCGAACGCCGCGATCAAGAGCAGTGCGCCACCCACGATGCTGGGTTGCACAGGCATCAGTAGCACGAGGGACGTCAGCACGGGATAGAGGAGGTTGACCCCCGCCATCGTCGCGAGCAGGCGGGCGCGGTCGTCGAGCGGATGTCGCCCGAGGTGGATGGAAGTGCCGACATACACCAGGCCGACCAGCGTCGCGCCCACACCCGCCACGGCAGCGTAGAAGCCCTGCCATTCCTCGATCGCAACTCCGAGAGCGGTCATCGGATGTCGCCTCACTGCGCTCAGAGACCCCAACCAGTGCCTACCACCACAATTCTCTCTGGAGCGATCCGCGGGCAGAGGCGATGGTCCCCGACGACTCTCAGGTCGTTCGGCTCTGCCTATTGCCGCTTTGGTCGCCTTGCAGCTCGGTTTCCGCACTTCGGGGTGGCGTTTTCGCCCCCCATCTATGCGTTGAGGTAGGCGGCTTCGGGGATGTCGAGGAGGTCGAGGACCAGGCGTTGTAGCGGGTCGAGTTCGGGTTGGAAGGTCTGCAGGAGCTGACCCTGCTGGTCGATCAGGTGGTGGCGGGCGAGGCCGGTGAAGATGTCCAGCACGTGGGCCGCGGTGGGGGCGGCGCTGCCGCGGTCCTCGGGGTAGACCGATAGCTGGGCCATCCCACGGTCGGCCATCGCCCGGCGGATCTGGCGTTCGATCAGGGCGTGTGTGAGCAGGGCGATGAAGTGGCAGCAGAGCAGGGCTTCGATGCGGGCAGGGTGGTGCAGGAACACCGGAGCGACCAGTTGGGTGCCCTTGAGCTGGGCGTGCCGCTTCTCCAGGTTGGGCTGCCACTTGTAGGCGGCGAGCAGCTCGGCCTCGGTCATCTCCCGGTCGTTGGTGATCAGCGGGAAGCAGCCGTCGGAGGCGGCGTCGCGGGCCACGACGTGCTCGCCGACGGTGAAGGCGATCCGGTGGTGGGTGCGGGTGAGCTTGCGGTAGCGGGCGTTCTTCCCGGGGCGGCCGCGTTTCTCCTGCCGGATGGTTTCCTCGACCCGTTGGTCGACGTGGAAGGTGATCCAGCGGGTGGCGCCGGCCTGGTCCAGCGCGGCGGCGGCGGCCTGCTCGGCGGCCACCGAGGTCTTGATCCGGGTCTTCGGGCTGGCCAGTCGGGTGTTGAGCTGGTCGAGCGCGGCGATGCCCCGGGCGATCCGGTCCCGGCGGGTCTCGGCGTCCAGCTCACGCTTGGCTGAGGACTTGACCCACACGATCCGGTGGCCCTCGGTGGACGGCCACGGCGACGGACAGGTCCACCACACGTGGTCCGGGTCGGTCTGGCGGCGGCCCGGGCGGTGGCAGGCCTGGACCCAGTCCGCCGGGTGGTCGACCAGCCAGTCCCGGAAGGCCCGGTCCTCGTTGCGGGTGGCCGGCAGCACGGTGAGGAACCGGCCCCGGCGGGAGTGGATGTGGTCCATGTTCTCCCGCGAGCACAGCTTGCAGTCCGCGACGTAGAGGAAGTCGACCCGGCCGAGCATGGCCACCAGCTGGTCCCAGGTGGGGATGTGCAGCACGTCGTCGTTGGTGTTGCCGTCGGCGACCCGGTGGCAGACCGGCACCGCCCCGTCGGCGGACACCGTCAGCGACCAGACCAGCTGCTTGAGGTCGGGCCGGTGGTCCTTGGAAAGACCACGCACGATCGCCGGGGTGGGCTTGCCGCCGCGGCTGCGCCCGTCCGCGCCCGGGTAGCTCCCGGTGAACCGGATCGAGGTGGTGTCGGTGTGCAGCCTCGAGGTGTCGATGCCGAAGGTGTCGACCGCGTCCAGCAGCAGCCGGGTCAGCAGGCTGGCCCGGTCCGCGTCGAACAGCCGGGCCAGCATCCGCCCGACCCGGTCGTCGTTGACCAGCCCCACCTCCGTCGGATCCAGGCCGAGCAGGGACGCCTCGAACGGCGCGGCCCACCGGCCCAGGCCGTAGACCGGTTCCCGGCCCAGCACCAGGTTGCGCACCACCACCCCGACCGCGGCCGCCGGTGCCAGCTTGACCCGCCGGTCCCCGGCCGGCAGGTACTCGGCCAGCAGCCGGGGCAGACCCAGCCGGCCCAGGAAGTGGTTGACCACCGGAAGCGGACCCAGCACCCGGGTGTCCAGCACGTACGACGCGTTGCTCATCGCGGCTCCGTCGGTACTTGCCTGCACGTCTTCCAACGCTTACGTTGGAGGACGACCGACCGGACCGCAACCCGACACGCGCGAGGCAACCCCGAAGATGGCCGCCATCGACCCCCGACTGCGACGCCGGCAACGGCGCATCGCCGACCAGCTCGCCCACACCGACTGGGCGCTGCCGGGCACCGTGCTCACCCGGATGATGCGCTGCGGCAAACCCACCTGCCGATGCCGGCAGGACCCGCCCCAGCTGCACGGCCCGTACATCCAGTGGACCCGCACCGTGCACGGCAAGACCGTCACCAAGCTGCTCACCCCCGAACAGCTGGACCGCTACCAGCCCTGGCTGGACAACGCCCGCCGACTACGCCAGCTCCTCACCCAGCTCGAGGACCTCAGCGTCCAAGCCGTCGAACACGCCGAAGGGTGGGGGCGCTAAACCAACCCCACAAGTGCGGAAACCGAGTTGCAGGCTGGTTTCCTGCGAGATCAACGTTTTCGCCGCTCCCAGAGCAATTGAGGAGGGTCCACCGTCCCTTCACGACACCGCCACTTTGTCCTCATGACGCAGACGGCATCCAGTGGGAGCGACGACCCGCCGCTCGACGGCCGTCGTGACCGCGGCAGGTTCGCGAAGTTCAACGGCGCGGGCATGAACTCCGCCGTCGGCCCGCCGGAATGTCGGGGAGGCCGTTGCTGTAGTCGGCGGCGTCCGCACGTGCTTGTCATGCACGTGATACCCGGCTGCGTCTAACCTGCCGCCGCGAGTGACGCGCCGCCGGCGAGTCGGCCGGCAACGCACGCTTCGGCCGCGCGGAGGGCGGCCACCCTCGCCCGGACCCGCCGCGTGGAGGGCGGCCACGCTCGCCCGGACCCGCCACGTGCCTCGACCTCGACCTCCGGGCTCACCTTTTGGGCCCGACGGCGGGCACGGAGGCCGCGCCGTCAGGCCGGGAGGGCAAGGTTCCTGCGGCGCAGCTGCAGGACCCCGGTGACTGCCAGCAGCGCGGCCGTCAGAGCGAGCCCGAGGAGCGGTGCCATGCTGATGGCGGCGGCCGGCGCGTTCGGCACGTGGGTGAAGGGGGACAGATCCAGCAGCCAGGTGGGCAGCCCCAGGGAGGGGCCGAACATTGGCCCGACGAAGATGGATCCCACGACGAGCGCCCAGGAGAGGGCGACGGACCATCGCGGTAGCAGCATGACCGCGGCGACGCTCGCTGCGCCGAGGACGCCGATGGCGGGGAGCTGGACCAGCGCCGCG
>DATHUJ010000153.1:0-8482 GCA_035462375.1 Jiangellales bacterium
TCCAGCGCCCGCAGCTTGTTGCTCACGTCCAGGGCCGCGACCTTGTAGGCCTCCGAGAGGGTCGGGAAGTTGAACACCGTGTCGACGAGGTAGTCCACGGTGCCGCCGCAGCCCATGACCGCCTGGCCGATGTGGACCAGCTCCGTCGCCGACGTGCCGAAGACGTGCACACCGAGGATGTGCCTGGTCTGGCTGTGCACGAGCAGCTTGAGCATCCCGTACGAGTCGCCCACGATCTGGCCCCGGGCGAGCTCGCGGTAGCGCGCGATCCCCACCTCGTACGGGATCGACTCGTGGGTCAGCTCCCGCTCCGTACGGCCGCAGAAGGAGATCTCCGGGATCGTGTAGATGCCGATCGGCTGGATGTCCTGCAGTGCTTGCGCCTCCTCCCCGAAGGCGTGGAGCGCGGCGAGCCGGCCCTGGTCCATGCTCGTGGAAGCGAGAGCGGGGAAGCCGATGACGTCGCCGACGGCGTAGACATGGTCCACCGACGTCCGGTAGCACTCGTCGACCGAGATCCGGCCGCGGTCGTCGGCGGCCAGCCCTGCAGTCTCGAGCGCCAGGTCGTCGGTCGTGCCCTGGCGGCCGGCGGAGTACATCACGGTCTCGGCCGGGATCCGCTTCCCGCTCACCAGGCTGGTCACCGTCCCCGTCCGGCCGACCTCGACCTTGTCGACCTGCTCACCGAACCGGAAGGTCACCGAGAGGTCGCGCAGGTGGAACTTCAGCGACTCGACCACTTCTGGATCGCAGAACTCCAGCATGGACTCCCGCTTCTCCACCACCGTCACCCGGGTGCCGAGGGCGGCGAACATCGAGGCGTACTCGATGCCGATCACCCCCGCGCCGACCACGACCATGGACGCCGGCAGGTGCTCCATCTCGAGGATGCCGTCGGAGTCGAGCACTCGCCCGTCGGCGAACTCGACGTGGGAGGGACGTGCCGGGCGGGTGCCGGTCGCGATCACGACCTTGTCGGCCGTGATGGTGCGGTGGTCGCCGGGGCTGTCCACCTCGACGGTGTGCGGCCCGGAGAAGCGGCCGATCCCCACGACGAGGTCGACATGGTTGCGGAACAGCTGCGCCCTGACGACCTCGGTCTCCCGGCCGATCACGTGCTGGGTGCGTGCGAAGAGGTCCTCCATGGTGATATCGCGCTTGACCCGGTAGGACTGCCCGTACATCTCCCGCTGCGACATGCCGGTGAGGTAGAGCACCGCTTCGCGCAGCGTCTTGGACGGGATCGTGCCGGTGTTGACGCACACCCCGCCCACCATGTGCCGGCGCTCGACGACGCAGACCCTGCGACCGAGCTTGGCCGCCCCGATCGCCGCCTTCTGTCCGCCGGGCCCCGAGCCGAGGACCAGCAGGTCGTAGTCGTACGTCACGTCCTCCACAGCCCGGCTCCCCTCCGTACGGGGTGGTGTCCTCCGCCAGCGTGACGGTGGAGCATCGGGGTGGGCAAGTGCGCAGGGGCCGGGGGAATGGGCACAAAGGGGCGGGCGTTGTGAGAGGAGACCACGACAGATACCCCCACCCGTATATGCGAGGAGGAACGGGATGGCGACGCTGACCATGACCCGTGAGAATCACGACGAGACCGTCAAGGACGGGATCGTGCTCATCGACTTCTGGGCCGGCTGGTGCGGGCCGTGCCGGAAGTTCGCACCGGTGTACGAGAAGGCGTCGGACACCCACTCCGACATCACCTTCGCCAAGGTCGACACCGAGGAGCAGCGTGAGCTCTCGGCCATGTACGCGGTGACGTCGATCCCGACCCTCGTGGTCTACCGCGACGGCATCCCGATCTTCGGTCAGCCGGGTGCGCTCCCCGGGCCGGTCCTGGAGGACCTGATCGGGCAGGTTCGTGGCCTGGACATGGACGACGTACGCGCCCAGTACGAGGAGCAGAAGCGCGCCCACGGCGCTCGGTGACGTCCGCCGCCGCCCGGTGACAAGTCCTTCCGTCACCTGGTGGGGCCACGCCACAGCCACGATCGAAGACTCCGGCGTCCGGGTGCTCACGGACCCCGTCCTCACCCCCACGGTCGCCCACCTGCGCCGCCGCCGCGGGCCCCTGCCCGGGTCGGCGGCGCGGCACGCCGACCTGGTCCTGGTGTCGCACCTGCACGCCGACCACCTGCACCTGCCGTCGCTGCGCCGCTTGAGCCCCCGGGCCGTGCTGGTCGTCCCGCGCGGTGGCCACGCTCTCCTGCGCGGCCTGCCCCACCAGGTGGTCCAGGTCGAGCCCGGTGACCGGGTGGAGCTGGACCCGCTGGTCGTCGACGTCGTGCGCGCCGTCCACGACGGCCACCGGTCGCCGACGTCGACGGTGCACGGCCCGGCGCTCGGCTTCGTCGTGTCCGGGCAGTCCCGGACGTACTTCCCCGGTGACACGGAGGACTTCGCGGACGTGGCTGCCGAGCTCGGGGGGCCGGTCGACACGGTGCTCGTGCCCGTCGGCGGATGGGGGCCGACGCTGGCCGAGGGGCACATGGGGCCGGTGCAGGCGGCTCGATTCCTCGGCCGGATCCGCCCGCGCCTGGCCGTCCCGGTGCACTGGGGCACGCTGTGGCCCTGGGGGCTGCGGGGCTTCCGTGACCACCTCTTCCTGCGACCCGGTCCCGACCTGCGCGCGCTCGGGGAGGATGGCGAGCTCACCGGGACGGAGGTGCGGCTCCTCCACCCCGGCGAGACCACGTCCCTGCTCTGACGGCGACCCGCAACGATCACGGCAGCCACCTGGATGGTGGCAGAGCCAGGTGCATTCACCCGGCTTGGTAACCATCGACGCGGCTGCCGTGATCATTGGGGAGGCTCCATGGGTGTCCCGGGCGGGGGCCGTTCGGCTTGACTGGGAGCCCAGCCCCTGCGGACGACCGGAGGCCAGGCCCGTGACCCTCGACGACCACCCCCGCATCCCCCTGCTCCTCGGACCCTCGCCGGTCCACCCGCTCGAGAGGCTCACGGCCCACCTGGGCGGGGCCGCCGTGTGGGCCAAGCGCGAGGACCTCAACTCCGGGCTCGCGTACGGCGGTAACAAGACCCGCAAGCTCGAGTACCTGGCCGCCGACGCGCTGGCGCAGGGGTGCGACACGCTGGTCTCGATCGGCGGCGTCCAGTCCAACCACACCCGTCAGGTCGCGGCTGTGGCCGCCCGGCTCGGCCTGGCCTGCGTCCTGGTGCAGGAGAGCTGGGTCGACTGGCCCGACAGCGTCTACGACCGGGTGGGCAACATCCTCCTGTCGAGGATGATGGGCGCTGACGTCCGCCTGGTCGAGGCGGGCTTCGGCATCGGCTTCAAGGAGAGCTGGGATCAGGCGCTCGCCGACGTCGAGGCGCGCGGCGGCAAGCCGTACGCCATCCCCGCCGGGGCGTCCGACCACCCGCTCGGTGGGCTGGGCTTCGCGTCCTGGGCCCGGGAGGTGGAGCGGCAGGAGCAGGAGCTCGGCGTCTTCTTCGACACAGTGGTCGTGTGCTCGGTCACCGGCAGCACCCAGGCGGGGATGGTGGCGGGTTTCGCCCTCCAGGCCCGCCCACGCCGCGTCCTCGGCATCGACGGTTCGGCCAAGCCGGACGAGACCCGCAACCAGGTGACCCGGATCGCGCGGAGCACGGCCCGGCTCGTGGGGCTCGAGCGGTCTCTCACCGACGACGACGTCGTGCTGGACGACCGATTCCACGCCGGGACCTACGGGATCCCCGACGAACAGACCCTCGAGGCGATGCGGCTCGCAGCGCAGCTGGAGGGCATGATCACTGACCCGGTATACGAGGGTAAGTCCATGGCCGGCCTGGTCCAGCTGGTCGCGAGCGGCGATATCGGTCGCGACTCGACCGTCCTCTACGCCCACCTCGGCGGCCAGCCGGCGCTGAACGCCTACTCCGCGCTCTTCCGCTGACGGGTCAGGTCGCCTCGATACGAAGCGCGACCGTCGCGGGGCCCTCGGGGCCGTTGTGCTCTACCACCAGGGTCGCCTCGTACGCGCCGGGGCCATGCCTATAGCACTCGCCGGTGCTGACGGGCCACGGCGCCGTCGACCCGGGAGGCTCGACCGTGCGCCCGCCAACGTCCTCCACCGTGTCTCCCGCCGGGACGAACGACTCGTCGACGGTGGACACGGCCGACACCTTCAGGGTCACTCCTGCTCGCCCGACCACCGCCGATCGACCCGCCAGCCCTGCCGGTGACCGAACGACGAGCACTCCGGGGATGTCGGCGAGTGCCTGTCGCGGGAGCCCACGCGTGAGCTGTCCGGACATGGATCCTCCCCGTGGAGCTGTGCCACAGCACGGACGTCCTCACCATGTCGAGCGCCCGACCCGACCGGCCGATACGGCACCTCCCGTACGGGTCGGGGGAGGGGACCGATGAGCGCGTAGCCTGCCCGGGTGCGAAGCTCCGACCGGGATCCCGACCGCACCGTCCCCGAGGAGGACCGACGCCGCGCGTCCGGGTCCCTCGCCGACGCCGCGCTCGCCGCCTGCTCGCGGCGTTGAGCGGGCCGGGCGCGGGCATGGCGACCGAGACGTCCCAGACCCTCGACCGGGGGATCCGGCTGCTGCGCCTGCTCGCCGACTCACCGTCCGGGACGACCGTCACGGACGCGGCGGCGTCGCTCGGCGTCACCCGGACGGTCGTCTACCGGCTGGCTGCCACCCTCGAGCAGCACGGGCTGCTGCGCCGAGGGGCCGACTCGCGGCTACACCTGGGGCTGGGTGTCCTGCACCTCGCCCAGGGGGTCCAGCCGCTGCTGCGCGCGGCCTCGCGGCCGGTCCTCCGAGCGCTGGCCGAGGAGGTGGGGGCCACCGCGCACCTGACTCTGCGTGACGGGGCCGAGGCCCTGGCCGTCGCGGTGGTGGAGCCGACCTGGACGGACTACCACGTCTCGTACCGCGTGGGATCGCGGCACCCCCTCGATCGTGGTGCCGCCGGCCGGGCGATCCTCGCCGCGGCCGACCCCCGTACGGGATGGGTGACGAGCGAGGGGGAGCTGCAGCCCGGCGCCCAGGGGGTGGCGGCCCCGGTACTGGGGGTTCCGAGCGTCGAGGCCAGCGTCGGGGTGGTGGCCCTGGGCGACCTGGACGTGCAGCGCTGCGGGCCCCTGGTGGTGCGGGCAGCGGCCTCGGTCGCAGCCGCCCTCCGCCGCTGACCGCCCGCCGAGGTGTGTCGTCCGACTCATTTGCGCCCTTTGGCCAGGCTCATGCCGAACCGCGTTCGTACACTACTTGCGTGGCAAAAGATGCAGTGTTCGTGGACCCCAGCGGTGCCCGCCCTCGGTGGACCCGCAGGGCGTTCGCTGCCCTCACGATACCTCTCGGCGGCTTCCTGGTCGTCACAGCGACTGGCTTCCACAGCGCCGGGCTGGCAGGGGGTACGTGGGGTCTGCCGGCACTGCCCATCCTGTCGTCGGAGCCCGGCGGGGCGGGAGGCGCAGCCACGGACGACGAGTCCGAGGACGAGCCAGCCGACGAGCGCCCGACGGCCGTGGAGGCGGTGAACACATCGCCCTACCTGGTCGATTCCGCATCCCCGGCGATCCTGTCGTCGTTCGTCGCCCCCGGGGCCGCCGACACCGCGGCGACGGGTGACGACGCATCTGCTGACGAGCCGACTGGTCAGTCCCCGGCCCCGTCCCCCGCGTCACAGCAGTCGCCCTCGGCGACGCCGGCAGCGCCCGGCTCGTCGCCGTCGGGGGGCCCCACCGCTCCCGCACCCGGGCCGACGCCGAGCCCGACGGCGCCGCCCGGCACGGAGCCGGCACCAGACCTCCCGCCGAACCTCGACCCGGACCCCGACCCCGACACCGATCCCGACCCGGGCCCCGGGGCGCCTGACGAGCCGGCCGAGGCGGGCGTCGACCCCGGCCAGGGCGCGTGAGCAGCCATCGCCAGGTCTCCCGGCTGAAGGCTCACTGGGTTGTCCTCGGGCTCGTGCTGGTCGTGGTTGCCACGTCCCTCGTACTCGTCGGGGCGATGCAGCAGAACGTCGGCGGCTCGGGAACCGCGGCGGAAGCGCCGGTCAGCGCGCTGCCGCCAGACACGGGTTCGGTGATCGACGCGTCGGGCGACGGGATCCGCGGGGCAGCGATGCCGCCTCGCACGGTGGCGCTCACCTTCGACGACGGCCCCGATCCAGAGTGGACCCCCCAGATCCTCGACGTCCTGCGCGACCACGGCGCCAAGGGCACGTTCTTCGTCATCGGGTCGCGAGCGGCGTCGCATCCCGAGCTCGTCCGTCGCATGGTCGACGAGGGACACGAGGTCGGCCTGCACACCTTCACCCACCCGGACCTCTCCTACGTGGCCCCGTGGCGCTTCGACATGGAGATGCGGCTGTCGCAGAACGCGCTGTCCGGGGCCGCAGGAATCCGGGCGGGGCTCGCGCGCCCGCCGTACTCCTCGGTCCCCAGTGCCGTCACAGAGACCCAGCTGCCGGTGCTCGAGCGGCTCGGGTCGCACGGCAACCTTGTCGTGCTCAGCGACCTGGACCCCCGCGACTGGACCGACGCCTCCGCCCAGGAGATCGCCTCCGCCGCCGTTCCGCCGGCCGGGGAGGGAGCGGTCGTCCTGCTCCACGACGGAGGTGGCGACCGTTCGCAGACCCTTGTCGCCCTCCCGCTGCTCATCGACGAGCTCCGCGACCGCGGCTACCGGTTGACCACCACGTCCGGCGGGCTGGGTCTGCCGGTCGCCCACGAGCCGGCCTCGGTCGCCGGAGGGCTCGCGGGGACGTCGCTGCTCTGGTCGATGGCCTTCGCGAACCTCGTCGTCGGGCCCACCTTCGCCCTCCTCGGGCTCTTCGTGGCGCTCACGCTCGGCCGGGCGCTGGTGTTCCTGGTGCTGGCGCGCGTGCACGTACGCAGGAGATCGCGTCGCGTCCCGGGCGGGCCGGTCCGTGAGCCGGTGACAGTCGTGGTGCCTGCGTACAACGAGGCCGCGGGTATCGAGGCGGCCGTGCGCAGCATCGTGGCCAGCGACCACCCGGACGTCGAGGTCCTCGTCGTCGACGACGGCTCCACCGACGAGACCGCCGCCATCGTCGAACGTCTCTCCCTTCCCGGCGTCCGGCTCATCAGGCAGTCCAACGCCGGCAAGGCGGTTGCCCTCTCCACCGGGATCAGGAACGCCGCGCACGATCTGGTCGTCCTGGTGGACGGGGACACGATCCTGCGGTCCGACACGGTGCGCCGGATCGTCCAGCCCTTTGCCGACCCGCGGGTGGGTGGTGTCAGCGGCAACGCCAAGGTCGCCAACCGCAAGGGCCTGCTGGGGCGGTGGCAGCACCTGGAGTACGTCATCGGCTTCAACCTCGACCGGCGGGCGTTCGACGTCCTCGAGTGCATCCCGACCATCCCGGGGGCCGCAGGTGCCTTCCGGAAGCGCGCTCTGCTCGACGTGGGGATGGTCAGCGACGAGACGCTGGCCGAGGACACCGACCTGACGATGTCGATGCTGCGCGCCGGTTGGAAGATCGTCTACGAGGAGTCCGCGCTGGCCTTCACCGAGGCACCCCAGTCGCTGAGCCAGCTATGGAGGCAGCGCTACCGCTGGTGCTACGGGACCCTGCAGTCGATGTGGAAGCACCGCTCCACCGTGACCGCCCGGGGCGAGGCCGGCCGCCTCGGGCGGCGCGGCCTGCCCTACCTGCTCGTCTACCAGGTCCTCATGCCGCTGCTCGGGCCGGTGATCGACCTCATCGCCCTGTTCGGACTCCTCTTCGTCGACCCGGTGGTCGTGGGCGGCGCGTGGCTGGCGTTCCTCGGGGTCCAGACCCTGCTGGCCGGCTACGCACTCCGGCTCGACGGCGAGTCGCTGCGCCCCCTCTGGGCGCTGCCGCTCCAGCAGGTCGTCTATCGACAGCTCATCTACCTGGTCGTCTACCACTCCGTCATCACCGCGCTGGCCGGCTCGCGGCTGGGGTGGCACCGCATGCGTCGCCACGGCTCCACGGCCGCCCTGCTCCGTGAGGTCGAGCGGGTCTGACGCTTCCCCCTTTCGGTGGTTGAGCGAGTCTGACGCCGCTCCTGATCATCGGGGCGGTCGGGGCCGACAGGGGCAAGTGCTGACCGCTCGTAGCGGCCGCTGCTGGCCCCGATTGACCACGTTCACCACCCTCGTGGGGTCATCACGAGGCGTCGGTGCCTGGTGGTGATTCGACGGGCCTGGTGGTGGGCTCGGCTGGTGTCGAGGCACGGCGCGGCGCCCTCACCACTCGGCTCGCCGCCGTCGGTGCATGACCTTTGGACTGGACGGAAGACGGTTGTGGGGAAGGGGCTTGCCGTGGTCCGGTTCTGTCGGACCGGGGTCGTACGTTTGTTCGCATGGACGGCGTGGTGGGATGGACGGCGTGGTGGGTTGGGGCTCGGTGGGCGGGGTGCACCCGGTCGCCGACGCGGTGGTGGGTATCGCCGCCGTGCTGACGCGGTGGCCGAGTGTGCGCTGTTCGGGCTGGGCGCCGAGCAGGCCGGCCGGCTGCTGG
>DATHUJ010000154.1:0-13440 GCA_035462375.1 Jiangellales bacterium
GGCGGCGCCGGGAGTGGGTCACACGCCCCGTCGGGCGAGCGCGGTCACCCCTGCGACCCCACCGAAGATGGCCAGGGCGAGCAGGCCGCGCCCGAGGTTGCGGGCACCCTCGCCGTCGGCTCCCGCGATCTCGATGGAGTAGGCGGCGGTGCCGGTCGCTCCTTCGGGAGCGCCGTACGGCATGCCGCTGTCCCGGGCGCGCTCGGTGGCGGCCTCCACGGTGGCGAAGCGCTCACCGAAGTCGAGTGCGGTCTCGTTGCCCGCCTCGATCAGCTGGGACGTGCCCTCCACGCTGAGCCGCTCGGCACCGTCGACGATCTGCGGCGTGCCGTCGGCGGCCTGCCCGAGGCCGTCGCTCAGCTGGCCGGAGCCGTCCGCCGCATCTCCGAGGCCGTCGGCGAGCCGTCCGGCGCCCGCCGCGATCCGGGCGTTGCCGTCTGCGAGCCGCTCGGAGCCGTCGGCTGCGTCACCGAGCCCGTCGGCGAGCCGATCGGCACCGTCGGCGAGCCGATTAGTACCGTCGGCGAGCTCTTCCGAGCCGTCTGCGGCGGTACTGATCCCGGCCGCCAGCCGGCGGCCGCCGTCGTCCGCCCGTTGGAGGCCCGACGACAGGTCCCCGGCGCCCGCCGCGAGCTGGCCGCCGCCTTCGGTGAGCTCCTGGACGCCGCTGCCCAGGGCCGGGGCGGCCGCGTTGAGCTCGCCGGTGCCGGCCGCGAGGTCACGGGCACCCTGGGTCAACGCCGCGGAGGCGCACCGCAGGGTCGCCGTCGGGTCGCAGCCGGGCGTGGGCTCGCCCAGCGGAGCCTTGAGGCTGGCCTCGATCTGGAGCAACAGGGCATCGACGAGCGCAGGGACACCCTGCTGCACCAGCTGCGTGACCTCCCGGATGCCGCACGGGTTGGCCGGGTTCGTCGGGTTGCCGAGGTCGCAGTTGACGTTGGAGAGGCCGAGCCAGACGCGGTTGAGCCCGAAGAGGAGGGTGTCGTCGGTGCCCGCCGTCCCGACGGCTGCGACGACCTGGTCCAGGCCATCAGCGGCGGCCTCCGTTTGCGCCCGCAGTCCTCCCTCGTCGGTCGGGCTCAGTACACCCGCAGGCAGTCCCAGGCCGTAGACGACGTTGGACAGGAGCACGCAGATGTCGTTGGACGCGAAGCCCGCACCGACCAGCGCGCTCGGCGGCGGCACCGGCGGGACGGGGACGGCCGGGTTCTGTGGGCACGGCGTCCCCGTCGTCGGCGGCACGACGCTCACCGCCTGCTGGTAGGAGCCGATGCTGGCCAGGATCAGGGACTGGATGTCCCCGCCGTCAGCGGCCGCGTCGCCCAGCTTGCCGCCGATGAGGTCGACGACCTCCTTGACCCCGCACGGGTTCGCCGGGTTGCTGGGGTCGGTGACGTCGCATGCTGGGTTGCTGAGGCCCGCCTCGAGGGATCGGATCGCCTGTCCCAGGGTGACCGGGTCGGCCACGGGGACGGTCGGCTTGGTCCCGATGCCGTCGATGATGCCCTGGAGCGCTCCCAGCAGGCGCTGGTAGTCCGCGTTGGTGGCCAGTTGGGCCGTGACCGACTCCGGCAGGGCGTCCACGCCCGCGTAGTACTGGGCGAGTCCGGAGTCCAGTGCCGCCATCCCCGTTGCCAGCTGCCCGGCCCCCGAGTCCAGGGCGCCCACGCCGCTGATCAGGGCGGGCACGCGGCTGTTGAGCTGCTGGAGGCCGGCGTAGAGCTGATTGCTGCCCGCAGCCAGCTGGCTACCGCCGTCGGAGGCGTCCCCGAGGCCGGTCGAGAGCTGACCGGCGCCGGCGTTGGCTTGGCCGAGACCCGAGGCGAGCGCCTCGGCGCCGGAGGCGGCGAGCTCGGCACCCTCCGCGAGCTGCCTGGCGCCCGGCGCGGCCGTGCCGCTCAATCCGGTGGCCAGCTCGTCGGCACCAGCCGCTGCCTGATCGGCACCGTCGGCCAGCTCGCGGGCGCCGGGGGCCGCGGTGTCCTGCAGACCGGCCCGGAGCTGGTCGGCGCCGTCGCGGAGCTGGACGATCCCGTCGAGGAGCTCGGCCGCGCCGTCGCGGAGCCTGAGCAGGTTCGTGTCGATCTCCGTGGCACCGTCGGTGAGTCGCACGCCCGTCTCGGCCCCGCCCTGGTAGCTCTCGGCGGCACCGCGGAAGCTCGGGCTCTCCAGCGGCCTGACCGGAGCCACCGACACCGTGGCCGGCGGCAGCGAGCCGTCCGAGGTCTGCGCCGTCCACGCGAACTCCGCCGTCGTGCTGCCGATCGGCGGGAACAGGGTCATTGTGAAGGACAGCCGGGTGCCCCCACGGCCGTCCCCGGAGACGGTCGCCTCCCCCGAACGCACCTCGGTGAAGCTGCCGGGCAGGACCGTGACGAGCTGGCCCACCATGGGTATCGGGACGTCGACCGTGCGGGTGACCTCGTCGCCACGGCCGTCGTTGAAAGTGACCTCGGTCGGCTCCCCGGTGATGTTCTCGACGGTGTACGAGACCTCCACCGTGCCGGACGCCCCCACCAGGTCGCCGGCGTCGACCACCTCCCCGTCGAGCCGGTAGCGGGGCGTGATCGTGACCGGGAGCTCACCGTCGAAGTCGCTGACCGTACGCAGGCGCGCCTCGCCGTCCACGTCGAGGCTCTGGATCGCCACCCCGTCCTGCACCTCGGGTCGTCCGAAGCCGTCGAGGTTGCGCAGGCCCTGGGTCGACACCGGGTTCTCGAGCGTGACCTCTCCGGTGCCGTAGGCGTCGATCTGGTCGTAGACGCGCGCTACGTCCAGCTCGCCGTCGGACTTCAGGAACGCCTGGACGGTCTCCCGGTTGGTCACGACCGGTTCGTCGGACTGTGCGACGGCGGGCACGGCTGCGGACGTCAGGACCAGGCCGACAGCCGCAACCGTCCCCAGCACCGGGGTGAGGAATCGGGCGGGGGTCACGACTGCGGCTCCTTCCGGGTCATGATCTCTTCGAGGCGGGTCTCTTCCTCTTCCGACGGCGGTTTGGCCGCCGCGGGTGAGGTGGAGCGCCGGCGGGTGCGTCGTGGGGTGGCCTCGTCCTCGACCGCTCGAGGCCCGACGAAGGCCGTGGCGAGGAAGCCGACCGCCGCGGCGAGCAGCACAGCCGTAGCAGCACTCGCGGACTGCTCCACGAAGCGGGCGGGCGCCGCCGTGTAGGTCTCCTCGTAGGCGCCGACGAGCGCAGCCACGCCCAGCAGGAGGGACCAGAGCGGCAGTCGACCCATCGCCACGAAGACCACGACGACACAGAGCCCCACGACGATGACGGCGGCGAAGGCCCGCCCGGCGCTGATGTCGGGGAGGAAGCCGGCGCGGAGCGCGTAACCCAGCCAGGCGATGAGGAACCCGGCGACGAACCCGCCGGCCCGCTGGAGCAGGGTGCGGTCGGGCACGAGGCCCAGCGCCGCTCCGAGTGCCCCGCCGAGCAGGGCCACCTGGTTGAGCCCGAAGCCGAAGGCCTCACCCACCAGGATCATCAGGGCAGTAGCGACCGCGAGGATCGCACCTCCGACGAGCGATGGACGCATGGTGGCCCTTCCGCATCAGCAGGTGACAACAGGCGACACACAGTTACCGCCAGGTAATGCGGTCGACGATTGCTACCAGGAGATGTCGTTGGTTGTCGAACCACTGGCCCCATGCGTGACCGATCCGTGACCGGGGGGCACCACCTGCCGCAACAGGCAGGCGGCCGGAGGACTCGGTCGAGTCACGGTGCGGGATCCTCGGTGGGCTCCGCGCTCGTGGTCTCGCCCGGGTCCGTGGTCGGGTCCGTGGTCGGGTCGGTCGTGGGGTCCGTGGTGGGGTCGGTCGTGGGGTCCGTGGTGGGGTCGGTGGTGGGGTCCGTCGTGGGGTCGGTGGTGGGGTCCGTGGTGGGGTCGTCGTCGGGCGGAGTGGTCTCTGTCGGCGTCGGCTCGGGGCTCTCCGCGGGCGGGGTGGTCGGCGGGCCGCCCTCGCCACCCGATGTCGGTGTCTGGGTGGGCGTCTGTGTGGGCGTCTGTGTCGGTGTCGTGCTCGTGGCGGTCGGGCTCGGTGACTGGGCGGGGGTCGAAGCCGTGCTGGGGGACGACGTCGCGGGTGTCGGGGTCGGGGTCGTCGCGTCAGCGTTCGGCGAGGGCGCCGGCGGCAGCAGCCGAGTGGGCCGGACCTGCCCGGACTCGTAGGCCTCCGCCCACGCGAGCACCGTCCGGACATAGCTCATGGAGCGGTTGTAGCGCAGCAGCGCCGCGATGCGGCCCGCCTCTGTCGTGAGGTCGCCGCCACCGGCGCAGAGGTAGCGGCCGGCCGACAGCGCCGCGTCGAAGACGTTGTGCGGGTCGGCGACGCCGTCACCGTTGGCGTCCGTGCCGTAGGCCTTCCACGTCCCGGGGATGAACTGCATGGGGCCGACGGCCCGGTCCCACTCGGTGTCACCGTCCAGTGCACCGCCGTCGCTGTCGCGGATGGCGGCGGTCGACACTCCGTCCAGGCGCGGCCCGAGGATCGGCTGGTAGGTCCTGCCGGTGTCGTCCACGCGCCCGCCGGAGGCGTGACCGGACTCCACCTTGCCGATGCCGGCGAGGAGGTGCCACGTGACGCCGCAGCCGGGATGGCTGCGGGTCAACCGCTCGGCGGCCTGCTGGTAGGCCTGCAGCACGAGGTCGGGGATTCCCAGGTCACCCGTGGGTCGCACGCCTCCTCCGCCGCCGGTGCCCGGGTCCTCCGACGTCGCCGTGCTCTCGGGCGCGACCGTCTCCTCGGCGCTGGTGAAGCTGACCACCGTGACGCTGGCCGACGGCACGGCGGTGGGATCGGCCTGGACGCGGCTGGTGGGATAGCGCTCACGGGCCACGGGCGCCGGGGGCATCGGGCGCGTGGTCATCTCGACGAGCACGTCGTCGGGCGGCACCACTCCCATGTCGGCATCGAGGACCCACCACGCCGCGGCCGCGGGCGGGAGCATGGCGACGACGGCAGCCACCCCGGCCGCCAGGCCGCGACGCCACGCCCGGCTCATCCCCTCACCTCACCTACGGTCGCGAGCCCCCGGGGGCGCGACCACCCCCGACGATCCCACGTCCCAGCTCACCAGTAAACGGGCCCGACGACCCTGCCGACAGGCGATTCCGCGCTTCTCCCGCTGGCCACGTCAGTGGCCCGCCTCCTGCCATGTGCCTCCGACCCCCACCGAGACGTCCAGCGGCACCCGGAGCGGGTAGGCCGCGCCCATCTCCCGGCGGACCAGCGCCTCCACAGCGTCATGCTCACCGGGGGCCACCTCGAGGACGAGCTCGTCGTGCACCTGCAGCAGCAGCCTGCTGGCAAGCCCCTCCATCGTCAGGGCCCGGTCGACCCCGAGCATGGCCACCTTGATGATGTCGGCGGCCGAGCCCTGGATGGGCGCGTTGAGCGCCATCCGCTCGGCCATCTCGCGCCGCTGGCGATTGTCGCTGGTGAGGTCGGGGAGGTAGCGACGCCGGCCCAGGATGGTCTCGGTGTAGCCGTCGAGCCGGGCCTGGTCGACCACCTCGCGGAGGTAGTCGCGGACTCCGCCGAAACGCTCGAAGTACTCATCCATGAGCGTCTGCGCCTCGGCCACGTCGATGTGGAGCTGCCGGGAGAGACCGAAGGCGGACAGGCCGTAAGCGAGGCCGTAGTTCATCGCCTTGATCTTCGCCCGCATCGCCCCGGTCACCTCCTCGGGCGGGACCGAGAAGACCCGGGCGGCGGTGACCGCGTGGAAGTCCATGCCCGATGCGAACGCCTCGACCAACCCGTCGTCGTCGGACAGGTGGGCCATGATCCGCATCTCGATCTGGCTGTAGTCGGCCGTGAGCAGCGACTCGGCCCCCGGACCGACGACGAACGCCGCGCGGATCTGCCTCCCCTCATCCGTACGGATCGGGATGTTCTGCAGGTTGGGGTCGGTGGAGGAGAGCCGACCGGTGGCGGCGATGGTCTGGTTGTAGGTCGTCCGGACCCGGCCGTCGTCGTCCACGCACTTGAGCAGGCCCTCGACCGTCACCCGCAGCCGGGTGGCGTCCCGGTGCCGAAGCAGGGCGGTCAGGAAGGGGTGCTCGGTCTTGGCGTGCAGCTCCGCCAGCGCCTCGGCGTCGGTGGTCCAGCCGGTCTTGGTCCGTTTGGTCTTGGGCATATCGAGCTCGTCGAAGAGGACCACCTGCAGCTGCTTGGGCGAGCCGAGGTTGACCTCGTGCCCGATGGCGGCGTAGGCGTCCTGCGCGGCCTGCTTGACCTGCTCGGCGAAGCCGCGCTCGAGCTCGGCCAGGTGCTCCACGTCGACGGCGATCCCCGTCCGTTCCATGCGGGCGAGCACGTCTACCAGCGGGAGCTCGACCTCGTCGAGGAGGCGGCGTCCACCCTTGGCGGCGAGCTCGCGGTCGAGCGCCTCCGCCAGGTCGAGGACCGCCCGCGCGCGCACCACCTCGGCGCGGGAGAGCTGTTCCTCGTCACCGCCGTCGAGGGAGAGCTGCACCTGCTGGTCAGCACCCTCCTCGCGCAGCTCGCGGCCGAGGAAGCGCAGGACCAGGTCAGCCAGGTCGTAGGAGCGCTGACCGGGGAGCGCGAGGAAGGCCGCCAGCGCGGTGTCCCCGGCCAGCCCGCTCAGGGGCCACCCGCGCGCGCACAAGGCGTGCGCAGCTCCCTTGGCGTCGTGGAGGACCTTGGCTCGCTCGGGGTCGGCGAGCCAGCCGGCTACTGCCGTGTCGTCCGCCGGGTCGAGGGCGGCGGGATCGAACCAGGCGCCCGTCCCGTCGGGGCCGGCGATCGCCACACCCGTCACCTGTCCGGTGCCCCGTCCCCAGGACCCCCGTACGGAGACTCCCGTACGGCTGGTGGAGGCGTGGGCAGCCAGCCAGCCGGCGAGCTCCCCCCGGCTGGGCAGGCTGATCTCTACCTCGAAGCCCTCCTCGGCCTCCGGCTTCACCGACTCGAGCGTCTGGTAGAGGCGGTCGCGCAGAACGCGGAACTGCAGGGTGTCGAAGACGCGGTGGACCGCGTCCCGGTCCCACGGGCGGACCACGAGGTCGTCGGGCCGGACCTCCAGCGGCAGGTCACGGACGAGGCTGTTGACCTGGCGGTTCGTCAGCACCTGCGGCAGGTGCTCCCGCAGGGCGTCACCCGCCTTTCCCTTGACGGTGTCGACCCCGGCGACGAGCTCGTCGAGCGACCCGAACTGGTTGAGCCACTTGGCGGCGGTCTTGGGACCGACACCCGGCACACCGGGCAGGTTGTCGCTGGACTCACCGACCAGGGCGGCAAGGTCAGGGTAGAGCGAGGGCCCGAGGCCGTAGCGGGCCTGGACGGCCTCCGGTGTCATGCGGGTCAGCTCGGAGACGCCGCGCATGACGTAGAGGACGGTCACCGCGTCGTCGACCAGCTGGAAGGCATCGCGGTCCCCCGTGCAGACCTCGACGTCGAAGCCCTCCTCGCCGGCCCGGCTGGCGAGCGTGGCGATGACGTCGTCGGCCTCGTAGCCAGGTGCCTCGACGACCGGGATCCGCAGCGCCCCGAGGACCTCCTTGACGAGCGCGACCTGCCCATGGAACTCGTCGGGCGCCTTGGTCCGGTTCGCTTTGTACTCGGCGAACACCTCACTGCGAAAGGTCGTACGCGAGACGTCGAACGCGACCGCCACGTGCGTCGGCTTCTCGTCGCGCAGGACGTTGATCAGCATCGAGGTGAAGCCGTACACAGCGTTGGTGGGCTGGCCGGTCGTGGTCGAGAAGTTCTCGACCGGCAGGGCGTAGAAGGCCCGGTAGGCCAGGGAGTGACCGTCGAGCAGGAGCAGCCGCGGACGGGTCCCACCGACGCCGGTGTCGGCTCGGGGGGCGGAGGTCTCGGGCACGGCGGCCACCCTAGTCTGCGGCCATGACAGTCCCCGCGGTCCCGGACTGGGACGACCAGGAAGCGGTCCTGGCCTCCCTCCCGACCAGCGCGCTCGACCAGCGGATGGGCATCCGGTACCTCGAGGCCCGGCCGGACCGCGTGGTCGCGACGATGCCGGTCGAGGGCAACACCCAGCCCTTCGGCCTCCTGCACGGCGGGGCGTCCTGCGTGCTCGCCGAGAGCCTGGGGTCGGTCGCCGCGTCCCTGCACGGCCTCCCCGAGCTGGTCCCGATGGGCGTCGACATCAACGCCACCCACCACCGGGCGGCACGGACGGGGCACGTCACGGGAACAGCCGTCCCGTTGCACCAGGGGCGTCGCGTGGCGACCTACTCCGTCGAGATCGAGGACGACGGCGGCCGCCGCGTCTGCACGGCGCGGATCACCTGCCTCCTCCAGCCGGTCGACGCCGGGTAGCCGGCGGTGTTCATCGGCTTCGGCACCGTCCTCAACGTCGTGGCGGTGGTCGTCGGCTCCGGGTTGGGACTGCTGGTGGGGCACCGCCTGCCGCAGCGCACCCGTGACGTCGTCACGGACGCGTTGGGGCTGGTCACCCTGATGATCGCTGCGTTGTCAACAGCTGCGGTCCTCGACGCCGACCTGGTCGCCGAGGTCGGTGGGTCGGCCCCGGTGCTGGTGGTCCTCGGCTCGTTGCTCCTCGGCGGCATCGCCGGGTCGCTGCTGCGGCTCGAGGCCCGCCTGGAGGGCCTGGGCGGAACCCTGCAGCAGCTGCTTGTCCGAGGGGCTGGCGGAGAGTCCCGCCGCAAGTTCGTGGAGGGCTTCGTCACCGCCTCGCTGCTCTTCTGTGTCGGTCCGCTGACCATCCTCGGCTCCCTGTCCGACGGCCTCGGGCAGGGCTACGAGCAGCTCGCCGTGAAGTCCGTCCTGGACGGCTTCGCGTCGATCGCCTTCGCGGCGACCCTCGGCTGGGGGGTGATGGCCAGCGCGCTGGTCGTGCTCGTCGTCCAGGGCGGGCTCACGCTGGTCGGGCTGCTCGTCGGCGACGTGCTCTCCACCGGAGCGGTCGCCGCCATCACGGCGACGGGGGGCTTGTTGCTCGTCGGCGTGGCGCTACGGCTGCTGCGCCTGAAGCTGCTCCCGGTCGGTGACCTCCTCCCCGCCCTGGTCGTCGCCCCGCTCCTCGTCGAGGCTGTCAGCCGCCTCCGCTGACGTGACTCCTGCCACTGGGGAGCAACCTTGCGATCGGGTCACGACGCGCGCGCCCTGCAGACGTGACCCTCGTCGCAATGGGACTATGCTCCGCCACCAGTCGTAGCGGGACCGGCCGCTGCGGATGGGGGGCCTTGGCATCACCTACCCGGTCGCTATCACCGGAGGGAACCCACGTGCGCACGAGAGCCGCCCAGGCGCTGCTCCTGACGTCCGTGGCCGCAGTGCTCGCCATGCTGCTCCCGGCAGCCTCGGCGACCGCCGCCACGAGTGTCCACTCCTCCTCCCTGGCGGCCGGGGCCGGTGCCCTGGTTACGCAGGGCGGCGCCGAGGTGGTCCAGGGGCAGGTCCGCGACGGGACCGAAGGGGTCCCGGACGTCACCATCACGGTCGAGGGGGAGGGCTTCTCCGAGGAGACGGAGACCGACGCCGACGGCAGGTGGGCCGTGGAGCTGCCTGGCCCCGGCACATACAACGTCACTCTCGACGAGGAGACGCTGCCGGAGGGTGCGACGCTGCGCAACCCCGACCGGAACCCGCTCGAGGTCCAGGTCGGCGGCGGCCAGCAGCGAGCGGCCCTGTTCCCGCTCGGCGAGAGCACCCGGGTGACGGTGGGCACGATGGACCGCCTGGCCCAGAGTGCGGCGTTCGGCCTCCGGTTCGGCCTACTGCTGGCTCTGGCTGCGGTCGGGCTCTCCCTCATCTTCGGGACCACGGGCCTGACCAACTTCGCCCACGGTGAGCTGGTCACCCTCGGGGCACTCTTCGCCTACTTCTTCAACGTCGCGACCGGGCTCCCGTTCTTCCTCGCCACGATCCTGTCGGTCATCTGCGCGGGAGCTTTCGGCTGGGCGATCGACGCGGGGTTGTGGGGGAAGCTCCGCAAGAGGGGAACCGGCCTCATCGCCATGATGATCGTCTCGATCGGTCTGGCGATCCTGATGCGCTACTTCTTCCTCTACATCTTCGGCGGGCAGGCGAGGTCGCTGAGCGTCGGCTCATGGCTCGCCCAGGTGGTTGCCCTGGGCCCGATCCGCTACCGAACGCTCGACCTGGTCTCCATGGCGATCTGCATCATCGCCATCGTCGGCGTCGGCTTTTGGCTGCTGCGGACGCGCATCGGTAAGGCCACCCGAGCGGTGGCCGACAACCCTGCGCTGGCCTCGGCCTCCGGCATCGACGTCGAGCGGGTGATCCGCATCGTGTGGGTCGCCGGGGCGGCCCTGGCCGGCCTTGCCGGGGTGCTGCTGGGCGGCTTCCAGCAGGTGACGTTCTCGATGGGTCAGCAGATCCTCCTGCTGATCTTCGCCGCCGTGACGCTCGGCGGGCTGGGCACCGCCTTCGGTGCGCTGGTCGGCGCCATCATCGTCGGCCTCCTGGTCGAGATGTCGGTGCTCGTCCTGCCCACTGAGATCAGGAGCGTGGCCGCCCTGGCCATCCTCATCATCGTCCTTCTCGTCCGGCCGCAGGGCATCCTCGGCCGGCGCGAGCGCATCGGCTGACCGGACGGAGACACTCATGGACTGGGGCAGCATCTTCGTCAACACCGTCCGCGCCGGTGTGGGCGTCGAGACCGTCGTCTATGCACTCGCGGCCATCGGCCTCAACATCCACTTCGGCTACACCGGCCTGCTCAACTTCGGCCAGGCGGCGTTTCTCGGCGTCGCCGCGTACGGCCTGGCGATCTCCATCGCCATCGCCGGTATGCCATTCTGGTTCGGCATCGTCGCCGGGCTGGTCGGTGCCGTCCTGCTGGCGCTCCTGCTCGGTATCCCGACCCTGCGGTTGCGCGCCGACTACCTCGCCATCGTGACGATTGCCGCCGCGGAGATCTTCAGGCTCGTCGTCAGAGCCAACAGCATGCGCGAGTACACCGGCGGCGCCAACGGCCTCACCGGCTTCGCGGGCGACTTCTACGCCCTCAACCCGTTCCCCGAGGGCCGCTACGGCTTCGGTCGGGTCAGCTTCGACCAGCGCGCCACCTGGGTCCTCGTCGTCGGGTGGAGCCTGGTGTTGCTCGCTTGCCTGGTCACCTGGCTGCTCATGCGCAGCCCCTGGGGACGCGTGATCAAGGGCATCCGCGAGGACGAGGACGCCGTTCGCAGCCTCGGCAAGAACGTCTACGGCTACAAGATGCAGGCCCTGATCCTCGGTGGCGTGATGGGCTCGCTCGGCGGCTTCGTCTTCGTCCTGGCCCGCGCCGCCGTCCAGCCCGACATCTACGGCACAGAGCTGACGTTCTTCGCCTACACCATTCTCATCCTCGGTGGCGCGGCCCGGGTCTTCGGCCCGGTCGTGGGCGCATCGATCTTCTGGGTCGTGCTGGTCTTCATGGACTCGTTCCTGCGCCAGGCGATCAGCGCTGGCTACATCCCGACGTCCGTGATGAGCGGTACCGATGTCGGCCAGTTCCGGTTCATGCTGGTGGGACTAGCACTCATGCTGCTCGTCATCTTCAGACCGCAAGGTATCTTCGGCGACAAGAGGGAGTTGCAGCTCGATGTCCGCTGACCCCGTGCCCGCCGGTACCACGGCGAGTGCCACCGGGACGCGCAAGGACGCGGCCGTGGCAGCGCTCGCCGACGTCCCCAACGAGCCCGGCGCACCAAAGCCCGACCCGATCCTCATCGCGGACAACGTCACCCGCAGGTTCGGCGGCCTCACCGCCGTCGATGTCGAGCACGTCGAGGTGCAGCGTGGCGCGATCACGGCACTGATCGGCCCCAACGGGGCCGGCAAGACGACCTTCTTCAACCTGCTCACCGGGTTCGACCGTCCCGACCAGGGCGACTGGACCTTCAACGGAGGCAAGCTCGCCGGGGTCCCCGCCTACAAGGTCGCCCGCCGCGGCATGGTCCGCACCTTCCAGCTGACCAAGGCGCTGTCGCGGCTGACCGTGATCGAGAACATGCGCCTGGGCGCCACCGAGCAGCGTGGCGAGGGCATGTTCGCGGCCCTGGTGCGGCCGCTCTGGGGTTCCCAGGAGGAGGAGATCACCGAGCGGGCCGACGAGCTGTTGCGCCGGTTCAAGCTCGACACCAAGCGGGAGGACTTCGCCGGGAGCCTGTCGGGTGGCCAGCGCAAGCTGCTGGAGATGGCCCGTGCACTCATGTCCGGTCCCGAGATGGTGATGCTGGACGAGCCGATGGCGGGCGTGAACCCTGCGCTCACCCAGTCGCTCCTCGGGCACGTCAAGGACCTGCGCGAGCAGGGCATGACGGTGCTCTTCGTCGAGCACGACATGGACATGGTCCGCGACATCTCCGACTGGGTCCTCGTGATGGCCCAGGGCGTGTTGGTGGCCGAGGGTCCCCCGGAAGCGGTCATGGCCAACCCCGCGGTGATCGACGCCTACCTCGGTGGCCACCACGACGCAGCCCTCACCGTCGAGGAGGAGGAGCGCCAGCTCGCCGAGGCCGAGGAAGCGCTCGGTCACACACACCATGCACCTCAGGAGGAGGGTCAGTGACCACCCCCCAGGACCCCGACGCCGGCAGGGCGGACGCCCTCGAGTCGGTCGACGTGACCGAACACGACGAGATCACCCGGGCCGACATGGCGGGGGTCGAGACCAGCACTACGGTGACGGACCGCCAGGACCACCTGGCTGGCGCCGAGGGCGCCTTGCTCCGCGCCGACGACCTGATCGCGGGCTACATCCCGGGCGTCAACATCCTCAACGGCTGCGACCTCTACGTCCAGGAGGGCGAGCTCGTCGGGATCATCGGACCCAACGGCGCCGGCAAGTCCACGCTCCTCAAGGCACTCTTCGGCCTCGTCAAGATCAGCAAAGGTCAGGTGTTGCTCCGGGGGGAGGACATCACCGGCCTCAAGGCCAACCGACTCGTCACCAAGGGAGTCGGCTTCGTCCCGCAGACCAACAACGTGTTCCCCTCGCTCACCATCGAGGAGAACATGCAGATGGGGGCCTACCAGGACACCTCCAAGTTCACCGACCGCTTCGACTTCGTCGCCGGCCTCTTTCCTGCGCTAGCCGACCGCCGCAAGCAGCGGGCTGGGTCGCTGTCAGGCGGCGAGCGTCAGATGGTCGCCATGGGCCGGGCCCTGATGATGGAGCCCTCGGTGCTGCTCCTCGATGAGCCCTCGGCCGGGCTGTCACCGGCCATGCAGGATGAGGTCTTCATCCGGACCCGTCAGATCAACCGGGCCGGGGTCTCCGTCGTCATGGTCGAGCAGAACGCCCGGCGCTGCCTGCAGATCTGCGACCGCGGCTACGTCTTGGACCAGGGGCGCAACGCCTACACGGCGTCCGGTCGCGACCTCATCAACGACCCGAAGGTCACCGAGCTCTACTTGGGCACACTGGCCAAGGTCTGACACCCTCTACTCACCGCGCCCGTCCCGAACCTC
>DATHUJ010000155.1:0-45034 GCA_035462375.1 Jiangellales bacterium
GTCTGGAAGGTGGTGGGGGCGTTATGGGTGGCGCCGTCAGGCCCGGTGTAGCGAGCCTGCACGCGGCCCGAGGACAGCACCCGCACGCTCCCGAACGACTCTCGGCGGCCCTTGCGGTTGCCTCCGGAGCCGGTCGCCCGGTGCCGATCGGTCGACGTCATGCCAGTATCTTGCCAGATCCTGTGTCAATCCGTGTCCGCTTGCGACCGGGTGTGTCGTGCGATACTGTGCGACGTATCCGCAGGTCGGAGAGCGTTCCCGCAGGTGGAACACAGTGACGCCGGAGCCCGTTGTCACTGGTTCGAAACCAGTATCGCCCACCCACCGCGGCACCGGCACGCCGCCGTAGCTCGGCCCAGCCCCCAGGGAGCAGCACCGTGTCCGAACCCATCCGCGTCGTCGTCTCCGGAGTCGAGCGGCGGGTCGACACCGGGACGACGGCCGGACAGGTCCTCGAGGCCGGCCCAGGCGTGGTCGCCGCCCGCGTCGGCGGCGAGCTGCGGGACCTCGACCACCGCCTGCTCGACGGCGCCTCCGTGGAGGCGGTGCGCGCCGACGAGCCGGACGGCCGCTCCGTCCTCCGGCACTCCGCCGCTCACGTGCTCGCCCAGGCCGTACAGGAGCTCTTCCCCGACGCGAAGCTCGGCATCGGGCCGCCGATCGAGAACGGCTTCTACTACGACTTCGACGTGGCCCGCCCGTTCACGCCCGAGGACCTGGACCGGATCGAGACCCGGATGCGCCAGATCGTCAAGGAGCGCCAGCGTTTCTCGCGGCGACCGGTCACCGAGGGCGAGGCGCGGGCCGAGTTGGCCGACGAGCCCTACAAGCTCGAGCTGATCGGCCTCAAGGGAGCGCCGAGCGAGGAGGACGGTTCAGCGGTCGAGGTCGGCGGCGGCGAGCTGACCATCTACGACAACCTGCGACCGGACGGCACCACCGCGTGGAAGGACCTGTGCCGCGGCCCGCACGTGCCCACCACCCGGGACATCCCGGCCTTCCGGCTGACGAGGGTCGCCGCCGCGTACTGGCGGGGGAGCGAGGACAACCCGCAGCTCCAGCGCATCTACGGCACCGCGTGGGAGTCCAAGGAGGCGATGCGCGCGCACCTCGACATGCTCGCGGAGGCGGAGAAGCGCGATCACCGACGGCTGGGCGCCGAGCTCGACCTCTTCTCCTTCCCTGAGGAGATCGGCTCCGGTCTGGCGGTGTGGCACCCCCGTGGCGGCATCGTGCGCCGGGTGATGGAGGAGTACTCCCGCCGGCGGCACGAGGCGGCGGGCTACGAGTTCGTGTACACGCCGCACCTGTCCAAGGAGGCGCTGTTCCAGACCTCCGGGCACCTCCAGTGGTACGCCGACGCCATGTATCCCGCGATGGAGCTCGACCAGGGTCATCGCTACTACCTGAAGCCGATGAACTGCCCCATGCACATGATGATCTTCCGGTCGAGGGGGCGGTCCTACCGCGAGCTCCCGCTGCGGCTCTTCGAGTTCGGCACCGTGTACCGCTACGAGAAGTCCGGCGTGGTGCACGGGCTGACCCGGGCGCGCGGGTTCACCCAGGACGACTCGCACATCTTCTGCACCCCCGAGCAGCTGGCGGACGAGCTGGCGTCGCTGCTGGACTTCGTCGTCGGGTTGCTCCGCGACTACGGCCTCACGGAGTTCACCGCCGAGCTGTCGACGCGCCCGGAGAAGTTCGTCGGCGAGGTCGAGGACTGGGACGCCGCCGAGGCCGCCCTCGAGGCCGCGATCGAGCGAGCCGGCCTCCCGTACGAGGTGGCCGAGGGGGAGGGCGCCTTCTACGCGCCCAAGATCGATGTGCACGTACGTGACGCGATCGGTCGCAGGTGGCAGCTGTCGACCCTCCAGGTCGACCTCCAGTTCCCTGACCGCTTCGACCTGGAGTACCAGGCCGCGGACGGCACGCGCCGGCGCCCGTCGGTGATCCATCGGGCCCTGTTCGGCTCGGAGGAGCGCTTCTTCGGCATCCTGCTCGAGCACTATGCCGGGGCCTTCCCGGCGTGGCTGGCGCCCGTGCAGGTCGTCGGCATCCCGATCGGGGACGCCCACGTGCCGCACCTCGAGGAGGTCGCCTCGCGGCTGCGCGAGCACGGGATCCGGGTGGAGGTCGACACGTCGCCGGACCGGATGCAGAAGAAGATCCGGACGGCCCAGAAGCAGAAGGTGCCGTTCATGCTGATCGCGGGTGACGACGACGTGGCCCGGTCCGCCGTCAGCTTCCGCTACCGCGACGGCACGCAGAAGAACGCCGTCCCCGTGGAGGAGGCGGTGGCCGAGGTCGTGTACGCCGTCGAGCGACGCCTGCCGACATGACCGTCGACCCGGGGACCGGCCGCCCCGACCTCGTCCCTCAGGACGGCGTGGCGGTCCCCGACCGGCTGGCGCGACTCTGGACACCGCACCGGATGGCCTACATCACCGCCGAGTCGACCGCAGACCGCCCGGCCGAGCAGGGCTGCCCGTTCTGCCGGATCCCGACCCTGGACGACCGCGAAGGCCTGGTCCTGGCGCGTGGCGCCCACGTCTACGCGGTGCTCAACCTCCACCCGTACAACCCCGGACACCTGATGGTGGTGACCTACCGGCACGTGGCGGACCTGGAGGAGCTGACCGACGCCGAGGCCGTCGAGCTCACGTCGATGACCCGCGACGCCGTGAGCGCGGTCCGCGCCACCTCCTCGCCGCACGGCTTCAACGTGGGTCTCAACCTGGGGGGCGTGGCCGGCGGCTCGCTGTCCCAGCACCTCCACCAGCACGTGGTCCCGCGGTGGAGCGGGGACGCCAACTTCATGGCCGTCCTCGCCCAGACCAAGGTCATCCCGCAGCTGCTGGCGGAGACCCGGGACCTGCTCGCGGAGAGCTGGCCCCGGCGGTGAGGCGCCTGCTGGTCGTCGCCGTCGCCGGTGGCCTCCTCGCGTTCGGGCTCGTGGTGCCCGGACCACGGCATCCCACCCCGCCGCTCCTGCTCCAGGGGCTGGCGGTGGGTCCGGCGGGGGAGCGCCAGCAGGTTGCGGTGGACACCGCCGCCGCATTCGTCCCCGGTACGAGCGTGCTCGTTCCAGCCGGGGCGCGTGGTGCCTCAGACGTCGCCGGCGCCTCGGCCGTGGTCGGCCGGCAGCGGGCGTGGCTGGCCGACGGCACGGTGCCCGGGGCGACCCGCGCCGACCGTGAGGTGGCGGAACGGGCCCTGCTCGACCTGCGCGCACTCACCCTGGAGGACGGTGCGGTCGCCGCCGCCTGGCGGTCGTACTGGCGTTACGTATGGCCGCGGGACGCCAGCTTCGTGGCGGCCGCCTACGCCGTGACCGGCCACGACGACGACGCGGTCCGAGTGCTCCGACGCCTGGGCGGGCTCCAGGAACCCGACGGCACGTGGCAGGCCCGTTACACCTTCGAAGGCGAAGTCCCCGACGAACGGGGGACGCAGCTGGACTCGAACGGGTGGTTCCTGTGGGCGACCTGGACCTGGTACGCGACGGTGCGCGGGCGGCCGGGCGCGGACCGCGACCTCACCTCGCTATGGCCGACGATCGGTGCGGCAGCCGATGCCGCCTCGGGCTCGCTCCGCGCTGACGGGCTGCCGCCGGCCGGGCAGGACTACTGGGAGGTCCCCCAGGAGGTGGTGACCCTCGGCCTGGCCGCGCCGCTGCTGGCCGGCCTGCGCTCGGCGTCGGATCTCGCCCGGTCCACCGGGCGCCACGACGCGGCGGCCCGCTGGGCGGACGCCGCCGAGGTGCTGGGGGCCGCCGTGGAGCGGGAGTTCAGGCCGTCGGGCTACCGCCGGGTGGCGGCCGCGGACCGGTCCTGGAGCCTCGGCGACCACGGGTACCCGGTCCGGCCGCACTCCGACGGCCTGGACAGCTCCGTCACCTTCCTGGGCCCACCGTTCGGCCCGGAGGAGCCGGCGGTCCGCGGCGCCGTCCACGCGGCCGGGCGGGTGCTCGCGCTGCCGCACGGGGGCGTTCGTCCCGGCGAGGACTGGAACGACCTGGACGAGGCCTGGACGCCGTCGACCGCCCTCCTCGCCCTGTCGGCCGCCGCCTCCGGCGACCGCCAGGGCGCCCGCACCCGGCTCGACTGGCTGGTCGCGAACCGCACCGGCGTCGGCTCCTTCCCGGAGCGCGTGGCCCCGGACGGCCCGGTGTCGGTCGCCCCGCTGGCGTGGACCTCCGCGCTCGTGCTGCTGACCCTCGCGGCGCTCGACGGGTCGCTGCCCCCTCCGCCCGGCGAGCCCGTCACGACGCCGCCGCCGCCTCCTTGACCTTCGCCGCCAGGTGCGCAGGCATGGGCTCGTAGCGAGCGAACTGCCGGGTGAAGTTGCCGGTGCCCTGACTGAGGGACCGCAGGTCCACGGCGTAGCGGACGATCTCGGTCTGCGGCACCTCGGCGCGTACCAGCGTGCGGCCGACGCCCACCGGCTCGGTGCCGAGGACACGGCCGCGTCGGGACGACAGGTCACCCATGACGGACCCGACGTACTCGTCGCTGACCAGGACGCCGATCTCGTCCACCGGCTCGAGCAGCTGCACCCCGGACGCGTCCGCCGCCTCGCGGAGCGCCAGGGCGCCCGCCGTCTGGAAGGCCATGTCCGAGGAGTCCACACTGTGCGCCTTGCCGTCCACGAGGGTGACCTTGATGTCCACCACGGGGTAGCCGGCAGCGACACCGCGGGCCATCTGAGCACGCACGCCCTTCTCCACCGACGGGATGAACTGCCGCGGGACGGCGCCGCCCACGACCTTGTCGTGGAACTCGAACCCGGTCCCCTGGCGCAGCGGCTCCACCTCGACGTCGCAGACGGCGAACTGGCCGTGGCCCCCGGACTGCTTGACGTGGCGGCCGTGCCCCTTGGCCGGACCGGAGAGGGTCTCCCGGAGGGGTACCCGCAGGTCGACCTGGTCCACGGCGACGCCGTAGCGGTTGCGGAGCCGGTCGAGGAGCACGTCCGCGTGGGCCTCGCCCATCGTCCACAGCACGAGCTGGTGGGTCTCGGAGTTGTTCTCCAGGCGCAGGGTCGGGTCCTCGGCCCCGAGCCGCTGGAGGGCCTGCGACAGCTTGTCCTCGTCGGCCTTGGCGTGCGCCACGATCGCGACGGGGAGCAGCGGCTCCGGCATGGCCCACGGCCGCATGAGCAGCGGCTCGTCCTTGTCGGACAGGGTGTCCCCGGTCTCGGCCTTCGACAGCTTGGCGACCGCGCAGATGTCGCCCGCGACGCACTGGCCCACCGTGCGCTGGTTACGGCCCAGCGGCGAGCTCAGGGCGCCGATCCGCTCGTCCTCGTCGTGCTCCTCGTGCCCGCGTTCGGCGAGGAAGTGGCCGGACACGTGCACGGTGAGGTCCGGGCGCAGGGTTCCGGAGAAGACGCGGACCAGGCTGATTCGCCCGACGTACGGGTCCGACGTGGTCTTGACCACCTCGGCGAGCAGCGGCCCGTCCGGTTCGCAGGAGAGACCGGTACGGGGCTTGCCGTCCAGCGTCGTGACCTCCGGCAGCGGGTGCTCGTACGGCGAGGGGAAGGCGCTGGTCATGATCTCGAGCAGCTCGGCGGTCCCGAGCGGGTTGGGCGCCGCCGTCGTGAGGACGGGGAAGAAGGTGGCCTTCGCGACGGCCTTCTCGAGGTCGTCGACGAGGACCTCGAGGTCGATCTCCTCGCCGCCGAGGTAGCGGTCCATCAGGGACTCGTCCTCGGACTCCTCGATCACCGCCTCGATCAGGGTGCCCCGGGCCTCGGCGATGCGCTCGGCCTCGGCCTCGTCGGGCTCGCGCTCGACCCGCTCGCCGCCGGAGTAGTCGACGACCCGCTGGCTCAGCAGGGCGAGCAGCCCGGCCGGTGGGGCGCCGTCGTCCGTCATCGGCAGGTAGAGGGGGAGCACCTTCTCTCCGAACGCCTCCTGGCACGCGGCCAGGGTGGCGTCCCAGTCCGCCCTGCCGTGGTCGGCCTTGGTCACGACGACGGCGCGGGGCATCGCGACCGCGGCGCACTCGTCCCAGAGCATCCGGGTGGTCCCGTCGATGCCGTCCACGGCCGAGACGACGAACAGCGCGCAGTCGGCGGCGCGCAGGCCGGCGCGCAGGTCACCGACGAAGTCGGCGTAGCCGGGCGTGTCCAGCAGGTTGACCTTGGTGCCCTCGTGCTGGAGCGGGGCGAGGGAGAGGCCCACCGACCGCTGCTGGCGGATCTCCGCCTCGTCGTGGTCGCTGACGGTCGTGCCGTCCTCGACCCGGCCCGGGCGCGGGATCGTCCCCGTCGTCCCCAGCAGGGTCTCGACCAGGGTGGTCTTGCCCGATCCGGTGTGGCCCACCAGCACGACGTTGCGCACCTCGTCGGGCCGGTCGGCCACCGGTGCCCTGCCCGCGGCCCCGGCCTGACCCGCCTGCTTGTCCGCCATGACTTCGCCTCCTTGCGCTGTCCGGTCCAGGGCAGCCTTTACCCGGGACCCGGAACGGCACAAGGGGCTGGCGCCCGCCACGGCTAGCATGGCGCCGCCCCGGACCCCGAACGAAGGCCCCTCCGCATGCTCAACCGCTTCGCCCGAGCCGCGGTGACGCGGATCCTCACCCCGGTGGCCCGCGGGCTCCTGCGCGCCGGGATCAGCCCGGACGTGGTCACCGTCGTGGGCACGGTGGGAGTGTGCGTGGGTGCCCTCGGCTTCTACCCCCGCGGTGAGTTCCTCGCGGGCACGCTGGTGATCACGGCGTTCGTCTTCGCCGACACGCTCGACGGCACGATGGCCCGGCTGTCGGGACGCTCCAGCTCCTGGGGGGCCTTCCTGGACTCGGTGCTCGACCGGTTCGGCGACGCCGCGGTCTTCGGCGGTCTGGTGCTGTGGTTCGCCGGGGCGGGCGACGACCTGCGGCTGGCGGCGCTGGCGCTGGCGTGTCTGGCGCTCGGTGCCATCGTCTCGTACACGAAGGCGCGCGCCGAGGGCCTGGGCATGACCGCCGACGTCGGCGTCGCGGAGCGCGCCGACCGGCTCGTCGCCGTCCTCCTCACGGTCGGGCTCGTCGGGCTCCTCGGCCTGCCGGTCGCGGTGCTCGAGGTCGTGCTGTGGCTGCTCGCTGCCGCGAGCGCCTGGACCGTGGGCCAGCGAGTCCTCGAGGTGCGGCGCCAGGCGCTGCCGCACCCCTCGTGAGCGTGGCCGTGGCCGCGGGGATCCGCGAGCAGCTCGCCGTGCTCGGCTACAGCGGCGGCTGGTCGGCCGTGCGGCGGCTGCCGGAGCGCGTGGCGTACTCCTCCTTCGACCGGTTGGCCGACGCCGCCTGGCGGCGCCGTGGACGAGGGGTTCGTCGGCTGGAAGCCAACCTGGCTCGGGCACTGGCCGCGCCGGTGGGGTCGCCGGAGGTCCGGGAGGCGTGCCGCGCCGGCATGCGCTCCTATCTCCGCTACTGGTGCGACGCGTTCCGGCTGCCGGACTGGGACCGGGAGCGGGTGGTCTCCCGCGTCCTGGTGGAGGGGGAGGACCGGCTGCGCGACACCCTCGCGAGCGGCCGCGGTGTCGTCGCGGCGCTCCCGCACATGGCCAACTGGGACCACGGCGGCGCGTGGGCCTGTCTCACGGGTGTCCCGGTGACCACGGTGGCCGAGCGCCTGCAACCCGAACGGCTCTACGACCGCTTCCTTGCCTACCGGACCGGACTGGGCATGGAGATCCTGCCCCTGACCGGCGGCCGGGAGGAGGTCTTCGGCGCCTTGGCCCGGCGGCTCCGGGAGCCCCGGCTGGTGCCCCTGCTCGCGGACCGCGACCTCACCTCCCGCGGTGTCGAGGTCGTGCTGCTGGGGGAGGCCGCGCGGATGCCACCGGGACCGGCCGCGCTGGCCCTGCGGACCGGCGCCGCGTTGCTGCCGGTCACGCTCGCGTACGAGGGGGACGCTCCCGACCACCGCCTCGTCATCCGGTTCCACGAGGAGGTCCTGCCACCGGGCATTGGCCTGGGCCGGACCCGGCACACAGCCATGACGCAGCAGGTGGCCGACGTCTTCTCCGCCGGCATCCGGTCCGCCCCGCAGGACTGGCACATGCTCCAGACCGTCTTCTCGGCCGACCTCGACCCGGGGCGCCCGGCGCATGTGGGGGCCGACCGGTGAGGGTGGGGATCGTCTGTCCGTACTCCTGGGACGTCCCCGGTGGCGTGCAGGTCCACGTGCGCGACCTGGCGGAGGAGCTGCGGCGTCGCGGGCACACGGTGTCGGTCCTGGCCCCCGCTGACGACGGGACCCCGGTGCCGCCCTATGTCGTCAGCGCCGGCCGCGCGGTGCCCGTCCGGTACAACGGCTCGGTGGCCCGGCTGACCTTCGGGCCGCTGTCCGCGAACCGGGTGCGGCGCTGGCTCGGGGACGGCGCCTTCGACGTCGTGCACGTGCACGAGCCGGCGACCCCCAGCCTGTCGCTGCTGGCGGTGTGGTGGGCCACGGTGCCCGTCGTGGCGACGTTCCACACGTCCATGTCGCGGTCACGGGCGATGAACGCGGCCTTCGGCATCCTCCAGCCTGCCATGGAGAAGATCACGGCCCGGGTGGCCGTGAGCGAGGAGGCCAGGACGACGCTGGTGCAGCACTTCGGCGGCGACCCGGTGCTCATCCCCAACGGCCTCTACGTGGACGTCTTCGCCGCCGCCGAGCGGCGGCCCGGTTGGCGCGGCACCGAGGGGACGGCCTGCTTCCTCGGCCGGCTGGACGAGCCCCGCAAGGGCCTGCCGGTCCTGCTCGATGCCTGGACCGACCTCGTCCGGGAGCGCGCCGGCGCCCGCCTGCTGGTCGCCGGCAGAGGGGACGTCGACGAGCACCGAGCAGGGTTGCCCGAGCGCGTCCGGTCCTCGGTCACCTTCCTCGGAAGCGTGTCCGAGGAGGACAAGGCGGTCATGCTCGCCTCCAGCGACGTCTACGTGGCGCCGCACACCGGCGGCGAGTCCTTCGGAATCGTGCTCGCCGAGGCGATGGCGGCAGGTACCCCGGTCCTCGCCAGCGACCTCGCGGCCTTCCGCGCCGTGCTCGACGAGGGCCGCCTCGGCGTGCTGGTGCCCTCGGGTGACGCCCCGGCCCTCACGAAGGCCCTTGCCGGGCTGCTCGACGACCCGTCGCGGCGGCGCCGGCTCAGCGAGGTGGCCGCCGTCGCCGTGCGGCGCTACGACTGGTCCAGGGTCACCGACGACGTGCTCGCCGTCTACGAGATGGCGGCGGCGTCGGGCCGGCGGCCGGCCCCGGGCGACCCGCCCCGGTCCACCGGCTGAAGGGGGGACCGTGCCGCCGTTCGTGGAGTTCCTGCTCGTCGGGGTCCTGGTGGCCGTCCTCGCGACCGTCTACCTCACCTGGACCGCCACCCGGGTCGACCGGATGCACAACCGGGTGGAGGCCGCGCGCGCCGTCCTCGATGCGCAGCTGCTGCGTCGCTCGGGGGCGGCGCTCGAGCTGGCCACGAGCGGTCTGCTCGACCCGGCTAGCTCGCTCCTGGTGGCCGACGCCGCCCATGGGGCGCGGGCCGTCGACGAAGACGGGCGGGAGCAGGCCGAGAGCGACCTCACCGCCGCCCTCGGCCTGGCACTCGGCGACCGGGAGCACGTCCGGCTCCTGCGAGGCCGGCCGGGAGCTGGCCCGTTGTTGGACGAGCTGGCCGCCGCGTGCCGACGGGTGGAGCACGCCCGGCGCTTCCACAACGACGCGGTGCGGACGACGAGGCGGCTGCGTCGCAAGGTCGTGGTGCGTCGCCTCGGCCTGGCGGGCCGGGCCGGCTGGCCCGAGACCGTCGAGATGGACGACTCCCCGCCGCCCGGGCTGAGCTGAGCCCGCGCGCGCCTACCATGGAGGGGTCCACCCCTGTCCGCGACGCCCGTGAGGTCCTCCGTGCCCGACCCCGTGTCCGACCCAGCGACTGCCCCCACCACCCGGACGACGGCTGCCGGGGCCGCGACCGGCACCGCCCGCGTCAAGCGCGGCATGGCAGAGATGCTCAAGGGCGGCGTGATCATGGACGTGGTCACGCCCGAGCAGGCCCGGATCGCCGAGGACGCCGGGGCCGTGGCCGTCATGGCGCTCGAGCGCGTCCCCGCCGACATCCGCGCCCAGGGTGGCATCTCGCGGATGTCCGACCCGGACATGATCGAGCGCATCGTCGAGGCCGTCTCCGTGCCGGTGATGGCCAAAGCCCGGATCGGCCACTTCGTCGAGGCGCAGGTCCTCCAGGCGCTCGGGGTGGACTACATCGACGAGTCGGAGGTGCTGAGCCCCGCCGACTACACCCACCACATCGACAAGTGGCAGTTCACCGTCCCCTTCGTCTGCGGGGCCACCGACCTCGGGGAGGCCCTCCGGCGGCTCGCCGAGGGAGCGGCCATGATCCGGTCGAAGGGCGAGGCCGGCACGGGCGACGTGTCCAACGCCGTCACCCACATGAGGACGATCGGCGCGGAGCTGCGCAGGCTGTCCTCGATGAGCCCGGACGAGCTCTATGTGGCCGCCAAGGAGCTGCAAGCCCCCTACGAGCTGGTCCGCGAGGTGGCCGGACGCGGGTCGCTGCCGGTCGTGCTGTTCACCGCCGGCGGGATCGCGACGCCGGCCGACGCCGCCATGATGATGCAGCTGGGCGCCGACGGCGTCTTCGTGGGCTCGGGGATCTTCAAGTCCGGTGACCCCGCCCGCCGGGCGGCCGCCATCGTGCAGGCGACCATGCACCACGACAACCCCGACGTCGTCGCCAAGGTGTCTCGCGGCCTCGGTGAGGCCATGGTCGGCATCAACGTCGAGGAGCTCCCCGTGCCGCACCGCCTGGCCGACCGCGGCTGGTGAGGCGACGGCGGTCACGGCCGCGGTCCGCGCAACCGCCGGTTGCTGCGCGGTTCCCGGGCGTGCTTGACGTCGGATACCTGCCGGACCATGTCGTCACGCACCTCGGCGAGCGCCTGACCGAGGTCGGTGTTGCGCGACGTCGCGACGAGTCGCGGGAAGCCCGCCAGCCAGGCCTCGAGGGTGGTCCGCTGGTCGGCGCCGTCGCGCTCCTTCACCGACAGCTCGAGGCGCACCTGGTCGGTCGTGAACGAGCGCAGCCGCTCGTCGAGCCGGGACATGGTCGAGACCACCCTGTCCCGCTCACCTGCGCCGAAGCCGCCGGCGAGGTGCAAGGAGTCCTGGACGGTGGCCGGGTGGCGGGTCTCGTCCGTGGTCACGCGTTCCTCCTGAGCCGTCGTCCCGCCGCGGGGACCCACGGCGGTCTCCTCCAGTCCTACCCCCGTACGACCGCGTCTGAAGCGAGCCGAAAGGCGGCGTGACGGGGACCACAGGGCCCTGGTCCCGCGCCGCCGCCGCGGCCCGGGCTCCGGGCGGCCCCGTACCCTGGAGACGTGACCTCGCCCCCGCTCGTCGGCGTCCTCGCCCTGCAGGGCGACGTGCGCGAGCACCGTCGCGCGCTGGACTCCGTCGGGGCACGCAGCCGTCCTGTGCGTACCGCCGGGGAGCTGGCGCAGGTCGACGGGCTGGTGCTGCCGGGTGGCGAGTCCACGACCATGTGGCGCCTCGCGGTGGTCAACGATCTGCTGGACCCGCTCCGGGAGGCCGTCCGAGCGGGCCTGCCGGCCTACGGCTCCTGCGCGGGGATGATCATGCTGGCCGACCACCTCGAGGGCGGTGTCGCCGGCCAGGAGACCGTCGGCGGCCTCGACGTCGTGGTGCGGCGCAACGCCTTCGGACGACAGGTTGACTCCTTCGAAGCCGACCTCGACTTCCCGGCGCTGGACCCCGGCCCTGCCCTGCGCGCGGTCTTCATCCGCGCTCCCTGGGTGGAGAAGGTGGGCGCCGACGTGGACGTGCTCGCCCGGGTCGCTGCCGGGCCCGCCGCGGATAGGATCGTCGCGGTGCGGCAGGGCGGCCTGCTCGCGACCTCGTTCCACCCGGAGCTCACCGGCGACACCCGGGTGCACCGGCTCTTCCTCGAGATGGTGCGCGCCGCCGGCTAGACCTGCACACGAGGGCGACAAGGAGAGATCGCGGATGTCCGGCCACTCCAAGTGGGCGACCACGAAGCACAAGAAGGCCGTGGTCGACGCCCGGCGCGGCAAGCTCTTCGCCAAGTTGATCAAGAATATCGAGGTGGCCGCCCGGACGGGCGGGGGAGACCCGGCCGGCAACCCCACGCTCTACGACGCCATCCAGAAGGCCAAGAAGTCCTCGGTCCCCAACGACAACATCGACCGCGCGGTCAAGCGGGGGTCCGGCGCCGAGGCAGGGGGCGCCGAGTACCAGACGATCATGTACGAGGGCTACGGACCGCATGGCGTGGCGATCCTGGTGGAGTGCCTCACCGACAACCGCAACCGTGCGGCCTCCGAGGTCCGGGTCGCCATGACCCGTCACGGTGGGTCGATGGCCGACCCCAACTCCGTCTCCTACCTCTTCGACCGCAAGGGCGTGGTCGTGCTGCCGAAGCAGCAGGAGGGTCGTGAGCTCACCGAGGACGACGTGCTCGAGGTGGTGCTCGAGGCCGGGGCGGAGGAGGTCAACGACCTGGGCGAGGCCTTCGAGGTGGTCAGCGAGGCGACGGACCTGGTGCAGGTGCGCGAGGCCGTCCAGATGGGAGAGCTCGACTACGAGTCGGCCGAGTCCTCGTTCCTCCCGTCGGTCAGCGTCCCCCTGGACGAGGAAGGCGCACGCAAGGTCTTCCGGCTCGTCGAGGCGCTCGAGGACAGCGACGACGTGCAGAACGTCTACGCCAACTACGACGTCTCGGACGAGGTCATGGAGGCCGTCGGCTGACGCTCTGGCGAATCGCTCCCGGCCATCACCTGGGCGCTGGTGCCATCACCAGGCTCGGACGCCTCGTGATGGCCCCGCGAGGGTAGTGAACGTGGTCATTCGGGGTCCGGGCACACCAGTCACACCAGGGGACGGAGGTCGTTGGGGCCGCCGTAGTCGCCCCCGGGGGTGATGATCGTGCCGGCGGTGCCGGCGAGGATCGCGGGGGCCTCGTCCAGGCGGCCGATCGCCGCCATGTCGCCGGTCAGCTCCACGAACCGGCACACCGCCTCGACCTTGGGTCCCATGGACCCCGCGGGGAACTCCAGGCGCCGCATCGCGGCCGGCGTCGCCCGGGTGATCGGCGCCTGCTCCGGGCTGCCGAAGTCGCGCATCACGAACGGGGTGTCGGTGAGGATCAGCAGCGCGTCGGCCTCGAGGGCCTCGGCCAGGACCGCCGCGGTCAGGTCCTTGTCGACGACGGCCTCCACCCCCTCCAGGTGGCCCTGCTCGTTGCGGATGACCGGCACGCCACCGCCCCCGGCGCACACGACGACGGCCCCGCTGGCGAGCAACAGCCGGATGAGCCTGGTCTCGACGACGCGCTGGGGGTGCGGCGAGCCCACGACCCGCCGCCAGTGGTCGCCGTCCTGCCGGACCGTCCAGCCCCGCTCGGCGGCGATCCGGTCGGCCTCCGCCTCGTCCATCACCTCGCCCACGAACTTCGTGGGATTGTCGAACGCGGGGTCGGCGGCCAGCACGAGCGTCTGGTTGATGATGGCCGCGACCTGACGACCTGGCATGGAGTTCTGCAGGGCCTGCAGCAGCCAGTAGCCGATCATCCCCTGGGTCTGCGCACCGAGGACGTCGAAGGGGTACGGCGTGGTGAGGTTGGGGTCCGAGGCGCTCTGCATCGCGAGCACGCCGACCTGCGGCCCGTTGCCGTGCGTCAGGACGACCTCGTGCTCCTCCGCCAGGGGGGCCAGTGCCGCAACCGCCCGGGCGACGTTGGCCTCCTGGACGTCGGCGTCAGGCGTCTGGCCGCGGGCCAGCAAGGCGTTGCCACCCAGGGCGGCGACGATGCGCACCGGTCAGTCCCCCAGGGTGGCGACCATGATCGCCTTGATGGTGTGCATGCGGTTCTCCGCCTGGTCGAAGACGATCGAGTGCGGCGACTCGAACACCTCGTGGCTGACCTCGAGCCCGTCGTCCATGCCGGTCTTCTCGGCGATGTCCTTGCCCACGACCGTCTCGTCGTCGTGGAAGGCGGGCAGACAGTGCATGAACCTGACACCGGGGTTGCCCGTCGCGCGCACCATGTCCATGTTCACCTGGTACGGCCTCAGCAGGCCGACGCGCTCGTCCCAGACCTCCTTCGGCTCACCCATCGACACCCAGACGTCGGTGTAGAGGTAGTCCACGCCACGCACGCCCTCCTCGACGTCGGCGGTGTGCGTGATCCGGGCGCCGGTGCGGTCGGCGATCTCCCGGGCCGCCCCGACGACCTCGTCGTCGTTCCACAGCGCCTCTGGCGCCACCATGCGGACGTCCATGCCCATCATCGCCCCGGTGACCAGCAGGGAGTTGCCCATGTTGTTGCGGGTGTCCCCGCAGTAGGCGAACGCGATCTCCTCGTCGTGCTTGGGGGAGTGCTCCCGCATCGTGAGCATGTCGCAGAGCATCTGGGTGGGGTGCCACTCGTCGGTGAGACCGTTCCACACCGGCACGCCCGCGTACTCCCCGAGGGTCTCGACGTTGGCCTGGGCCGATCCCCGGTACTCGATCCCGTCGTAGTAGCGCCCGAGCACGCGAGCGGTGTCCGCCATGGACTCCTTGTGCCCTATCTGCGAGCCGCTGGGGTCCAGGTAGGTCACCCCGGCCCCCTGGTCGTACGCGGCGACCTCGAAGGCGCACCTGGTACGGGTCGACGTCTTCTCGAAGATCAGGGCGACGTTCTTGCCCCGCAGGCATTGCCGTTCCGTGCCCGTGTACTTGGCAGCCTTGAGGTCGGCCGACAGGCCGAGCAGGAACTTCCACTCCTGCGGGGTGAAATCCAGCTCCTTGAGGAAGTTGCGGTGACGCAGGTTGACGGGCACGGATCTCTCCTCAGTCGACGGGGTCGCGGACGACGGGGCAGCTCATGCAGCGCGGACCACCGCGGCCCCGGCCGAGCTCGTTGCCCCGCACGGTGATGACCTCGATCCCGTGCTTGCGCAGCATCGTGTTGGTCACGACGTTGCGCTCGTAGGCGAAGACGACGCCCGGCTCGAGGGCCAGGACGTTGCTCCCGTCGTCCCACTGCTCGCGCTCGGCCTGGCGGATGTCGGTGTCGGGTGTGAGGACCTGGACCCGCTCGACCCCGATGGACTCGGCGATGGTGTCGTAGAGGCTGTCGACCTCGCGCACCTCCAGCGTCTCCGGGTCCTCGTCGGTCTGCTCGACGACGAAGACCCTCAGGTCCCTGGAGAGGAAGGGGTAGACCGTGAACTTGTCGCGGTCGACCATCGTCATGACTGTGTCCAGGTGCATGAACGCCCGGCGCTTGGGCAGCTCGAGCACGATGATGCGGTCGGCCCCTCCGCCGTTGAGCAGGGTGTGGCCGAGGTTCTCGATGCCCATCGCCGTGGTGCGCTCGCTCATCCCGACCAGCAGGGTCCCTCTGCCGATGACCAGCACGTCGCCGCCCTCGATCGTGGCGGGCTCGCGGTGCACGTCGGGGTCCTCGCCGTACCAGATGTTGAAGTCGCCGTGCGCGAACATCGGGTGCCACCGGTAGATGGCTTGGTAGTGGACCGTCTCGCGCTGCCGGGCCGGCTTGGCCATCGGGTTGATCGAGACACCGTCGTACACCCAGCAGGACGTGTCCCGCGTGAAGAGGTGGTTCGGCAGCGGTGGGAGGACGAAGTCCTCCTCGGTGAGCGACACCGATCGCAGACTCCTCGGCAGGTCCCGCGGCAGGTCGCTGGGCACGATGCCGCCGATCATGAACTGGGCAAGGTTGTCGGAGTCGACCTCCATGAAGAAGTCCCGCAACGGCTTCACCAGGGTGCTGCCGGTGGTGTACCGGTTGATGATCCGCTCGGCGATGAACTCGCGGGCCTCCTTGACCTCGAGGGTCTCCTGCAGGAGCTCGTGGAAGAGGAGGACCTGGACGCCGCGCTCGGTCAGTCCGTCGGCGAAGGCGTCGTGTTCGCCGCGCGCGGCCTTGGGCCAGAGGACGTCGTCGAAGAGCAGGTCGTCGACGTTGCTGGGGGTGAGCCGGGCCAGCTCCAGCCCCGGCCGGTGGAGGATGACCTGGTGCAGCCGGCCCACCTCCGAGTCCACGTGGAACCTGGTCATGGCTGCTCTCCTCCCTCGCACGGGCGCGGCCGCGGTGACGCGCCCTCGGGCGCAGACTGCCCGACCGCGCGAGCCTGCGCCATCCCCGGCTCACCACACCAACCAGCGACCTGGCCGTCACGAGACCGAAGTCCCGGTCGGTCCGGGACCTAGTCCCCGACATTCCGGACGTCCGACGACGGACCCTGGCCAGGACCGGGGGGACGTGGGACAACAGAGTCGGTCCGCACCGGCGCGGACCGGTTTCCGAGGAGGGCCCCGCCATGTCCACCGAGACGACACCACCGGCGACCACCGAGGAGGAGCGCAAGGGTTTCCGCTTCCCCAGCGCCTTCACGATCCTCTTCTTCGTCACCGTCAGCGTCTGGCTGCTGGCGTTCGTGATCCCGGCGGGGCGTTACCTGATCGGCGATGACGGGCGGCCGATCCCCGGCAGCTACGAACGCGTCGACTCCGAGCTGACCTTCCTCGACCGCGTCTACGAGCTCTTCCTCGCCCCGGTCAACGGCCTGTTCGGGGTGGAGAGCAGCGAGACCGGGTTCATCGGCCCGTACGAGTCAGGCGACATCTTCGGCGCAGTCGCGGTGTTCTTCTTCGTCCTGGCCATCGGAGTCTTCATCACGATGACGATTCGGACCGGCGCCCTCGACGTCGGGGTCGCGCGGTTGTCCCACCGGCTCCGCAACCGCAGCATCGTCCTGATCGTCGTGCTGATGGTGATCTTCTCCCTGGGTGGCACGACGTACGGGATGGCCGAGGAGACACTGGGCTTCTACGGACTGGTCGTCCCGCTGCTCCTCAGCCTCGGGTACGACCGGCTGACCGCCGCCTCGGTCATCCTGATCGGTGCGGGCGTCGGCACGATGACCTCGACGGTCAACCCCTTCGCCACAGGGGTCGCGTCCTCGGCGGCCGAGATCTCCGTCGGCGACGGCATCGTGCTGCGCCTGGTGATGTGGGTGACCCTCACGGCGGTCGCGATCTGGTTCGTCACGCGGTATGCCCGGCGGGTGCACCGGGCACCGGACCGCTCGCTGGTCGGCTACCTGCCCGGTGACCGCGAGATGGTCGGCAAGTCCATCGCCGAGCCGCCGGACATGACGGGGCGCCAACGGGCGGTGATCTGGGTCTTCGCGCTGACGTTCGTCCTGATGATCTTCTCCGTGATCCCGTGGGCCAACGTCCTGCAGGGCAGTGACGCCGAGCCGTTCGCCTGGCAGCTGGACTGGTACTTCCCCGAGCTCGCGGCCCTCTTCCTCGCGGCCGCCATCCTCATCGGCCTGATCGGGCGGTTGGGGGAGAAGGGCCTGACCGACACGTTCGTGGAGGGGGCCGGCGACTTCATCGGAGCCGCGCTGATCATCGCCGTCGCTCGTGGCGTCACCGTGATCATGAACAACGCCGACGTGACCGACACGATCCTGAACTCGCTCGAGAACGCGGTCTCCTCGACCTCCTCGGCCTTCTTCGCGGTCGTGATGTTCATCGTGAACATCCCCCTGGCCTTCCTGGTGCCGTCCTCCTCAGGTCACGCCACGCTGGCTATGCCCATCCTCGCCCCGCTCGGGGACTTCGCCGAGGTCAGCCGCTCCCTGGTGGTCACGGCCTACCAGTCCGCGTCGGGCATCGTGAACCTGGTGACGCCTACCTCGGCGGTGGTCATGGGCGGTCTCGTCCTGGCGAAGGTGGGGTACAACAAGTACGTCCGCTTCATCGTCCCGCTCCTGGCGATCCTCTTCGCGCTCACCTGTGCGTTCCTGGTCCTGGGCACGGTGCTGGGTGGCAACCTGGCGTGATACGGAGGGCGACGGGCGATGCGACCAGGGAGGATGGTGACCATGAGCGAGCGGCGTAAGTACGGGCCCGGCGCCCACCAGAGCCACGAACGGCAGACCGGCCACCAGCGGAGCCGGAGCGAACGGCGCCAGGGGCCGGCGACCGGCGCCAAGCACGGCGGGGCCGCAGGCCAGGAGCGCCGGGGGGAGCCGGGCGAGGCGCTGCTGGCACCCGAGGAGCACGGCGAGGACTACATCTCCGAGCGGGACCTGCTCGACAAGGAGCCGTGAGCGGCGCGTCGCAACCGGGCCCGAGCCTCACCGACGGGTAACGTCTGGCGCGTGCGAACAGGTGTTCGCACGTCCGGACGACGAGGAGTGGTCGGGTGCGCGTGCTCGGAATCGACCCCGGGCTGACCCGGTGCGGGCTCGGCGTGGTCGACGGGGGGCCGGGCACGCCGCTGGCGCTGGTCGACGTCGGCGTCGTGCGCACCGCGGCCGCGGCTCCCCTCGGCAACCGGCTGGTCGTCCTCGAGGACCAGCTGGAGGCGTGGTTCGACCGGTGCCGACCGGACGCGGTGGCCGTGGAGCGGGTGTTCAGCCAGCTCAACGTCCGTACGGTCATGGGAACGGCCCAGGCCAGCGGTGTGGCTGTCCTCGTCGCGGCGCGCCGAGGCCTGCCGTTGGCGCTCCACACCCCGAGCGAGGTCAAGGCCGCGGTCACCGGCGACGGACGGGCCGGCAAGGGACAGGTGACGGCGATGGTGACCCGCATCCTGCGCCTGCCCGCCCCGCCCCGGCCGGCCGACGCGGCGGATGCACTCGGGCTGGCGATCTGCCACGTGTGGCGCGGGGGTGCCCAGCAGCGGCTCGCAGCCGCCGCGGCCGCCGTCCGAGGAGGCACGCTGTCGTGATCGCCTTCGTGCGCGGCCGGGTGGCCACCGTCGGGCCCGAGCAGGCCGTCGTCGACCTGAGCGGAGTCGGGATCGCCGTGCAGTGCACCCCGGCCACGCTCGCCGGCCTGCGCCCGGGCGCGGAGACCCAGCTGGCCACCAGCCTGGTCGTCCGCGAGGACTCGCTGACGTTGTACGGCTTCGCCGACGACGACGAGCGCTCCGTGTTCGAGCTCCTGCAGACGGCCAGCGGGGTGGGTCCCCGGCTGGCCCAGGCGATGCTGGCCGTGCACGGACCCGACGACCTGCGCCGTGCGGTCACCACCGAGGACCTGACCGCCTTGACCAAGGTCCCCGGCATCGGCCGCAAGGGTGCCCAGCGCATCGTGCTCGAGCTGCGTGACCGGTTGGGACCGCCGACGGGTCCGACCGGGTCCGACCGGCCCGGCCGGAGCCCGGACGCCGACGGATGGCGAGGGCAGGTGCACGCCGCGCTGCTGGGCCTGGGCTGGACGACCCGTGAGGCCGACGCCGCTGTCGACGCCGTGGCCCCGATGGCGGAGTCGTCGGGCCCCGGCTCCGACGTCCCCGGCCTCCTCAAGGCCGCCCTCCGGACCCTGAACCGCTCGTGAGCACCGGCGAGCCGCGGTTGGTAGAGACCGGTGCCGACGCCGACGAGCGCGCCGTCGAGGCGGCGCTGCGGCCCCGCTCCCTGGCCGAGTTCGTGGGCCAGGAGAGGGTACGCGAGCAGATGTCGCTGGTCCTGGAGGCGGCCCGCGGTCGCGGGGGCGTGGCCGACCACGTCCTGCTCTCCGGCCCCCCGGGGCTGGGCAAGACCACCCTGGCGATGATCGTGGCGGCCGAGATGGGGGCGCCGCTGCGCATCACCAGCGGCCCGGCCGTCCAGCACGCCGGCGACCTCGCGGCCATCCTGTCGGCTCTCACCGAGGGTGACGTCCTCTTCTTCGACGAGATCCACCGCATGGCCCGGCCGGCCGAGGAGATGCTCTACACCGCGATGGAGGACTTCCGGGTCGACGTCGTCGTGGGCAAGGGCCCCGGGGCGACGGCGATCCCGCTCGACCTGCCACCGTTCACGTTGGTGGGCGCGACGACACGCACCGGACTGCTGCCCGGCCCGCTGCGCGACCGGTTCGGCTTCACCGGGCACCTCGACCTCTACGCGGCGCACGAGCTGGAGCAGGTGCTCGCCCGCTCGTCGCGGTTGCTCGGCGTCGACCTTCGGCTCGACGGCGGTCGCGAGATCGCCGGTCGGTCGCGCGGCACGCCGCGGATCGCGAACCGACTGCTGCGGCGGGTCCGTGACTTCGCCGAGGTCCGCGCCGACCGGGTCGTGACGGGTTCCGTCGCCCGAGCCGCGCTCGAGGTCTTCGAGGTCGACGACCTGGGGCTGGACCGACTGGACCGTGCAGTGCTCGACGCCCTGTGCCGACGCTTCGGAGGGGGACCGGTCGGGCTCTCCACCGTCGCGGTGGCCGTGGGGGAGGAGCGGGAGACCGTCGAGGAGGTCGCCGAACCCTTCCTCGTCCGCGCCGGCCTGGTCGCCCGCACCCCGCGCGGCCGGGTCGCCATGCCGGCCGCCTGGCGTCACCTACGCCTCCCCGTGCCCGCCGACGGCGCCTTTCCCACGCATCCCGACCTCTTCTCCGCGGTCGAGGAGGAGCCGCCGGAGGAGTCCCGCGCGTGAACGCCCGAGCTGACGCGGGGTCTAGAATGCCGGCGCGTCCGTCGTCCGGCGGCGCTGCGTCGTGGCGCGCCCGTCCGGTGCCGCCTGAAGGGAACCGTCACCGTTCATGGAGCTGCTGCCCCTGGTCCTCATCGTCGCCGTGTTCTGGCTGTTCATCATCCGGCCGCAGCGCAACCGAGCGCGCGAGCTGTCCCGCGTGCAGGGTGCCCTGGTTCCAGGTCAGCGGGTGATGACCGGCGCCGGCCTGTACGCGACGGTGGCCGCCGTGGAGGACGACCACGTAGTGCTCGAGGTGGCGCCCGGTGTGCTCAGCCGCTATGCCCGCCAGGCCGTGGTGCGGGTGCTGGACGACCCGACGGCTCCCGACGACGCCCCGGGTGACGGGACGACGTCGGACGTCGGCGGCGAGCTGGAGCAGCAGCGCCCCGACGACGAGCCGCCCGGTGGCCGGCTGTGACCCCGGCCCCCGTCGACTGACCACCCGGAGCCGACCGCGCCACCGCGACCCCGTCGCGGGGCGACCGGCGGCAAAGATGAGGAGACCGACCCACCGTGGCCTCGACCAACGCGCCCCGGCCGTGGCGCTCGCTGAGCGTCGTCCTCGCGGCGCTCGCGCTCGTGTACGGCCTGCTGGCCGTGCAGGACCTCTGGTTGCCCCGGCTGGGGTTGGACCTGCGCGGCGGCACCAGCATCACGCTGACCGCCAGCACGCCTGACGGCTCGGACCCGTCGCCGGACAGCATGGCCCAGGCCGTCGAGATCATCCGCGACCGGGTGAACGGCTCCGGCGTGGCCGAGGCCGAGGTGTCGACACAGGGCAGCAACAACGTGATCGTCGCCGTCCCGGGGGTGGGCGAGGACGAGCTCGTCCAGATCGTCGGCCAGACGGCGGAGCTGCGCTTCCGGCCGGTCCTGGCGGTGGTCCCCGGCGCGTCGCCGCAGGAGGCGCCCGCCCCCGAGGAGACACCTGCGGACGGTGCCACGCCGGCCCCCGAGGGCACCGAAGAGCCGGCGGCACCGGAGGACCAGGCGACCGTCGCGCCCACCGAGGCGCCCACCGACGCGGCCAGCCAGCGGGCTGTGACGGGCGGGCTGACCACCCAGGAGACGGCCGCGCCGGAGGAGGCCCCCGCCACGGAGCTGCCGCCCGCCGAGGCGCCGGTGCCGACCGACGGGGAGGTCACCCCCGAGCTCCTCGCCGAGCTCCAGCGGTTCGACTGCTCCGACGTGGAGGTCGCGGCCACCGACGCACCGGAGGACCCGCTGATCACCTGTGACCAGGACAGCACCTCGCGCTTCCTCCTCGCTCCCGCGGACGTGGTCGGCACGGACATCCGCCGGGCCACGGCAGAGATCCCGCAGGCGGGTCTGGGGTTCGTCGTCAGCCTCGACTTCACCGGCGAGGGGGCCGACAAGTTCTACCAGTCCACGCAGCGGCTGGCCGGGCAGCAGTTCCCGCAGAACGACTTCGCGATCGTCCTCGACGGCCGGGTGGTGTCCTACCCGACGGTCAACGAGCCGATCCCCGGTGGGCAGGCGGTGATCGAGGGGCAGTTCACCCAGCAGGAGGCCCAGCGTCTCGCGACGGTGCTCAGCTACGGCGCGCTGCCGCTCTCGTTCGAGACCAGCGAGGTGACCACGGTGTCACCGACGCTCGGCAGCGAGCAGCTCCAGGCCGGCCTCCTCGCCGGCGCCCTCGGCCTGCTCCTGGTCTCGCTCTACGGGCTGCTCTACTACCGGGCGCTCGGCACGGTCGTCATCGCCAGCCTCGCCGTCGCAGGAGCCTTCGCCTACGGGCTGGTGGTGCTGCTCGGGGAGTGGATCGGCTTCACGCTGACCCTGGCGGGCATCGCCGGCCTGATCGTGGCCATCGGCATCACGGCGGACTCGTTCGTCGTGTTCTTCGAACGCGTGCGGGACGACGTGCGTGACGGTCGCAGCATCCGGATGGCGGTCGAGACCGGATGGGTGCGTGCCCGCCGCACGATCCTCGCCAGCGACGCGGTCTCGCTGCTGGCCGCGTTCTTCCTCTACACGTTCTCCGTCGGCAACGTGCGGGGCTTCGCCTTCACGCTGGGGCTCACCACGCTGATCGACGTCTTTGTCGTGTTCCTCTTCACCAAGCCGCTGCTGACGCTGCTGGCCCGCAGCCGCTTCTTCGGGGAGGGTCACCGGTTCTCCGGCCTGGCGGCCGAGCGCATGGCGGCACCCCGCCGGTCCGGCCGACCCGTGCCGGTCTCCCGGGCAGGTACCGGCACGACGGCCGAGGAGGCCCTGCGATGACGACCACGGAGACGACGAAGCGGGCCCCGATCGCCAACCGGCTCTACACCGGGGAGCTGTCCTTCGACATCGTCGGCCGGTCCCGGCGGTGGTACGCCATCTCCGCAGGGCTGCTCGCCGTCGCGGTGCTCGCGATCCTCGTGCGCGGCCTGACGCTGGGAATCGAGTTCACCGGCGGCTCCGAGCTCACGGCTCCGGCGCCGCGAGCGGACGCGGCCACCGTGACCGAGGTCCGGGGCGCCGTCGTCGGCTCCGGCGTGGCAGGGGCGGCCGACCCGATCGTGACCGCCGTGGGGGACGACCGCATCCGCGTGCAGACCGGCGACCTGACCACTGCGGAGACCAACGAGGTGAGGGACGCCGTCGCGGCCGAGCTAGGTGCGCCGACGGACGACATCACCGTCCAGGTGGTCGGACCGTCCTGGGGTGAGGAGATCACCCGTAAGGCGCTGCTCGGCCTCCTGCTCTTCCTCGGCGGCGTGGTCCTGTTCCTCTCCGTCGCCTTCGAGTGGAAGATGGCCGTCGCCGCCATCGCAGCACTCGTGCACGACATCGTGGCAACGGTCGGGATCTACGCGCTGGTCGGCTTCGCCGTCACCCCCGCGACCGTCATCGGCTTCATCACCATCCTGGGCTACTCGCTCTACGACACCGTGGTCGTGTTCGACAAGGTCCGCGAGAACACCAAGGGCATCACCGCGCAGAACCGGCTGACCTACTCCGAGGCCGCGAACCTCGCGGTCAACCAGACCCTGGTGCGGTCGGTCAACACCTCCGTGATCGCCCTGCTGCCGATCGGTGCGATCCTCTTCGTCGGTGCCGGGCTGCTGGGCGCGGGCACGCTGAAGGACCTGGCGCTGGCCCTCTTCATCGGTGTCGCAGTCGGCACGTACTCCTCGGTCTTCATCGCGACGCCACTGCTGGCCGACCTCAAGGAGCGGGAGCCGACCCTGCGGGCGCTGACCCGCCGGGTGCGGGCCCGCCGCGGGGCGGTCGCCGCCGGGGCCGTTTCCGAGACGGCGCCCGGCACCCCGACGGGCAGCCGCCGCCCCGGGGCCGTGACCGGCCGACGCGAGGTCGGCGAGACCGGTGAGCGCCACCAGCCGCAGCGGAGCACCCGGGCACAGCGTCGCGGTGGTCGGCCGCCAGGGCGTCGGTGACGGCCAGGGACCGGCCCGCCCGGCTGTCCGACGAACAGCTCGGCCAACTGCGGGCCCGGGTCCGGGACGTGCCCGGCTGGCCCGAGCCCGGCGTCACCTTCAAGGACATCACGCCACTGCTCGCCGACCCGCAGATGTTCGCCCTGGCGGTGACCGGGCTGGCCGCCGCGGGCCAGGACGGCGACGGCAACACGCGGGTGGACTCGGTCGCCGGTGTCGAGGCCCGCGGCTTCATCCTCGGCGCTCCGGTGGCGCACCTGCTCGGCGTCGGCTTCGTGCCGGTCCGCAAGCACGGGAAGCTGCCGGGTGAGACACACGCGGCGACCTACGCCCTCGAGTACGGCGAGGCCCGGCTCGAGCTGCACCGCGACGGCATCGCACCAGGATCCCGGGTGCTGCTCGTCGACGACGTCCTCGCCACGGGCGGGACCCTCGCCGCCGCGGCGGACCTGGTCGCGCAGGGGGGCGGCCGCGTCGTCGCGGCCGCACTGCTGATCGAGCTCGAGGCGCTCACCGGTCGCCGCCGCGTCCCTGGTCTCGAGGTGCTGTCGCTGCTCCGCGCGTGAGGCCCGCCCTACACTGGGGAGACAGGCGTCGCGAGGAGACCAGTGGCCGACGAGACCACCTCGACCGGCGCGGCCGTGCCGGTCACGGACACCGACGAGGTACCGGTCCCGGCCGCACCGCCGCCCGAGCCAGCCGGGGACGACCCCGGCCGCCCCACCGCGCCGGTGCGCGTCCGGGCCCGCCTGGCCCGCCTCACCGCCCAGCGCCACCAGGTCAACCCGGTCCTCGACCCGTTGTTCCGCAGTGTCCGGGCCACCCATCCCAAGGCCGACCTGGGGCTGGTCGAGCGGGCGTACGAGGTCGCCGAGCGCGCCCACGCCGGTCAGTCGCGCCGCAGTGGCGACCCGTACATCACGCACCCGCTCGCGGTGGCCACGATCCTGGCCGAGCTGGGCATGACGCCACCCACGCTGGCTGCCGCGCTCCTGCACGACACGGTGGAGGACACCGACTACACCCTCGGCCGGCTTCGGGCCGACTTCGGTGACGAGGTCGCGATGCTCGTCGACGGCGTGACCAAGCTCGACAAGGTCAAGTACGGTCAGGCGGCGCAGGCCGAGACCGTACGCAAGATGGTCGTCGCGATGGCCAAGGACATCCGGGTCCTGGTGATCAAGCTCGCCGACCGGCTGCACAACGCCCGTACCTGGCGTTACGTGTCCAAGGAGAGCGCCCGGCGCAAGGCCCGCGAGACGCTGGAGATCTACGCCCCGCTGGCCCACCGGCTGGGCATGAACACGATCAAGTGGGAGCTGGAGGACCTGTCCTTCGCCACGCTGCACCCCAAGGTCTACGACGAGATCGTCCGGCTGGTCGCCGAGCGCGCGCCCTCGCGCGACGAGTACCTGGCCACCGTCATCGACCAGGTACAGGCGGACCTGCGCCAGGCCAAGATCAAGGCCACTGTCACCGGCCGCCCGAAGCACTACTACTCGATCTACCAGAAGATGATCGTCCGCGGACGCGACTTCGCCGACATCTACGACCTTGTCGGCATCCGCGTCCTGGTCGAGAGCGTGCGTGACTGCTACGCCGTCCTCGGCATCGTGCACGCCCGGTGGAACCCCGTGCCGGGCCGGTTCAAGGACTTCATCGCGATGCCGAAGTTCAACATGTACCAGTCCCTGCACACGACGGTGATCGGTCCGGAGGGCAAGCCGGTCGAGCTGCAGATCCGCAGCTTCGCCATGCACCGCCGCGCCGAGTACGGCATCGCTGCGCACTGGAAGTACAAGCAGGACGTGCGCTCGGGCTCGGACACCGACCGCCGGCTGGTCAGCGAGGGCGCCGGGCCGAACGACATGGCCTGGCTGCGCCAGCTCCTGGACTGGCAGAAGGAGACCGAGGACCCCGGCGAGTTCCTCGAGTCGCTGCGCTTCGAGATCACGACCAACGAGGTCTACGTGTTCACCCCGCGGGGGGACGTCATCGCGCTCCCGGCGGGGTCGACACCCGTGGACTTCGCCTACGCCGTGCACACCGAGGTGGGGCACCGCTGCATCGGGGCCAGGGTCAACGGGAGGCTGGTCCCGCTCGAGAGCACCCTGGACAACGGCGACCTCGTGGAGATCTTCACCTCCCGGGCCGAGGGGGCCGGGCCGAGCCGGGACTGGCTGGGCTTCGTCAAGTCCGCCCGTGCGCGCAACAAGATCAAGCAGTGGTACTCGAAGTCGCGGCGCGAGGAGGCCATCGAGCGCGGCAAGGACGCCATCGCCCGGGCGATGCGCAAGCAGGATCTCCCGCTGCAGCGGATGCTGAGCCAGGGAGCCCTCACCGCGGTGGCGGGAGAGCTGCGCTACACCGACATCTCCGCCCTCTACGCCGCGGTCGGCGAGGGCCACGTCTCCGCCCAGAACGTCGTCGGCAAGCTGACCGAGACACTCGGCGGAGAGGAGGGCACGTCCGAGGACGCCGCGGAGGCCGTCCGCCCGGACCGGCCCCGCCGGCGCAGCTCGGGCGACCCGGGGGTGGTGGTCAAGGATGTGTCCGACGTCTGGGTCAAGCTCGCCCGCTGCTGCACCCCCGTCCCCGGTGACGACATCGTCGGCTTCGTGACCCGCGGGGCCGGTGTGTCGGTGCACCGCGGCGACTGCGTCAACGTGCAGTCGTTGCGACAGCAGGACGGCCGGATGGTCGACGTCGAGTGGGCCCCCACGGCGACCAGCCTGTTCCTCGTCGCCATCCAGGTCGAGGCCCTCGACCGCGCCCGGCTGCTCTCGGACATCACCCGGGTGCTGTCCGACCAGCACGTCAACATCCTGTCGGCAACCGTGACGACCGGCAGCGACCGCATCGCCAAGAGCCGATTCACCTTCGAGATGGCCGACCCCAAGCACCTGGGTCACGTGCTCAAGGCGGTCCGGGGGGTCGAGGGGGTCTTCGACGCCTACCGGATCACGAGCACCCGGCCACCGTCCCTGTGATCCTGTCGCCCGGGATCGCTATCCACCGAAGTCGGTGAGCGCGCGCCTGGCCTCCGCCAGCCACTCGCGGCGCACCTGCACGGCCTCGTCGTGGCGCGCCGCGGACTTCTCGTCACCGCGCTCCCGCGCGCCGGCCGCCTTGGCCTCCAGGTCGGCGATCGACGCGAGCAGCCGTTCGACGGTCTCGGCCGCCCGGGCCCGGGCCTCGGGGTTGGTGCGCTGCCACTCGGCCTGCTCGGCCGAGCGCACCTGCTCCTCGACCCGCCGCAGCCGGGCCTCCACCTCCCGTACGGAGTCACGCGGGATGCGACCGGCGACCTCCCAGCGCTCGTGCACCGAGCGGAGTGCCTCGCGGGCAGCCTTCCAGTCGGTGACCGGCAGCAGCGCCTCCGCCTCCGCGACCAGCGCCTGCTTGGTCTCCAGTGCCGCTCGTTCACCTGCGTCACGCTCCGAGGCTGCGGCGTTGCGGGCACCGAAGAAGGTGTCCTGAGCCGCTCGGAACCGGCGCCACAAGGCGTCGTCCACGGGCTTGGGCGCGGGACCGGCGGCCTTCCAGCGGGACATGAGGTCACGGTAGGCCCGGGTCGTGGGCCCCCACTCGGTCGAGCCGGCCAGCGTCTCGGCCTCGGCGACGAGCCCCTCCTTGACCACCCTGGCCTGCTCACGACGCTCACCGAGCTCGGCGAAGTGAGCCTTGCGCCGCCGGGTGTAATGCGTGCGGGCGGACGAGAACCGCCGCCACAGCCCGTCGTCCGTCGACCGCTCGAGCCGCGGCAGGGACTTCCACTCCTCCAGCAGCGCCCGAAGACGGTCGGCGCCGTGTCTCCAGTCCTCGCCCTCGGCGATGGCCTCGGCCTCGGTGGCGATGCCCTCCTTGCGGGTCCGGGCCACCTCCAGGGCCTGGGCGCGGGCGACCCGGCGCTCCTCCCGTCGCTCACGCACCTGCCGCTCCACGGCGTCCAGCCGGTCGGCCAGACCGGGCAGGTCGCCGACCACCTGTGGCTCGGCCAACGCCGCCCGCAGCCGGGTCACGACCGGTCCGGCGTCGTCGGGGGCGGCCGACCCGGCACGCAACCGCTGCTCGAGCAGATCCACCTGGACCACCAGGTCGTCGTACTTGCGGCCGTAGAAGGCCAGCGCCTCCTCGGGCTGGTCGGCCTGCCAGGAGCCGACCACCCGCTCGCCCTCCGGGGTCCGCACGTGCACGGTGCCGGCAGCGTCCACGCGTCCCCAGGCGTTCTCCGCCACGGTCGGCGGCGGCTCGGGACTCTGTGGCGTGTCGGTCACGGCGTCCTCCGGGTCGGGCGCGCTCACGCGCCGGTGACGACGAGGTCGTCGATGGTCACGGGCTGCGCAGGCGCTCCGTCCTCGCCACCGTCGGCGGTACCCCGGTCCGCGATCTCGGTGACGACGTCCAGGCCCTCGGTGATGGTGCCGAGGACGGTGTAGCTGGGCGGGAGCTCGGAGTCCGCGTGTACCAGGAAGAACTGGCTGCCGTTGGTCCCCGGGCCGGCGTTGGCCATGGCCACGGTTCCTGCGGCGTAGGTCGCACCGTCGAGGTTCTCGTCGGCGAACTGGTAGCCGGGACCGCCGGAGCCCGTCCCGGTCGGGTCGCCGCACTGCAGCACCCGCAGCGACGCGGTGGTGGTCAGGCGGTGGCAGCTCGTCCCGTCGAAGTAGCCGACCCCCGCGAGGTGCGCCAGGGAGGTGACGGCACAGGGGGCGGCCTGGGCTTCGAGCGCGATGGTCACGGGCGAGCTGTCCAGGCTGATCCGTGCCTGGGTGGCCTGGTCCGCGGCGATCGGCTCGGTCGGCGGCAGGCCGACCCCCTCGACCGCGGACGAGCCGGTCTCCGTCCAGGCGCAGGTGCCGTTTGTGGACCCGGCCGTCTCCTCTGCCGCAGGGGTGTCGTCCGTGAGCGCCGTGACCTCGTCGTCGCCGCCGCGCACCCACGCGACCGCCCACACCAGGCCGCCGACGACGACGAGGGCCGTGGTGCCGACGAGCAGGACCAGGCGCCGCCGTGCCGCACGCCGTTGCTGGGCGGCCCGCTTGGTCTGCTGCCGCTCCCAGCGCTCACGCGCGAGACGGCGCCGTCGCTCGCTCCTGGTGACCACCCACGCTCCTCCCCGCGGTCGTCGTCGCGACCCCCGCTGCCCGGGCGCACAGTCTAGGCAGGGGTCAGCGGTACCCTGCGTGCACACCCGTCCGGACTCTGCAGGGAAGGCTCCCGCGTGCTCGTCCTCGGCTTCGCCGCCCAGGCCTTCGCGACCAACTGCTACGTCGTCGCGCCCGCATCGGGGCAGGAGTGCGTCGTCGTCGACCCCGGCTTCGGTGTCGTCGACCGGCTGGACGAGCTGCTGCGGGAGCACCGGCTGCGCCCCGTGGCCGTGCTGCTCACGCACGGGCACGCCGATCACGTGTGGTCGGTCACGCCTGTCTGCGGGGCCCGCGACGTTCCCGCCTACGTGCACGGCGCCGACCGGTACCGACTGCGCGACCCGCTCGCAACCCTCGACCCGGTCCTGGTGGCCATGCTCGGGCAGCAGTTCGGACCCGCCGCCCGCTGGCACGAGCCGGACGACGTCCGCAGCCTCGACGACGCCCGGCCGCTGGACGTCGCGGGCCTGCGATGGGGGGTCGTGCATGCCCCCGGCCACACCGAGGGCTCGGTGATGTTCCGGCTCGACCGCGCCGACGGGCCCGAGCTCCTGCTGTCCGGTGACGTGCTCTTCGCGGGCAGCATCGGCCGCACCGACCTGCCCGGCGGCGACCCGGTCGCCATGACGGCGTCCCTGCGGGACCGCGTGCTGCCCCTCGACGACGAGGTCGAGGTGCTGCCCGGCCACGGACCGGCGACCACGATCGGGCGGGAGCGGGTCGCCAACCCGTACCTGCAGGGCCTCGTCCGCAGCCCGGCCTGACTGACCTGACGTGTCGAGGACCTCGTGAGCTCTGCCTTCCGCGCCCCGAGGGGCACGTTCGACCTGGTGCCGCCGCGCGGCGAGACCTTCCTCGCGGTGCGGGAGGCGATGGCCGCACCGCTCCGCCTCGCGGGCTACGGCTACGTGGAGACGCCGACGTTCGAGGACACCGCGCTCTTCGTCCGCGGGGTGGGTGAGTCCACCGACGTGGTGACCAAGGAGATGTACACCTTCACCACCCGGGGCGGCGACTCGGTCACCCTGCGACCGGAGGGCACCGCCAGCGTGCTCCGCGCGGCTCTCGAGCACGGCATGGAGCGCGGACCCCTGCCGGTCAAGCTCTGGTACTCCGGCTCCTTCTACCGCTACGAGCGGCCGCAGAAGGGCCGGTACCGGCACTTCTCCCAGGTGGGCGCGGAGGTGCTCGGCACCGAGGACCCGGCGGTCGACGCGGAGACCGTCCTGCTCGCCCTGGAGGCCTACCGGGCACTCGGCCTCACGCAGGTCCGCCTCCTGCTCAACTCACTGGGCTCGGCCGGTTCGCGACCCGCGTACCGGGCGGCGCTGCAGGACTACCTCGGCCGGCTCGACCTCGACGAGGAGACGCGTCGCCGGGTCGACGTCAACCCCCTGCGGGTCCTGGACGACAAGCGGCCGGAGCTGCAGGAGGCCCTGGCCGCGGCTCCGCTGATGCAGGACCACCTCTCCGCCTCCGACCGCTCCCACCACGACGCCGTACGGGAGCTGCTGGCCGACTCGGGTGTGGTCTGGGAGGACGCCCCCCGCCTGGTCCGCGGCCTGGATTACTACACCCGGACCACGTTCGAGTTCGTGCACGACGGGCTGGGGGCGCAGTCCGCGGTGGGCGGCGGCGGGCGCTACGACGGGCTTTCCGAGTCGATCGGAGGCCCCCGGCTTCCGGGGGTCGGCTGGGCGCTCGGCGTCGACCGGACGGTCCTCGCCCTCGAGGCGGAAGACCTCCGGCTGCCCGGGGGGTCGGGCGTGGACGTCTTCGCCGTCCCGCTCGGCGAGCCGGCGCGCCGGCGGGCGTTCGGCCTGGTCACCGGGTTGCGGCGGGCCGGCGTCCGGGCCGACCTGGCCGTCGACGGCCGCGGCCTCAAGGGTGCCATGAAGGCCGCCGACCGCTCCGGGGCGCGCTATGCGCTCCTCCTCGGGGAGCGCGACCTGGCGGCCGACGTCGCCCAGGTCAAGGACCTGTCCACGGGCGAGCAGTCGGCCGTGCCGTTGCCCGCCGTCGTCACGCACCTCCAGGAGAAGCTCACGTGATGCGTACCCACGAGGCCGGCGTGCTCCGGGTCGCCCATGTCGGCGAGCCCGTCGTCCTCACCGGCTGGATCGCCCGCCGCCGCGACCACGGGGGAGTCGCCTTCCTCGACCTCCGCGACGCGTCCGGGACAGCGCAGGTCGTGGTCCGCGACGAGGCGGTCGCCCACGGGCTGCGCAACGAGTACTGCGTGCGTGTGTCGGGGACGGTGGCCCGCCGGCCGGACGGCAACGAGAACCCCCACCTGCCCACCGGGGAGGTCGAGGTGGTGGTCGACGGGCTCGAGGTGCTCAGCGAGTCGGCTCCGCTGCCCTTCCAGGTGGACGAGCACTCCGGGGACTCGGGTGTCGGCGAGGACGTGCGCCTGCGCCACCGCTACCTCGACCTGCGCCGCCCGGGACCTGCCCGTGCGCTGCGGATGCGCAGCCAGGTCAACCGGGTCGCCCGTGAGGTGCTGCATGCTCGTGACTTCGTCGAGGTCGAGACGCCGACACTGACCCGCTCGACGCCGGAGGGCGCCCGGGACTTCCTGGTCCCGGCCCGGCTCCAGCCCGGGCACTGGTACGCACTGCCGCAGTCCCCGCAGCTGTTCAAGCAGCTGCTGATGGTGAGCGGGGTGGAGCGCTACTACCAGATCGCCCGGTGCTACCGCGACGAGGACTTCCGGGCGGACCGGCAGCCGGAGTTCACCCAGCTCGACGTGGAGATGTCGTTCGTCGAGCAGGACGACGTCATCGAGGTGGGCGAGGACGTCGTGGCGGCACTGTGGAAGGAGGTCGCCGGCTACGACCTGCCGCGGCCGGTACCGAGGATGACCTATGCCGAGGCGATGGCCCGGTACGGATCGGACAAGCCGGACCTTCGCTTCGGGTGCGAGCTCGTGGAGCTCACCGACTACTTCGCCGCGACGCCGTTCCGGGTGTTCCAGGCCCCGTACGTGGGGGTGGTCGTGATGCCCGGGGGAGCCGGCCAGACCCGCAAGGAGCTCGACGGCTGGCAGGACTGGGCACGGGCCCGCGGGGCCAGGGGACTCGCCTACGTGCTGGTCGGCGAGGACGGCGCCCTGGGTGGCCCGGTCGCCAAGAACCTGTCCGAGCAGGAGCGGGCGGGGCTCGCCGAGGCCACCGGGGCATCACCCGGCGACTGCGTGTTCTTCGCGGCAGGCGAGCCCGGTGCCGCTCGCTACCTGCTCGGGGCGACCCGGCTCGAGGTCGGCCGGCGCTGCGGCCTCGTCGCCCGGGACCGGTGGGCGTTCGTGTGGATCGTCGACGCCCCGATGTTCGAGTGGGACGTCGACGGCGAGCGGTGGAACGCCGTCCACCACCCCTTCACCTCGCCGAACGCCGAGTGGGCGGACTCCTTCGAGGACTCGCCGGGCGACGCCCTCGCCTGGGCGTACGACATCGTCTGCAACGGCACCGAGATCGGTGGCGGCTCGCTCCGTGTGCACCGCGCCGAGACCCAGCAGCGGGTCTTCGACGTCCTCGGGATCTCCAAGGAGGAGGCCGAGGAGAAGTTCGGCTTCCTGCTGGAGGCGTTCGCCTACGGGCCGCCGCCGCACGGCGGTATCGCCTTCGGCTGGGACCGGGTCTGCATGCTGCTCGCCGGGGCCGACTCCCTCCGTGAGGTCATCGCCTTCCCCAAGACCGGGGCCGGCTTCGACCCCTTGACGGGAGCTCCCACCCCGATCACGCCGCAGCAGCGCAAGGAGGCCGGCATCGACACCGTGCCCGCTGACGCCGCCCGGGCGGCCGAGCCGCTCGGCCCGCGCCACGGCATCATCCCGGACGAACGTCGTAGCTAGTAGCGCGGGACCCGGACCGCGCCCTCCCTCAGCCCGACCCGCGCGTGCAGGCGACGCAGCGGCCCCGGGGCCCACCAGTTCCACTCGCCGAGGAGGGTCATGGTGGCCGGCACGAGGAGGATCCGGACCAGGGTCGCGTCGATCGCCACGGCGAGGGCGAGCGCCACTCCCGTCTCCTTGATCACCAGGAGGTCGCCCAGGACGAAGCCGGCGAAGACCAGGCAGATGATGAGCGCGGCCGAGGTGATGATCCGGCCCGTCTTCTGCAACCCCGCCCGGACGGCGGCGTCGTTGCCGAGCCCGGTGTCGCGGAACTCCTTGACCCGCGCGAGCAGGAAGACCTCGTAGTCCATGGAGAGCCCGAACGCGAAGGCGAACACCAGGATGGGGATCGTGGACTCGATGCCCCCGGGGGAGCTGTAGCCGAGCACGCCCTCGAACCGCCCCTCCTGGAATACCCACACCAGCGCCCCGAACGTCGCGCCGAGGGAGAGCACGTTCATCGCGAGCGCCTTGACCGGGATGAGCAACGACCCCGTCATCAGGAAGAGCAGCACGAACGTCGCGCCGATGATCCACAGCAACGCGACGGGAGCCGTGCGCGCGATGCCCTGCTCGAAGTCCACCAGCCCGGCGGCCTGACCGGTCACCCAGATCGGGAAGTCCGGCCGGTCGGACCGCAGGTCCTCGACCACCTGCTGGGCCGCCTGGCCCTGGGCGGGTCCCTCCGTCCGAACGTCGAGGACGACGAGGTCACCGGCGGGCCGCGGGGCGGTGACCCCGGTGACCCCGGTAACGGTGGCGACCTGGTTGGCCCAGGCGGCCACCTCGGGCACGGGAGCATCGGCGACCACCTGCACCGGCGGGAACGCCAGGTCCGGGAAGCGTTCCTGGACGTCGAGGAAGACCTCGCGCTGAGGGGAGCCGGGAGGCAGCAGCTCCGCGCCGCTGTTGCGCAGCTCCAGGTGCAGCACGGGCGAGGCCACGAGCAGCAGCAGTGCGGTCGTGCCCGACGCGACGAGCAGGGGGCGCCGCTGAACCCGGTCGGCCAGCCGGCTGAAGAAGCCCTCGTCCGGTGGGATGTCGCCGAGACGAGCGACGACCGCGCGGATCCCGGGCACGCGCGCCAGGACACCGGGGCGGGTCAGCCAGCGACTGGTGAGCACCGCGAGGGCCGGCACCAGCGTGAGGGCCACGAGCAACGCGACCACGACGACGCTCACCGCGGCGGCACCGACCGCCCGGATGATGTCGATGTCGAAGAGCAGCAGCCCGGTGACGCTGATGGCCACCGTGACACCGCTGAAGACGACCGTCCGCCCTGCCGTGGCCATCGTCCTGGCCGCCGCCTCCTGGCGGGCTGCCGGGTCGGGGACCAGGCCCCGTCCGACCCCCGCACGCCGGACCTCCTCGCGGAACCGGCTGACCACCAGCAGCGAGTAGTCGATGCACAGCCCCAGGCCCAGCACGGTGACGACGTTGACCACGCTGGCGTCGAGGTCGATGGCATAGGAGAAGGCGAGCAGGCTCGCCAACCCACCCGCGATGGACGCCAGCGCACCGAGGACGGGGACCCCGGCGGCCGCCAGTCCACCGAAGATCACCACCATCACCAGCAGGCTGAGCGGGAGCGCCACGCCCTCCCCCGTACGGAGGTCCTCCTCGACCTGGCCGGTGATCTCCTCGATCAGGAGGGGCAGCCCGCCGACCCGGGCGGTCGTCCCGGGCAGGTCGTCGTCGACGGCGGCCAGGCGCTCGGCCACCGCGGCGACCGCGGCGTCCTCCTGGCCGGCGGACAGACCCCGCCGGAGGGCCACGGAGACCACGAGCGACCCGCCGTCCTCGGCGACCAACCCGGGCCCGGCCGTGAGCGGGTCGAGCACGGTCGCGACCCCGTCGATCGCCGTGAGGTCGCGCCGGGCGGCCTCCAGGGCCGCGGTAGCCCCCGGGTCGGTCGGCTTCGCCCCGTCGAGCACCAGCTGCAGGCTGGGCCCGGTCTCCGAACGCTCGGTCAGCAGGTCGCGCCCCTCCAGCGACTCGCTGGGCAGCGTCGGCTCACCGCTGGTGAGGCGGGCGAAGAGGGAGTCCCCGGTGAGCACGCCCCCGACAGCGGCGGCGTATCCCGTCACGGCCAGCAGCGCCCAGACCGCAGCCACGACGCGCGCATGGCGCGCGACCGTCCGACCGAGGGCGGCTAGCATGCAGGCCTCCCGTCGTGGACTGGTGCGGTGGGCGGACCAGACGGCAGTGTGCCGGACCGCGCCGTACGCTCGCCGAGTGGCCGAGGGAACCCTGTTCGAACCGCCGGCGGGCCTGCCGGCCGGATCCCTGGCCGGCGTCGACGGCGACGCCGCACCGCTCGCGGTGCGGATGCGACCTCGTACGCTCGACGAGGTCGTGGGCCAGGAGCACCTGCTGGGTCCCGGGTCGCCGCTGCGCCGGCTCGTCGAGGAGGACCAGCCGATGTCCCTGGTCCTGTGGGGTCCCCCCGGGACCGGCAAGACGACCGTCGCCTCGGTGGTGAGCCGAGCGACCGACCGGGCCTTCGTCGAGCTGTCCGCCGTCACCGCGGGCGTCAAGGAAGTCCGTGCCGTCGTGGACCGGGCGCGCCGTGACCTCGTCGCCGGAGGCCGCGGCACGGTCCTCTTCGTCGACGAGGTGCACCGCTTCTCCAAGACCCAGCAGGACGCCCTGCTCCCCGGGGTCGAGAACCGGTGGGTGACCCTGGTGGCCGCGACCACCGAGAACCCGTTCTTCGCCATCGTGTCCCCGTTGCTGTCGCGGTCGCTGCTGCTCACCTTGGAGCCGCTCGCCGACGACGACGTCGCCGCCGTCGTGCGCCGCGCCCTCGAGGACGACCGCGGGTACGGCGGGTCGGTGGCCGTGGACGACGACGCGCTCGAGCACCTGGTCCGGCTCTCCGCGGGAGACGCCCGGCGGGTCCTCACCTACCTGGAGGCGGCTGCGGGGGCTGCGGCCTCGCGTGGCTCGACGACCGTCGACCTCGGCACGGCCGAGATGGCCGTCGACCGGGCCGCGGTCCGCTACGACCGGGACGGCGACCAGCACTACGACGTGGCCAGCGCCCTGATCAAGTCGATCCGGGGCTCGGATGCCGACGCGGCCCTGCACTACCTCGCGCGGATGGTCGAGGCGGGGGAGGACCCGCGCTTCCTGGCGCGACGCCTGGTGATATCGGCCAGCGAGGACATCGGGCTGGCCGACCCGACCGCGCTGCAGACCGCCGTGGCCGCCGCCCATGCCGTCGCGCTCGTCGGGTGGCCGGAGGCCCGGATCACCCTCGCGCACGCCGTCATCGCCCTCGCCCTCGCACCCAAGAGCAACGCGGTGGTCACCGCCGTCGACTCCGCCCTGGACGACGTCCGGCGCGGTCTCGTCGGTCCGGTGCCGGCCCACCTGCGCGACTCGCACTACCGCGGGGCGCAGCGGCTCGGGCACGGGGCGACCTACGCTTACGCGCACGACGACCCGCGGGGCGTGGTGACCCAGCAGTACGCCCCCGAGGTCGTGGCCGACCGGGAGTACTACCGGCCCACCACCCGCGGGGCCGAGCGCGACTACGCGGAGCGCCACGCCCGGCTGCGGGCCATCGTCCGCGGCGACCCCCCGACCGAAGGGGCCCCGCGTCCGGATGAGCGGGGCGGTTCCTGCGGGGTCGGGGCAGGGTAGGGTCGGCCCAGCCGTGGCCCGAGTCGGTCCCGGCTGACGTCCACTGCCGCCCCGAACCGCAAGGAGTACGTCCCGGATGAGCGCAGGGGAGATCGCCGGCCTCGTCGCGGCCTTCGCCTTCGTGCTCCTGGTCGGCGCGGCCATCCGGCCGCTGCTCAAGCTGGGACGCACGGTGGACGAGCTGACGCTCACGGTCCGGGCGGTGCGCGAGGAGCACGTGGCCAAGAGCAGCCTCACCGTCGACGAGACCAACGAGCTGCTGGCCTCGGTCAACACCCAGCTGAGGCACGTCGACGCGATCGCCACGAGCGCCCAGACCGTGAGCGGCAACGCCGCCACGATGTCCTCTCTGGTGGCCGTCACCTTCGGCCGCCCGCTGATCCGCACGGCCGCGTTCTCGTACGGCGTCCGCCGCGCCCTCGCCGAGCGCCGCAACGGCTCCGGGACCGCCCGGCGGAGGCGGGCGTCGTGAGGCGGCTGTTCTGGGTCGCCGTCGGTGCGACCGCGGGGGTCTACGCGGCCCGACGGGTCAGCCGCGCCGCCCGGGCGATGAGCCCGGACAGTGCGGGGGCCCGAGTGGCCGGCGCCCTCGGCGACCTGGCCGCCGCGGTGCGCGACTTCTCCACCGACGTGCGGGAGGGCATGGCCGAGCGCGAGGACGAGCTGCGCGAGGTGCTGGGGCTGGCCGAGGTCGTCGACGCTCCTCCGCTGCCCTCCGCTCCCGCCCACGTCGGCCCCCACCCGAGAGGCCCTCGCTGATGGAGTCCGCCGAGATCCGGCGCCGCTTCCTGGGCTTCTTCGAGCGCAACGGCCACACCCCGGTGCCCAGCGCGTCGCTGCTGCTCGACGACCCGACGCTGCTGTTCGTCAACGCGGGCATGGTGCCGTTCAAGCCCTACTTCCTCGGTCAGGAGGCCGCGCCCTTCCCCCGCGCGACGAGCGTGCAGAAGTGCGTCCGGACCCTGGACATCGACGAGGTCGGCAAGACCACCCGGCACGGCACCTTCTTCCAGATGGCCGGCAACTTCTCCTTCGGCGACTACTTCAAGGAGGGGGCGATCCAGCTCGCCTGGGAGCTGGTCACGGGGGAGCTGGACGACGGAGGCTTCGGTTTCGACCCCGACCGGGTCTGGGTCACGGTCTACGAGCAGGACGACGAGGCGCGTCAGCTGTGGCGGGCGGTGGCCGGCCTGCCCGACGGACGCATCCAGGGTCGCGGGCTCAAGGACAACTACTGGCACATGGGGGTGCCCGGTCCCGGTGGGCCGTGCAGCGAGGTCTACGTGGACCGCGGCCCCGACTACGGCCCCGACGGCGGACCGGTCGTCGACGAGGACCGCTTCCTCGAGATCTGGAACCTCGTCTTCATGCAGTCGGAGCTCGGCGCGGTCCGGAGCAAGGCCGACTTCGACGTCGCGGGCGACCTCCCCGCCAAGAACATCGACACCGGACTGGGCATCGAGCGCGCCGCCTACCTGCTCCAGGGCGTCGACAACCTGTACGAGATCGACGAGGTCTTCCCCGTCATCGCCCGGGCGGCCGAGCTCGCCGGGGTCGCGTACGGCGGGACCAGCGGCCACGAGAGCCGGCCGGAGGACGTGCGCCTGCGGGTGGTCGGCGACCACGTCCGCAGCGCGCTCATGCTCATCGGTGACGGGGTGACCCCTGGCAACGAGGCGCGCGGCTACGTGCTGCGCCGGCTGCTGCGCCGGGCCGTGCGCTCGATGCGCCTTCTCGGCGTCGACGAACCGGTCCTCCCCGAGCTGCTGCCGGTCTCCAAGGACCTGATGAAGGCGTCGTACCCCGAGCTCGATTCCGGCTTCGAACGCATCTCCACGGTCGCCTATGCCGAGGAGGAGGCGTTCCGCCGCACGCTGGCGGCCGGCACGACCATCCTGGACACCGCGGTGCGCCAGACCAAGGAGTCCGGCGGGCGGACCCTGCCGGGCGACCGCGCCTTCCAGCTCCACGACACCTACGGCTTCCCGATCGACCTCACCCTCGAGATGGCCGCCGAGCAGGGGGTGGCCGTCGACGAGGAGGGCTTCCGCCGGCTGATGACCGAGCAGCGGGAGCGGGCCAAGGCCGACGCCCTGGCCAAGAAGACGGGGCACCACGACCTGACCGTCTACCGCGACCTGGCGAGGGGCCTGGACGGCGCCGTCGACTTCACCGGCTACGACGAGGTGGCCAGCGAGGGCACCGTCCGGGGGCTGCTCGTCGGCGACTCGGTCGTCGCCTCCGCCGCCGAGGGCCAGGACGTCGAGCTCGTCATGGACCGCACGCCGTTCTACGCCGAGGGCGGCGGGCAGCTCGCCGACCAGGGCGTCGTCGAGCTCGACGGCGGCGCACGCATCCAGGTGCTCGACGTCCAGATGCCGATCAGCGGGCTCGTGGTACACCGCGCCCGGGTGCTCGACGGCGAGGTCTCGCTGGGCCAGCACGCCCGCAGCGTCGTCGACGTCGAGCGTCGGCGGGCGATCTCCCGCGCTCACACGGCGACCCACATGGTGCACAAGGCCTTCCGCGAGGCACTCGGCGAGACCGCTACGCAGGCCGGCTCGGAGAACTCGCCCGGCCGGTTCCGCTTCGACTTCTCCGCCACGGGGTCGGTGCCCCCGAGCGTCATGCGCGACGTCCAGGACCGCGTCAACGCCCTGGTGGCCGACGACCTCGGCGTGCACGCGGAGCTCATGACCGTCGACGAGGCGCGCCGCGCCGGGGCGATGGCGCTCTTCGGCGAGAAGTACGCCGACACCGTCCGGGTGGTGTCGGTCGGCGACTGGGCCCGGGAGCTGTGCGGTGGCACGCATGCGGTGCGGAGCGGCCAGCTCGGGCTGGTGACGTTGCTCGGGGAGTCCTCCATCGGCCAGGGCGTGCGCCGGGTGGAGGCGCTCGTGGGTGTCGACGCCTACCGCTTCCTGGCGCAGGAGCACGTTCTCATGGCCCAGCTCACCGAGGCGCTCAAGGTCCCGCCGGCCGAGCTTCCCGATCGTGTCGGGGCGATCCTCGAGCAGCTCGCTGCGGCGCAGAAGGAGCTGTCCCGAGTCCGTTCGGGGGCCGTGCTGGCGGCGGCCTCCGGTCTGGCCGCCGACGCCCGGGAGGTCTACGGCGTCTCGTACGTGGGTCACCGGGCGCCCGACGGCACCGATGCCGACGACCTCCGGCGCCTCGTGCTCGACGTGCGGGGCCGCCTCCCGTCGGACCGGCCCGCGGTGGTCGCCGGTGCCGCCGTCCCCGACGAGCGGCCGGTGGTCGTGGTGGCCGTCAACGAGCCGGGTCGCTCCTGGGGCCTCAAGGCGGGTGCCCTGGTCAAGGTCGCCGCCCAGGCGCTCGGCGGCGGCGGTGGCGGCAGGGACGACGTCGCCCAGGGCGGCGGGACCGACCCGGCAGCCGTGGCCGAGGCGCTGCGCCGGGTCGAGCACGCGGTCGGCCGGCAGGTCACCGGGGGGACGTGACGGTGAGACCCGGCGTCCGGCTGGGGGTGGACGTGGGCACGGTCCGCGTCGGCCTCGCCGCCAGCGACGCCGCCGGGGTGCTCGCCACCCCCGTCGAGACGGTGCACCGTGGGCGTGGCGACCTGGACCGCATCGCCGCGCTGGCCGTCGAGCTCGGCGCCGTCGAGGTGGTCGTCGGGCTGCCCCGGTCCATGTCGGGGGCCGAGGGTGCGGCCGCCGCTGCCGCCCGCGAGTTCGCCGCGGCCCTGGCCGGGCGCCTCCACGGGGTGCCCGTACGGCTGGTGGACGAGCGCCTGTCCACGGTGTCGGCAACGCGGGGCATGCGTGCCGCAGGTGTCTCGGCACGTCGGGGGAGGGCGGCGGTCGACCAGGCGGCCGCGGTCGTGATCCTCCAGGACGCGCTCGACACCGAGCGCACGGGCGGCACGCCGCCCGGCGAGACCCTCCAGGTGACCTGACGATGAGCCAGCTCGGCCTGATCGACGACGACCACGCCCCCCGCCGACGGCGCACCCACCACCGGCGCCGACGGGAGCGCCGCGGGCGACTGCGCGGGGCCCTCGCGGTCATCCTCTCGCTGGCCGTGGTCGCTGGCCTCGGCTTCGGCGTCTACGTCGTGGGACGCGGCGCGATGTCCGCCGTGGCCGGCTGGTTCGCCCCGCCGGAGGACTACCCCGGCCCGGGCTCGGGGGAGGTCGTGGTCGAGATCCCCGAGGGCGCCAGTCTCACCACGATCGGGCGCGTCCTCCACGACGCGGGGGTCGTCGCCAGCGTCGAGGCCTTCGTCGACGCCGCCGAGGCCGACGCCCGAGCCTCCGGCATCCAGCCCGGCTCGTACACCCTGCTGCGCGAGATGGCCGCCGCCGACGCGATCAGCGCCATGCTGGACTCGACGACCGTCCTGGACCGCGTGACGGTCCCCGAGGGGCTGCGGGTGAGCCAGACCGTCGACCGGCTGGCCGAGTCGACGGCCTTCCCGGTCGAGGACCTCCGGTCCGCCGTCGAGGCCGCGGAGCTGCCCCAGATCGCGGAGGGCGACCCCGAGGGAGTGCTGTTCCCGGCGACCTACGACATCAAGAGCGACACGACGGCGGAGTCGCTCGTGCGTGCCATGGTCGTGCGCTTCGACCAGGCGGCCGAGACCCAGGGCCTCGAGGCGGGGGCCGCCGAGCTGGGCTTCACCTCGCACGAAGTGATGACCGTCGCGAGCATCATCCAGCGGGAGGTACGGCGGGACCAGGACCTGCCGCTGGTCGCCGATGTCATCTACAACCGGCTCAGTGGGGCATGTGTCCCGCACGGGGTCCCGGCGGGGCTCCTGCAGATGGACTCCACGGTGGCCTACGCGGTCGACGACTACTCCGGGGTGTTCACCAGCGCCGAGGCCAGGGCGAGCGACTCCCCCTACAACACCTACCGGTTCCCCGGCCTGCCGCCGGGTCCGATCGCCTCGTTCGGCGAGGCCGCACTGGCCGCGGCGCTGGATCCCGCCGGGACGGACAACTGCTGGTTCGTGACGGTGGACCTCTCGACCGGGGAGACGCGGTTCGCCGTGGCGGAGGCGGATCACGCGGGCAACGTGGCCGAGCTGCAGGCGTTCTGCCGGCAGAGCGATCTCTGCTGACCGTGCCGGACGACGACCCGGGCACGGGCCGCCGCTGCGCGGTTCTGGGCAGCCCGGTGACCCACTCCCTGTCCCCGGTGCTGCACCGTGCCGCGTACGAGCACCTCGGCCTGGACTGGACCTACGAGGCGATCGAGGTCGACGAGGCCGGCCTGCCCGACCTGGTCCGCGGACTCGACCCGTCGTGGAGGGGCCTGTCGCTGACCATGCCCCTGAAGCGGGCCGTGCCGGGCCTCGCCGACGACGTCAGCGCCACCGCGAGCCTGGTGGGCGCCGCGAACACCATGGTCCGGGAAGGTCCCGGTCGATGGGCCGCCCACAACACCGACGTGCCGGGCATGGTGGCGGCCCTGCGCGAGCGGGACGCCGGCCGTCCCGCGCGCGCCGCCGTCGTGGGCGGGGGTGCCACCGCGGTGGGCGCGGTCGCCGCACTGGCGCGGCTGGGGATCGGGGAGCCGGTCGTGTACGTGCGCTCGCCGCGGCGGGCCGAGGAGGTCGCGACGGTCGCCGAACGCTTGTCCGTCCGCCCCGTCGTCCGCCCGTGGGACGAGGTCGCGGACGCGCTGGACGCCGACCTCGTCGTCTCGACGACGCCCGCGGGGGCCACCGACGAGCTCGCCGACCGGCTCGCGGCCGGCGCCGGCCGGGACGCGCGGGGGCCCGCTCGGCGGGCGGGCAGCGTGCTCTTCGACGTCGTGTACGACCCGTGGCCCACGCGGCTGGCCCGGGCCTGGGCACGGGACGGCGGCACCGTCCTGGGCGGCCTCGACCTCCTCGTGCACCAGGCGCTGCTCCAGGTGCGCCTGTTCACGGGGAGCTCGGTCCCGGTGGACGTGCTCCGCCTAGCCGGCGAGGCGGCACTGCGCCGGCCGCCGGCTGTGGACGGTGGTTCGCGCGGGGGGCTGTCGCCGTAGGGTCAGCCCGTGCCCGCGGAGCTGGTCTGGACGCTGCTGGGAGCGCTGGTGGGCGCTGCGGGGGGCCTGGTCGGACCTCAAGTCCTGGCCCGGCTTCCCGACCGGTCGGCTCAGCCGGAGGAGGACGAGGACCTCGCGCCCGAGCAGGTCCACGCCCTCGACCCCACGTACCGCGAGCTCGCCGCCTGGCCGCCGTTGCGCGCCGTCCTCGCCCCCACCGGTGCCGTCGTGGGGGGACTGCTCGGGTGGGCCCGAGCGGGCGAGCCCGACCTGCCGGCGTTCCTGGTCCTGGGGGTCGTCGGCGTCCTGCTCGGCTACGTCGACATCCGGGTACACCGGCTGCCCGACCTGCTGACCCTCCCGAGCCTGCTCGTCGGCGCCGTACTGCTCGGCCTGACGGCACTGACTGAGCGGTATGACGCCGGTGACCTGCTCCGGGCAGGGGCCGGCGCGCTGGCGTTGTTCGCCTTCTACCTCGTGCTGCACCTGCTGAACCCCCGGGGCATGGGCCGGGGCGACGTCAAGCTGGCGGCTCCCTTGGGCCTCCACCTGGCCTGGCTCGGCTGGGGGCAGCTGGTGCTCGGCGCGTTCCTCGGGTTCCTCCTCGGCGGCCTGGTCGGGGCGGCCCTGATCCTGCTGCGGAGAGCGGGCCTGAAGTCGATGCTGCCCTTCGGCCCGTCCATGCTCGTCGGTGCCCTCGTCGCCGTGGTGTGGGGCGAGCCGCTCGTCGACGCCTATCTCGGACGCTGAGCGGGCCGGCGGTCGCCGCGTGGGAGGATTCGGCCATGCTGCGCTGGCTCACGGCGGGGGAGTCCCACGGTCCCGCCCTCGTCGCGGTGCTCGAGGGTGTCCCCGCCGGTGTGGCGGTGACCAGCGCCGATCTCGCCGACGCGCTCGCCAGACGCCGGCTCGGCTACGGCCGGGGGGCCCGGATGTCCTTCGAACGCGACCAGGTCGAGGTCCTCGGCGGCCTCCGTCACGGCCGGACGCTCGGCTCGCCGGTGGCCGTCCGGGTGGGCAACACCGAGTGGCCCAAGTGGGAGCAGGTCATGTCCGCGGACCCCGTCGACGAGGCCGTGCTGGACGGGCTGGCCCGCAACGCCCCGCTGACCCGGCCGCGTCCCGGCCACGCCGACCTCGTCGGCATGCAGAAGTACGGATTCGACGAGGCCCGGCCGGTGCTCGAGCGTGCGAGTGCCCGCGAGACGGCTGCCCGGGTGGCGCTGGGCGCGGTGGCGTCGGCCCTGCTGCACCAGGCCTACGGCCTGCGACTGGTCTCGCACACCGTCGAGATCGGCGGCGTCGTGGTGCCGGCGGGCACGGTCCCCGGACCCGACGACGTCGACCGGCTGGACGCCGATCCGGTCCGCTGCCTCGACCCGGGAGCCGGCGAACGGATGGTGGCGGCCATCGACGCCTGCCGCGGCGAGGGGGACACCCTCGGCGGCGTCGTCGAGGTCGTCGCCCACGGCGTGCCGCCGGGACTCGGCAGCCACGTGCACTGGGACCGCCGGCTCGACTCGCGGCTCGCAGCGGCGCTCATGGGCATCCAGGCGATCAAGGCCGTGGAGATGGGGGACGGCGTCGAGCTGGCGCGCGTGCGCGGGTCGGCGGCCCACGACGAGATCCTGCCGGGTGAGGACCGGGTCCGGCGGGCCAGCAGCCGGTCCGGTGGCACCGAGGGCGGCATGTCCACCGGAGAGGTGCTGCGGGTCCGGGCGGCCATGAAGCCGATCGCCACCGTCCCGCGGGCGCTGCGCACCGTGGACGTCACCACCGGCGAGCCCGCCACCGCCCACCACCAGCGTTCCGACGTCTGCGCGGTGCCGGCGGCGGGTGTGGTGGCCGAGGCCATGGTGGCCCTGGTCCTCGCCGACGCCGCGCTGGAGAAGTTCGGCGGCGACTCGGTGGCCGAGACGAGGCGGAACCTGGACGCGTTCGTCGCGGGGCTGCCGTGATCGTCTACCTGGTCGGGATGCCGGGTTCGGGCAAGTCCACCGTGGGGCCCGAGCTGGCCCGCCGGCTGAAGGTGCCGTTCGTGGAGCTCGACGCCGAGATCGAACGCGCCGCCGGGGCCGGGGTGCGCGAGATCTTCGATCGCGAAGGTGAGGCCCGGTTCCGCGAGCTCGAGGCCGGCGCGCTTACGGAGGCGGTGACGCGCGACCCCTCGGTCGTGTCCTGCGGTGGCGGCGTGGTGCTCGAGCCGGCCAACCGGATCACGCTCCGCGCCACCGGCGAGGTGGTCTTCCTGTGGGTCCCGCTCGAGGTGCTGCGCGCGCGTGTGGCGCCGGCCGAAGACCGGCCGCTGATCCGCGCCGAGGGTGACCTCGAGCGCCTCTACACCGAGCGCGAGCCGCTGTACCGGGAGTTCGCGGCGCATGTGGTGGACGCGAGCGGCCCGCCCGAAGAGGTGGCCGCCGCGATCGAAGGGGAGCTGTTGCGG
>DATHUJ010000156.1:0-26009 GCA_035462375.1 Jiangellales bacterium
GACGAGCTTGACGAAACCCTGGGTCTTGAGGATCTGGCTCTTGCCGTTGCCACCGAGGTCGTACGTGAGGGACTCGACCTTGTCCTCGCCGAGCCGTTCCTGCGCCTGGGCCTCGGTCAGCCCGACCGAGGCGATCTCGGGTTCGGAGTAGGTCACCCGCGGGATGCCGGCCTCGTCGATCGGCACCGGGTTGAGGCCCGCGATGTCCTCGGCCAGGAAGATGCCCTGCTGGAACCCCCGGTGCGCCAGCTGCAGCCCCGGCACGATGTCGCCGAGCGCGTAGACGTTGGGCACGTTGGTCCGGAGCCGCTCGTCGGTGAGCACGAAGCCGCGGTCCATCTTGACGCCGGCCTCCTCGTAGCCGAGGCCCTCGGTGACCGGGCCGCGCCCGACCGCTACCAGCAGGATCTCGGCCTCCAAGGTCTCGCCACCTTGCAGGGTGACCTTGACCCCGGAGTCGGTGTGCTCGACCTTCTCGAACGGGGTGCCGGTCTTGAAGGCGATCTTGCGCTTCCGAAAGGCGCGCTCGAGCATCTTCGAGCATGCCTCGTCCTCCGCGGGCACCAGTCGCGGCAGCGCCTCCACTACCGTGACCTCGGCGCCGAAGGACCGGTAGACGCTGGCGAACTCGACGCCGATCACGCCACCGCCGAGCACGATGACGCTCTGCGGTACGCGGTCGAGAAGCTGCGCCTCGTACGACGTCAGCACCTTGGTTCCGTCGATCTCGAGCCCCGGGAGCGTCTTGGCGTACGAGCCGCTGGCGAGCACGACGTGCTTGCCCTTGAGCTGGCGGTCGCCCACCTGCACGGTGTCGGTGGCGACCAGGCGGCCCTCGCCCTCGACGACCTCGATCTTGCGGCTCTTGACCAGCCCCTGCAGGCCCTTGTAGAGCCGTGAGACCACGCCGTCCTTGTACTTGTTGACGGCGACCATGTCGACGCCGTCGAAGCTGGTGTGGATGCCGAACTGGTCGCCCTCGCGGGCGCTGTCGGCGACCTCGCCGGCGTGCAGGTATGCCTTGGTCGGGATGCAGCCGTAGTGCAGGCAGGTCCCGCCGACCTTGTCCTTCTCGACCATCGCGACGCGCAGGCCGAGCTGCGCGGCGCGCAGGGCGCACGCGTAACCGCCGCTGCCCCCGCCGAGGATCACGATGTCGAAGCTGTCGGCGTTGTCCGCCACGAGGCTGCTCCCTCTCGTCGTCGAGCCGTCGGGCCAGAAGCTGTACGGGCGGTGACCGGGGTTGCCGGTGACGTGCCCAGGTGCATCTTTCCACCACGGACCGTACGAGAGGCAACGGGTCGCCACGGCCCGCGCCGCGGAACCGGCTGGCAGACTCGGGCCGTTGCTCCGTACGAGGGCAGCAGGCGGTCGGCGGCGGGAGGCAGCGGATGCGGTGGTTCGGGCGCAAGCGGGCAGCGGCCGGGAGCATGGACCGCGCGTCCGACCGGTCGGACCAGAAGCACCTCGAGGAGTTCGCACGCACCCGTCGGGGCGTCGAGGCCTTCGTCGAGCCCCCGACCACGATGACGACGACCACCGTCGTGCTGGTCGCCCATGACGGCGAGTGGACGCGCCGCCGAGTGGACGACGCGCGGGCGGCACACGACCTCGCCCGCAAGCTCGGTATCCCTGCGTACGACGCGCAGGTCATGGGTTATCCCCAGCGGATGAGGGAGTGGACCAGGCGACACGGCGGACGCGGCGTCTGACGGGCGGCGGCCCGCCGGGTGGCCCGGCTCAGCCACGACCGGGGTCGGCCGTGGTGTCCTTCTTCGGTAGGCCCGACGGTACGGCGGGGTGGTCCGACGCCGTTCGCCTTGCCGGGGCTACGGGTCCTCTGCCGTCGCATCCTCGCTTGCCACCACACACTTCGTCGAGGCCCGGACCCGCGGGCGGGTCCGGAACCTCGACGGCACCCCCACCCGGTCTTCGATACCGAGGTCCGGGCGTCACCCCCCACCCTCTCATCGGTGTGGGGGGCTCCCGCGTTACGGGCGGGTTTCCAGCGGCGATATGACCCGCGTCACAGCCGTCCCTCGGCGACGTCCTCGACGACCTGGACGAGCGTCCGCACCGCGGCACCCGTACCGCCCTTGGGCGTGTAGCCGAAGGCCGAGCCCTCGTTGAAGGCTGGCCCGGCGATGTCCAGGTGGGCCCACCGGGTGCCGTCGGCCAGGAACTCGCGCAGGAAGATCCCCGCGGACAGCGCGCCCCCCCACCGTTCGCCGATGTTGGCGATGTCGGCCACGGGGGAATCGAGCTTCTCGCGCAGCTCGTCGGGCAGGGGTAGCGGCCACATCTGCTCGCCCGCCCGCGCGGCGGCGTCGTGGACCGCGTGGAGCAGGTCCTCGTCGTTGGCCATGATCCCGGAGACCCGGGTGCCGAGCGCTACGACGCACGCTCCCGTGAGGGTCGCGACGTCGACCACGAGGTCCGGGGAGTCCTCGCAGGCCCGGACCAGGGCGTCGGCGAGCACGAGCCGCCCCTCGGCGTCGGTGTTGAGCACCTCGACGGTCTTGCCGCCGTAGGTCGTGAGTACGTCGGACGGGCGCTGGGCGCTGCCGGAGGGCATGTTCTCGGCCATGGGGGCGTAGGCGGTGACGTTGACCTTGGGCCCCAGCTTGGCGACGGCCACGACGGCGGCGAGCACCGCGGCCGCGCCGCTCATGTCGCACTTCATGGTCACCATGGCGTCGGCGGGCTTGAGCGAGAGCCCGCCCGAGTCGAACGTGATGCCCTTGCCGACCAGCGCGATGTGCTTGCCGCCCCTGCCGCCGCCGCGGTAGGCGATCCGCACCAGTCGCGGCGGGTTGGCCGAGCCCTGGCCGACACCGAGGATCCCCCCGTAGCCGCCCTTGCGCAGCGCCTTGTCGTCGAGCACGTCGACGTCGAGCTTGAGCCCCTTGGCCGCCGCGACGGCCGCGTCGGCGAAGGCGGGCGGTGCGAGGTCACGCGGCGGGGTGTTGACCCAGTCACGGGTGAGGGCGACGGCCTCGGCGACGACCTGCGCCCGCTCGGCGACGGCCGTGGCGTGCCGACCGCCCCGGCCCTTGGCGGCAGGTGTGACGACCGTGACCGAGCCGAGCGGCTCGGTCCGGTCAGCCGACTTGTACTCCCCGAACGAGTACGCGCCCATCAGGGCGCCTTCCGCCACGGCCGCGACGTGTGCGAGGTCGTCCGCGGGCAGCGCATACGCGGCCGAGCCCGTGCCGGCCAGTGCCCTGGACGCTGCCCCAGCAGCGCGCCGCACCTGCTCGAGTGTCGGTGCATCGCCCCTGAGCTTGCCTACTCCGACGGCGAGCACGACGGGTGTCTTGAGCTTGCGGCCACGGCCGGGGACCTTGGTGGTCTCGTCGGCCTTGCCCTTGGCGCCCAACGCCGTCAACGTACGGGCGAGGTCGCCACCGAACGCGGCGTCGACGCGGTCAGCGCCGGCCAGCAGGACCGGACCGTCGTCGCCCTGCGCGACGCCGACCACGACTGCGTCGACCTTGAGTCCGGCGGGGTCGGTGGCGTTCACGTCGAGCGAGGTCACGGTTCTCCCTGGGGTCGGTGATCGCGTGCCCGCGATGCTACGACGGGGAGCGGACAAGTCGTCCCGTGGCCGTCGATAGGGTGCCGGGGGTGAGCCACGACGCTGCCGACCTGAAGCGGTCCCCGGTGCACGACCGGCACGAGGCGCTGGGTGCGCGGTTCGCTGCGTTCGGCGGCTGGTCCATGCCGCTGCAGTACTCGGGGATCGTCGAGGAGCACACCGCCGTCCGGGATCGGGTCGGGCTCTTCGACGTCAGCCACCTGGGCAAGGCCACGGTGCGCGGGCCCGGCGCAGCCGCATACGTGAACTCGTGCCTCACCAACGACCTCGGCCGGATCGGTCCCGGCCGGGCTCAGTACACCCTCTGCTGCGACGAGTCCGGGGGAGTGGTCGACGACCTGATCGCCTACCTGGTGTCCGACGACGAGGTCTTCTGCATCCCCAACGCGGCGAACACCGCCGAGGTCGTCCGGCGGCTGCGCGCGTCTGCGCCGGAGGGGGTGGAGGTGCTGGACCGCCACAGCGAGTTCGGCGTCTTCGCGGTCCAGGGGCCGAGGTCGGTGGACGTGCTGCGTGACGTGGGACTGCCGGCCGACCACGACTACATGTCCTTCGTGTCGGCGTCCTGGCGTGACCACCCGGTGGTGGTGTGCCGGACCGGCTACACGGGCGAGGTCGGCTTCGAGGTGGTGCCGCGGTGGTCGGCCGCCCCGGCGGTCTGGGACGCACTGCTCGAGGCGGTCCAGGCGCGGGAGGGGCTGCCGGCCGGGCTGGGCGCCCGCGACACCCTCCGTACGGAGATGGGTTACCCGTTGCACGGACAGGACCTGGGCCCGGACATCACCCCGGTCCAGGCGCGGTCGGGCTGGGCGGTGGGCTGGCAGAAGCCCGCCTTCTGGGGCCGCGACGTGCTGCTCGCCGAGAAGGAGGCCGGGGCGTCGCGGCTGCTGCGCGGCGTCGAGGCGCTGGGGCGTGGGATCCCGCGGGCGGGCATGGCCGTGACGGCGTCGGGTGCTCCCGTGGGGCGCGTCACGAGCGGCACGTTCTCGCCCACCCTGCGCAGGGGGATCGGGCTGGCCCTGCTGGACCGGGCCGTCTCCGAGGGCGACGACGTGGAGATCGACGTACGGGGGCGGGTCGAGCGGTTCCGGGTCATGCGGCCGCCGTTCGTCGAGACGTCGACGACGGGCGGGTGACGGTCGGGCCCGGACCCTCGCGATCTTGAGGCGTTGCGGTGGCGGTGGGCGCGGCAAGGTCGGTGAGTGACCGGGCCGCCTGGCGATCTTGAGGCGTTGCGGCGGCCATGGGCGCGGCAACGTCGGTTGCTTGCGACCGATGGCGGGGATCATGCAACGGGCGGCTGGCCGTTCACAGGAGTGATCGCCGCGCCGCAGGAGCCACAGCCACGGGTTCGAGATCCGCTGCGCCGGACAGATCGCGTCAGGCTCGGGCCCATGGTCACCCATCCAGCTCCCGTCGGCGATGCGGCCCCGCTGACGTTCGAGGAGCTCCTGGCCGCTCAGGACGGTGTCGTCACGGTGCACCAGGTGCGCCCCTGGCTCACCGGTCCTGAGGTTCGAGGCGAAGTCGACGCCGGGCGCTGGCGACGCTTCTGCCGGGGCGTCGTCATCACGCACAACGCCCCGCCGACCCGGTCACAGCTGCGGTGGGCCCACCTGCTGGGCTGCCCGCGCGGCTCGGCCCTCGCCGGCCTCACGGCTCTCGCGGTCGACGGGCTCACGGGCTTCGAGGTGGCGCCGACGTTCGTGGCCATCCCGGCGGGAGCCCGCCGACCGGAGCGCCAAGGGCTCGTTCCCCGGTGGTCGACCCAGCTCACGAGTGCAGACGTGCACCCGCTCCGGGCGCCGAGACGTACCCGCCCGGCACGCAGCGTCCTCGACGCGGCCTCGAGCTCCTCGGTCGACCGACGCTGCCGGGCGGTCGTCCTGGCCGGTGTCCAGCAGCGTCTGGTGCGTCCCGCCGACCTGCGCGATGCGCTCACCCGTCGCGGCCCGTGCGCCCAACGCGGGCTCATCGTCGAGTCGATCGATGACGCCGAGGGTGGCATCGACTCGGTGCCCGAGCGGGACTTCGACGAGGTCCGACGTCGCTACGGCCTGCCTGCGCCGGACCGCCAGGTCGTCGTCCGCAGGACCGACGGGCGCTACTACCTCGATGCCGAGTGGCGTCGGAAGCGCCTGGCCGCCGAGGTCCACGGCATCCAGCACATGGAGCTGCTGTCCTGGGATGCGGACCTCGACCGCATGGGTGAGGTCGTCGCCCAGGGCCGGCGGGTCATCCAGTTCACGTCGTACGCCGTGCGCCATCAGGCCCATCGGGTCGGAATGCTGCTGCGCCGTGCGTACGAGGCCTGACAGCGGCCCGTGACCCGGGCGGGGTGGCTGTTGCGCCGCGCGTACGAGGCCTGACGGCGGCCCGTGACCAGGGCGGGGTGGCTGCTGCGCCCCGCGTGAGGTGCCTCATGATCGCCGGGTTGGGTTGCGATCTTGCGACGTTACCGTGGCCACCGGCGCATGGATGCCTCATGATCGCCGAGCAGCCGGGTGACCTACCGACGGACGGTGCTGCGTCCATGGGTCCGGCAGCGTCTCGAGATCGACTCCGGGGAGGGTGATCAAGAGAGTCCAGGCGAAGCCGCGCAGACCACGAGCACGGCGGTCGCCGCGACCTCGCCTGCCGCCCCGAGCACGTCGCCGGTGACACCGCCCAGGCGCCGTACGCAGCGCGCGACGACGAGCGCCCCGGCACCCAGCCCCGCGACCACGGCGAGCACCGCGGGGGCCACCCCGCCGTCGGCGTCCGCGGCTCCGAGCACCCCGGCAAGCACGAGCACGCCCACCCCGAGAGCGGCGGCGGCCACCACCGGCACCGAGCCGGCCACCGTCACCCCGAGGCCGTCCGAGCGCGCCGCTGGCACCAGGGGTACGCAGGCTCCGGCCATCACCACCCGACCCGTGACGAGCGCGAGGACCAGGGCCGGGAGGCCGAAGCCGGCCCCCGTGGACCGGGCCAGCGCCAGGACCTGGACGATCACGACGAGGACCAGCGCCAGCGCACCCAGGGCCCCCACCTCAGACCGCCTCATGATCGCCAGCGCAGCCTCACGCGGGCGCCGCGACCCGAGCCCGTCAGCGACGTCCACCAGGCCGTCGAGGTGCAGCCCACCCGTACACCAGGCCACCGTGGCCAGGGCGAGAGCAGCGGGGAGGAGGGGCTCGACGCCACCCCGGGGCACGACGCCTCCGGGAGGCCCGGTCCCGGCCGGGGGACCACCTCCCAGGAGGTCGTGCCCGACCACGAGGACCGCCGCCGCGACCAGCGCCAGCCCCACCCCGACGAGCGGCCCCAGCATCATCGCGGCACCGGCAACGGCGCGGTCGACCCGGGAGGGCGGGGGCACCCGGAGCCGGGTGAACGTACCGACCGCCAGCAGCGCCCCGTCGCGCATGGTCCGGCGCGGCCCCGTCAGGGCTGCCCCCCGGCGAGCACCTCGTCGAGGGTGGCCATGCTCCCCAGCACCTCCGCGGCCGCCCGCAGCTGCGGCACTGCGACCAGCGCACCGGTGCCCTCGCCCAGCCGCATCTCGTGCTCGACCAGCGGCGTCAGCCCGAGTCGGGTCAGGGCAGCCGTGTGCCCCGGCTCGGCCGACCGGTGGCCGGCGACGAACCACCGGGTGACCCGGTACGACAGCCGCTGGGCCACCAGCGCCGCGGCACCCACGACGAGCCCGTCGAGGACCACGGGTGTGCGGCGCGCCGCCGATCGCAGCAGGAAGCCGGTCATCGCGGTCAGGTCCGCCCCGCCGACCGCCGCGAGCAGGTCGAGCATGTCCCCCTGCCGCGGTCGGCCCCGCCGGGCGGCGTCCCGGACGGCTGCCGCCTTGCGCATCCAGCCCTCGTCGTCCACGCCGGTGCCACGCCCGACGACCCGCACCACCTCGGTGGCGGTCAGCAGGGCGACCAGGGTGGACGACGGCGTCGTGTTGCCGATACCCATGTCCCCGGGCACCAGCAGGTCGGCACCTCCGTCGATCTCCTCGTCCGCGACGGCCACGCCCGCCCGGAAGGCTGCCTCCGCCTCTTCGGCGGTCAACGCGTCCTCGACGTCGATCCGCCCCGAGGCGCGGCGCACCTTGTGCCGCACCACCTCGGCGGGCACCCCGGCCAACTCGTCGTCGACCGCGATGTCGACCACCCGCACGCTGGCCCCCGCCGTACGGGCGAGGGCGTTGACGGCCGCGCCGCCGGCGAGGAACGTCCGGACCATCAGGGCGGTCACCTCGGACGGGTACGCGGACACGCCCGCCTCCACGATCCCGTGGTCGCCGGCGAAGACGACCACCCTCACCCGCTCGAGCGGACGGGTCGGGCACCGTCCCTGCACGCCGGCCAGCCACACGGCCAGGTCCTCGAGCCGACCCAGCGCGCCCGGAGGCTTGGCCAGCGAGTCCAGCCGTTCCTGGGCCGCCGACCTGGCGTCCTCGTCCGGCAGCTCGACCGGCCCGGTGATGCCGACGAGGTCCGGGGGGCCGGGAGAGGCGGGCACGGTCCGCGAGCCTAGCCGCCTCCCCCTTCCATGATCACGAAGGCCTGTCGAACGACACCATCCCCATCTCGCCCCAGCTCGCTCGACGAGGCGGCGAGGTGGACGGCGCGGGCCGGGCGCGACCTTCCTCGACGGCCTACCTCGAGGTCAGGAGGCCCCGTCCGGGCCCCGACCCGGACCACCCTTCACGACCACGGGGACCCCGGCCACCACCAGTCGCACCTCCTCGCAGGCCGCGGCCACCTCCGCGTTGAGCCGCCCCAGCTCGTCGCGGAACACCCGCCCCGACGCCGTCGCCGGTACCACCCCGCTGCCCACCTCGTTGCTGACGAGGACGACCCGCCGGGGTGTCCGCCGCACCGCCTCGACCAGGCCGGCCACCTCCTCCCGTACGGGAAGGAGAGCACCGCCCTCCCAGACGCGGCGCCGGTCCAGCACGCCGGCCAGCCAGAGGGTCAGGCAGTCGACGAGCACCGGGGGCCCCGGTGAGCCCAGCACCCCGACGAGGTCGGCGCACTCGAGCGTCCGCCAGTCCGTCGGTCGCCGCCCCCGGTGGGAGGCGACCCGCTCGACCCACTCCGGGTCCTCGGGCCGCTCCCCGCCGGTCGCCACGTAGTCCACCGTGGGCTCCGCCCCCAGCAGCCGCTCGGCCTCCGCGCTCTTCCCCGACCGGGCGCCGCCCAGCACGAGCGTCCGGGACGGCACCGGCTCCCGTACGGGTGGGGAGCTCCCCACGGCGAGCACGGCACCGTCCGGGACGGCGCGCGCCCCCCACGCCGCGAGGAGTCGGGAGAGCTCGGGCTCCGGCGGGTTGTGGTGGCCCAGGTGGACGGCGACCACGTCGGTGTCGTCGGTGACGGCGCCGACCGTGCGCAGCCGCGCCAGCTCCCGCGGGAAGGTCTCCATGTCGAGGTGCCCCGTGCCGTGGTCCGTCCGGGTGCCGAAGGTCAGCTCCAGCAGGACCACGTCGTACGCGCGCCCGGCCAGGGCGTCGAGGGTCTCGGCGGGGAGCGGACCGGTGTCGGTGGCATAGAGCAACCGACCTCCCGACGGTCCCGTGACGTCCCAAAGGAGCACCGACACCTCGTGAGCGCCCGCGAGGGCCCGTACGTGGTGGGCCCCGAGCGGGACGGAGTGGCCGGCCGACAGCGCCCGCAGCCGGACCGGGTCCTCGGGGCCGATCCACGGCTCACAGGCCGCGACCACGGCCGGCGGACCCAGGACCTCCAGCGGCTCCGGGCGCCCGGCCCAGCGCCGCCACAGCAGCGCGGCGGGGTCGCAGTGGTCGGGGTGCTCGTGCGTGACCAGGACGTGCCGGACGTCCGCGAGCGAGCGCCCCGCACGCTCGGCCCCCCGCGCCGCCTCCGGGCCGCAGTCGAGCAGCAGCGTGCCGTCGACGAGTGCCGCGGTGGGGGAACGCAGCGTGCCCGCCGCCCGGGCGGCCTGGCACGAGGCGCAGGTGCAGAACGCGTTGGGCCAGCCGTCGGCCGCGCCCGTGCCGAGGAGGACGATCTCCACCGTTCAGCGCCCTGCCGGCTCGAACTCGGCTACGGCGTCGAAGGCCGCCCGCCGCGAGGCCCGCCGCAGGGCCGCGAGCACCGCCCGGCCGGTCACCAGGACCAGGACGGCGGTGAAGGCGGCCCGGGAGAGGTCCCACGCGACCGAGGTGGCCAGGTAGAACGCGCCGTAGCGGACCAGGTTGTCGCCCACCGGGTCGCCCGCGACGAAGCCGATCCCCGTGCCCAGGAAGGTCGCGAACGGCCAGAACCACAGGTTCAGCAACGCGCCGTACAGGAAGCCGGTCACGCCCGCGTAGGCGGCGAGCATCCACACCTCGGCCCGGCCCCGGGCCGGCGGCAGTAGTCCGGCGCCGAGCGCGACCCAGCCGGCGCCGATCATCTGGAACGGCAGCCACGGGCCGACCCCGCCGGTGACGAACGCGCTGGCCAGCAGCGCGACGTTGCCGAGCACGAAGCCGAAACCGGGTCCCAGGGCCCGCCCCGCGAGGACGAGCAGGACGAAGATCGGCTCGATCCCGGCCGTCCCGGTGCCGAGCACCCGCAGGCCGGCGCCGACCGCCGCCAGCACCCCGAGGACGGCCACCGCCTTGGCGTCCATGCCGCCTTCGGACAATTCGGCCACGACGACGAGGAGAAGCAGCGGCAGCAGCCCGACGAAGAGCCACGGCGCGTCGGCGGAGTGGGCCAGCCCGCTGCCGGGCTCGGCGAGGAACGGCCACCCGAACGCCGCCACCCCGACCGTCGAGACCAGCGCGAGGACGAGGGCCGACCTCGGTCGGACCCGGACGGCGGCGACGCGGGTCACGACGCCGCCCCCACCGCCTCGGCGACCTCCCCGACCGTCAGCCACGGCAGCGGGGCGAGCACCTTGGCCACCTGCGGAGCGAAGGCCGGCGACCCGACCACCACCTCGGCGGTCGGGCCGTCGGCCACGACCTCGCCGTCGGCGAGGACGACCACCCGGGTGGCGACCTCGGCGACCAGCTCGACGTCGTGCGTGGCGAGGACGACGGCGTGGCCCTCGTCGGCCAGCTCCCGGAGTACGGCGACGAGCCGGCGCTTCGCCGTGTAGTCGAGCCCCCGCGTGGGCTCGTCGAGCAGGAGCAGCGGCGGGCGCGCGGTGAGCACGACCGCGAGGGCGAGCGCGAGCCGCTGCCCCTCGGAGAGGTCGCGCGGGTGGGTGTCGTCGGCGACCCCCGGGGCCAGCCGGGCGAAGACCTGCCTGCAGGTGCCGGGCTCGGCGCGGGTGTCGTCGTCGGCGTCCCGGCACTCGGTGGCGACGGTGTCGGCGTAGAGCAGTTCCCCGGGCTCCTGCGGGACCAGGCCCGCGGCGCGGACGACGTGCTGCGGCTCCGCCCCGTACGGGGTGAGGTCGGCGACCCGGACCGTTCCGGCCGACGGGCGGACCAGGCCGACCAGCGACCCCAGCAGGGAGGACTTGCCGGCGCCGTTGCGGCCCATGAGCGCGACGACCTCGCCGTGCCGGACCGCCAGGTCGACACCGCGCAGGGCGACCACCGGGCCGTACCGGACGTCGAGGCGCCGGAGGAGGCCGGCCGGCGTCCCGGTCTCGGTGGGCGGCACCGCCCGCAGCGGCGGCGTGCGGCCCGCCAGGTCGCGGCGCAGGCCCGCGGCGGCCCGACGGGCGTCCCGGACGGACAGGGGCAGCGGCGACCAGCCGGCGAGCCGCCCCAGCTCCACGACGGGAGGGGCGACGAGCGAGGTCGCCATCACCTCGGCGGGCCGGCCGTCGACGGCGCGGCCGTTGCCGGTGAGGTGGACGAGGCGGTCGGCGTACTGGACGACGCGCTCGAGCCGGTGCTCGGCGAGTAGGACGGTGGTGCCGAGGTCGTGGACCAGCCGCTGCAGGGCGGCCAGCACTTCCTCGGCGGCCTGCGGGTCGAGCGCGGAGGTCGGCTCGTCGAGGACCAGAACGCGCGGGTGTGCGGTCAGGGCGGCGCCGATCGCCACGCGCTGCCGCTGCCCCCCCGAAAGGGTGGAGACGGGCCGCGAGCGCACCTCGGCGAGGCCGAGCAGGTCGAGGGTCTCCTCGACCCGGCGGCGCATGGTGTCGGGCGCGACGCCGAGCCACTCCATACCGAAGGCGATCTCGTCCTCGACGGTGTCCGCGACGAATCCGGCGAGCGGGTCCTGGCCGACCACGCCCACGACGTCGGCCAGGTCGCGCGGCATGTGCGTCCGGGTGTCGCGGCCGGCGACGAGCACCCGGCCGCCGAGGGTGCCGCCGGTGAAGTGGGGGACCAGTCCGTTGACCGCCCGCAGCAGCGTGGACTTGCCGGACCCGGTGCGGCCGACGACCAGGCACAGCTCGCCCTCGGCGACGTGCAGGTCGACGGAGTCGAGCACCGGGTGGGCGGAGCCGACGTACCGGACGGACACCTGCTCGAAGCGGATCACGCGGGGACCTCCTGGGAGCGGCGGGCGGGCCGCCCGGGCGGGGGCGGGGCGACGACCGCGGGCAGCGTGGCGACCAGTGCCCCGGCGAGCGGGAGCAGCGGGAGGGTCGGCTCGACGAGGGGCACGACGAGGAGGTTCATCCCGGGCGTCCCCCGGGCCGCGGCGACGGTGAAGGTCGCGGCGGCCACGAGCCCGGAGGCCGCGACCAGCCACTCGGGGAGCACCCACGGGTCCGGGCGGTAGCGGGTCCGGGTGGAGCCACGCCCCCCGAGCACGAAGCCGGCGGCGGCCACCAGCAGCCCGGCCGCCAGCAGGGCCGGACCGACCCGGGCCGGCGAGCCACCGTCGAGCAGCCCGTAGACGCCGACGCACACGCCGAGGAGGCCGCCGGTCACCAGCAGGCCACCGGCCCTCCGGCGGCCCGGTGTCCGTTCGGTGCGGCGCCCGAACCCCCTCGAGTCCATGGCGGCGGCCAGGTCGACCGAGCGCTCGAGCGAGCCCTCCAGGACCGGCATGGCGACGCGGGTGAGGGAGCGCAGGCCCTGCGCGGGGCGACCTCGGAGCCGGTGGGCGGCCCGCACCCTGGCTGCGTCCTCGACCAGCCGCGGGGCGAAGGACATGGCGACGACGACGGCGACCCCGGCCTCGTACAGGGTGGCGGGGACGGAGCGGAGGAGGCGGCGCGGATCCGCGAGGGCGTTGGCGGCGCCGACGCAGGCGAGGATCGTGGCCAGCCGCAAGCCGTCGTAGAAGGCGAGCACGAGCGCCTGGAAGGTGACCGGCCCGCCGATCCGGACCCCCGCTGCCCAGGCCGGCAGGGGCAGCTCCGGCAGCGTCACGAGGACGGTGTTGCCACCCACGCTCGCGCCGAAGACAGCCTGGAAGAGCACTCGGATCGCGATGACGAGAAGGCCCAGCTTGAGGAAGGCGCCGTACGACCGGGCCCAGGGCGCCGGCGTGCGCCGGGCCGCGACCACGAGTCCGGCGACGGCGACGATCAGCAGGAGGAGCAGGGGGTTGGTCGTGCGGCTGGCCGCCGCCGCCAGGCCCAGGGCCCAGAGCCACCAGGCCCCCGCGTGCAGGTGCCGGGGCATCGTCGAGGCGGCGGGCACCAGCCGTACGCGGGCGCGGGACGCCCCCGTACGGTGCGGGTTCGGCGCCGTACGGGATCGAACCGCGGTGCGGGTCACGCCGCTTCGTCCTGCTCCCGGTTGCGGCGGGCGATGACGAAGGCGGCCGTGCCGACGGCAGCGACGGCCGCGAGGCCCGCGATCAGGGCGATCGGGAAGCCGTCGTCGTCGGTCGTCGCGGCGACGCCGGTCGCGTCCTCGGTCGGGGTCGCCGCCGGGTCGGCGGTCGGCTCCGCGGGGGAGTCGAGCGGCGTGGCCGCAGGCCCCTCGGCGCGGGCCAGCTCGACCTGCTCGTCCGGCTCGGTGGGCGCGGGGCCGGCGACGGCGTCGCCGCAGCCGGTCGCCGGGTAGTCGTCGATGGCACAGACCAGGCCTCCCTCGACGCGGGTGCTCGCGACCGCAGTGAGGACCTGGTCGCCCGTGGCGTCCTCGGGCAGGATGGCGCAACCCCCGCTGGGCGGTGGCGGCTCGGTCCCGTCGGGGGAGTCCTCGGCGGTGCCGGGGTCGACGACGACGGCGACCCGCTTCAGCCCGTCTGCTGCGACGACGTCGGCGCACAGGGTCTCGAAGTCGCCGTCCGCCCGCGGGAACCGGGGGGTGCTCTCGTCGCTGACGGCGAAGCGCCAGCCCTCCACGGCGCCGTCCTCGGGGACGGAGTCGGCCGGCCCGGTCTGGGCGAAGACCCACTCGGTGCCGTCCCACTGGTAGTAGCCCCAGAAGCGGTAGGCGTCCTGGGCCTGCGCGGTGGCAGGGGCGACGAGGGCGATCAGCAGGGCGGCGACGGCGGCGAGGGCCGCACGCCGAGGGGTGGAGGGCTTGGTGGTGGCGCGGCCGGTCGTGCTCCGGGTGCTGCGCCGGGGGGTGGTGCGCATCGGGTCGGGCCTTTCGGTGAGCGGGTTCCGTGACGACGACGGACCGCTCCCGGGGCCTGGGGCGGCGGGCCTGCTGGCCGCACGCACCGGTCTCCGGTCGTGACCCGGCTTCGTCCCGTAGACCTCGACGGAACATGGAGCCGCTCGCCCCCGGCAGGCATTCCGGCTCGCCGCGGGTCACGGGCGGTGCCCGTGCGCGGCCTACGGTTGCGGGTCAGCGTCGGCGTACGACCGACTTCCCCTGCTCGGGTGCGTGAGACCTGCGCACTGTCCCACGCCCCCGCCGACTGCGTCAAAGGTGGCCCCCAATGATCACGGCCGCCGCGTAAATGGCTGCCCGCCTCGGTGAATGCACCTGGTCCGGCGTCCATGTGCCGCGGCACGGGTCCGAAGACCGCGCCGTCCCGGTTGCCGCCCCTCGCCTCCACCCTCGCCTCCACCCTCGCCGCCCCTCGCCACCTCTCGTCGCCGACGGCGGCACCCGGCCCGCTCGCCGATCACGGGAGCCGCCTAGCCTGGCCGCCATGGCCTGGCACTGGCGCTACCTCGACGATCAGGGCACAACCATCGACGACGGCGGGCTGCCCCGCCCGGAGTTCCCCAACCAGGCCGACGCCGAGACCTGGGTCGGCGAGGCCTGGCCCGACCTGCTCGACGGTGGCGTCGAAGCCGTGACCCTGCTGGAGGACGACCGGGTCGTGTACGGCCCGATGGGGCTGCGCCCCCCCGAGTAGCCGCCGCGGCGCCCGCGATGACCACGTCAACCAGGTGTGGGTCCCTGACCCGGTGCGGCAGCCGGGTCCAGGACCAGTGCCGGGTCACCGGGCAGCTCATCAGATCGGGATGTGGCGCGCGAGGCGATGGGCCAGGGTCAGGCCGGTGAGGACCGGGTTGACCGATCCGGCGGACGGGAAGACGGCCTGGTCGCAGCAGTAGGCGTTGGAGACGTGGTGGAAGCGGCCGAGCGGGTCGGTGACGGAGGTGGCTGAGTCCGAGCCCATCCACAGAGTGCCGGACTCGTGGTAGGTCGTGCCGAGGCCTCGGTGCCACTCCGGGAAGGGGCGGGTCAACGGGAAGGGCTGGCTCTGCCAGTGGCCGTCGTAGAGGTACTGGATGCGGTCCGGGGCGCCGGCGACCCGCTGGGCCAGCGCCACGGCGGCCGCGTCCATGTGCTGCCACGTCTGCTGGTCGCCTGCCGAGGTGACCAGGTGGACGTAGGCGCGGGGCACGCCGTACTCGTCCGTCTCGTAGGGGCTGAGGTCGATCCAGCTGCGGTCGGGGTGTGGGACGGGCGTACCACGATCGGCCGTCATCTCGGCGATCCCCCGCAGCGTGAGCGGTACCCAGTGCGGGTCAGTGTTGGCCAGGTGCGCCTCGAGGGCTTCGACGTCGGGCACCATCTTGAACAGCAGCTCGTCGGAGCCGCCGCGACTGGTCGAGGCGGTCAGCTGCAGGTGGAACGCCCCGGCGGGCGCCGTGCCGCGGACCAGCAGGGCAGAGGTCTGCACCCGCTCGGGCAGGGGCGGCAGCACGTCCCGACGTAAGCGCACGGTGAAGTCGCTGCGCAGGTGCGCGGTGAGGTTGCGACCCATCAGCGGTGACGGGAACGAGTGCAGGGCCAGGCGGGTGCTCTCGATGGCGCTGGCCGCCAGCACGACCGAGCAGCCTTTCCCGATCGGGAGGAACCGCCGCTCCCCAGCAACGTCGACCTCTGCGGCGTGAACCACGCCTCCGGCAGTGTGCAGTGCGATCACGTGTGCGCGTGGCACCAGGAACAGCCTGCGCGCGGCGTCCGAGCCGGGCGAGTCGCGGACGTCGCGGCGGATCGTCTCGACCAGCAACGGCAGGCTGCTGAACTTGTCGAAGCTGAACATGCCCGACACCGGCGGCTCGCCCTGCACGGCCAACGGCGCCTCCTCGACCGCGACCAGGTCCGGCAAGCCCGTCGTGGCGCCGGTCACGGCAGGAAACAGCGCCTCGTGAAGTTCGCCGAAGATGAAGTCGGTGCCCGGCACCACGCCGGTCTCGCTCTCCACATCGGTGTAGTGCTGCCGCAGGTGGTCGGCGGTCTGCGACGGCCACTGCGCCAGGTCGGCCGGGGTGAGCCGGGGACACCAGCCGCCCCAGTACAGCGACTTGCCACCCAGGCAGTACGCGAGACCAGGGAAGTCGACGTTGCCGCGCCACGGCAGACCCCAGACCAGCTCGCGGGCCACTCCCGGGTCCTCCCCGACGGGTCCCGGCACCTCGAGCCCGATCCGGCCCAGGTTCTGCACGTGCTCACCGACCAGGTAGCTGCCGGCGTCGAGCACCAGGACCCGGGCAGTCGGTCTCGCGCGGTAGAGCGCGGCGGCCAGGTAGGCGCCGTACGCGCCGGCGCCGACGATCACCACGTCGAACGGGGGGCCACCGTTGCCCGTGGCCTCGCCCCACGTACTGCACACGTACCGGCCGAGCGCGTCGGTGGTGAACGCGGTGTCCTGCACGTCCACCTGCTCGGCCGACGGCTGGAGGTACGGCAGCGGCATGTCAGCGATGCTGGCGCAGCCGGCTGACCCAGTCCATGCCGGGTGCGGACCCGGTCACCAGCGCGCCGGTCCGAACGCTCAGCTCCCGGGCCGCTTCGCCGGTGAGGCGGTTCTGCGCGGGTCGCGCTCCACCACGTCGACGAGGACCTCGTCGATCCGCTTGAGGACGGCGGGCTCCAGCCGTACGCCGGCGGCCTTGACGTTCTCGCGGACCTGCTCGGGTCGGGAGGCACCGATGATCGCGGAGGCGACGTTCGGGTTCTGCAGGACCCAGGCGACGGCCAGCTGAGCCCGGGAGAGCCCCGCGTCGGCGGCCACGTCCTCGAGCTCGGCCACGCTGGTGAGCACGTCGTCGGTGAGCCAGCGGGAGACGAAGCTGGACCCCGCCGCGTCGGCCCCGCGTGATCCGGCGGGAGCCGCCTGGCCAGGCTGGTACTTGCCGGTGAGCACCCCGCCCAGGATCGGCGACCACACGATCTGCGAGAGCCCGAGCTCTTCGCAGGTGGGCACGACCTCGGCCTCGATGATCCGCCACAGCATGTTGTACTGCGGCTGGTTGGAGACGAACGGGATGCGCAGGTCCCTGGCCATCGCGTAGCCGCGGCGGATCTGCTCCGCGTCCCACTCCGAGACGCCGATGTAGAGCGCCTTGCCGTTGCGGACGACGTCGGCGAAGGCCTCCATCGTCTCCTCGAGCGGCGTCGAGTGGTCGAACCGGTGCGCCTGGTAGACGTCGACGTAGTCGGTCCTCAGCCGCCGCAACGAGCCGTCGATCGACTCCATGATGTGCTTGCGGCCGAGCCCGGCGTCGTTCGGACCACCCGGACCGGTCGTCCAGTAGACCTTGGTGAGGATCTCCAGGGACTCCCGACGCTGGCCGTCGAGCGCCTTGCCGAGCACCACTTCGGCGGCGGTGTTCGCGTAGACGTCCGCGGTGTCGAAGGTCGTGATCCCCTCGTCGAGGGCCGCGTGTACACAGGCCAGCGCGGCGTCCTCCTCGACCTGGGAGCCGTGCGTGAGCCAGTTCCCGTACGAGATCGAGCTGATCTTCAGGCCGGATCGGCCGAGGTGTCGGAACTCCATGTCCGCGACGCTACCCACGGGTTCTGAGCCGCACACGTCGAGTGATCGCCGCCACCGTCTGGTCCCTGCAGCTGCTCATACCAAGGTTGCTCGCGCCCCGAATGATCAAGTTCAAGTTCACCTCCCTGGTGGGACGCCGGCCCCGGATCCCTGGCGCCCCACGAGCCTCGTGATGGGCGCATCACGAGGCGGATGGGGCCACCGCCAGGCGTCAACGCCTCGTGATGGCTCGACGAGGGTGGTGAACGTGGTCAATCGGGGGCGGGCGCTACAGCAGGCGGGCGAAGCACCGGTTCAGCGGGCTGTCCCGGTAGTGCCCGAACCCCGCGATCGGCGCGTACCCGGCAGACGCGTAGAGCCCCATCGCCTCAGGCTGCCGCATCCCCGTCTCGAGCACGATCCGCCGGTAGCCCGCGTCCCGGGCCAGCCGCTCCAGCTCCGCCAGCACCGCCCGCGCGTGGCCCCGCCCACGGTGTCCGGTCGCCACGAACATCCGCTTGATCTCGGCTGAGTCCTCGTCGTGCCGGCGGAAGCCGCCCATCGCCACGGGCACACGCCCGACGTACGCGACGACGAACGCACCCTCCGGCGGCGCGAACTCCGCGGGGTCGACCGGGGTCTCGTCCGGCCCGCCGTAGCGGACGGCGTACTCCGCCTGGACCTCCGCCTCCAGTTCCCGGACGACGTCGGAACGGTACGGGGTGAGCGCCACCCCCCGCCCGGAGCCCGAGCCGCCCGGATCCACCCCCTCCGGTCCCCAGGACGTCACCCTCAGACCTGGGCACCCGGCCGTACGCGCGGCTTGGGCATTCGCAGCTTGCGCAGCTGGGTCGCCCGGGCGATCCCGTAGAAGACGTGCCCGCGGCCCCCGTCGTCCGGGAACCTCGTACGGATCTCGCGGCGCAGCTTGACCCCGAACCAGGTCAGGTCGATGGCGACGAGCAGCATCGTGGCCAACCACAGCGCGGACGAGAACAGCTGCACGGTGGGGTTGCGGACGAAGCTCAGCAGCAGCACCAGCAGCACGATGGGCAGGAAGAACTCCGCGATGGTGCGGCGGGCGTCGACCCAGTCGCGGATGAAGGCGCGCACCGGGCCCTTGTCCCGCCCGAGGTAGTTGCGCTCGTCACCGGTCGCCATCGCCTGCCGTGCCTTGGCCCGCTCGGCCCGGGCCAGCTGCCGCTGGCGGCGCACCGCCTCGCGCCGGTCCACGACCGGTCGGACGCGGGCCTTGCGGGCGGCCTCGGCCTCGCGGCGGGTCGGAGTCGGGCGACCCTTGCCGCCGCCGGCAGCGTCCGCGGCGCCGTCGGCGCGGCTGCTCGCGGTGGACCCGTCGGGGGAGGAGCGGCGCCGGAACACGGCACCAGCGTAGGTCACCGCCACCACCTGCCCTGCCGCCGAGGCGTTCGACGCCGTAGTGTCAGACGCGTACGTGGTCGGCGATCGGTGCCGTCCGCGACCGAGGCGGATTCGAGAAAGGGCGGGACGGGGCCAGATGGGGATCCTGCAGCGCATGTCCATGATCTTCCGGGCCAAGGCGGACAAGGCTCTCGACCGGGCCGAGGACCCCCGCGAGACACTGGACTACTCGTACAAGAAGCAGCTCGAGCTGCTGCAGAAGGTGCGCCGCGGTGTCGCCGACGTGGCGACCAGCCGCAAGCGCATCGAGGTGCAGCTGACCCAGTTGACCCAGCAGAGCGACAAGCTGCAGGGGCAGGCGCAGAAGGCGCTGTCGATGGGTCGTGAGGACCTCGCCCGCGAGGCCCTCACGCGCAAGTCGGGGCTCCACCAGCAGATCGGCGACCTGCAGACCCAGCACGCCGCCCTGCAGGGCGAGGAGGAGAAGCTCACCCTCGCCGCCCAGCGGCTGCAGGCCAAGGTCGAGGCCTTCCGCACGAAGAAGGAGACCATCAAGGCCACCTACACAGCCGCCGAGGCGCAGACGCAGATCGGTGAGGCCTTCAGCGGCATCTCGGAGGAGATGAGCGACGTCGGCATGGCGGTGCAGCGGGCCGAGGACAAGACGGCGCAGATGCAGGCCCGCGCCGGGGCGATCGACGAGCTGCTGGCATCCGGGGCACTGGACGACCCGACGGGGACGTCGAAGGACGACATCACCGTCGAGCTGGACCGCCTCGCCTCGACCAATGACGTCGAGCTCGAGCTGGCCCGGTTGAAGGGCGAGCTCACCGGTGGCCCGGGCGCCGCGCCGGAGATCGAGAGCGGGCCCGCGGAAGCGGTGCAGCCGGTGGACACGCCGGTGTCCGAGCCCACCGCCCAGCCGGTCGCCGACCCGGCAACCGAGCCTCGCCGTGAGGAGGGTCCGGCATGATCGTCCGGATCATGGGCGAGGGTCAGCTCGAGGTCGACCGGTCCCACCTCGACGAGCTCAACCGACTCGACGAGGAGCTCACGGCCGCCGTCGACGCCGACGACGATCCTGCCTTCCGCCAGGCCCTCGAGGCCCTGCTCGCCGCGGTCCGCTCGTACGGGAGCCCGTTGCCCGACGACGCGCTCGTGGACAGCGACCTGGTGCTGCCCTTCGCAGAGGCGCACATCACCGAGGTGCGCGAGATGCTGGCCGAGACGGCGGGGGAGGGGCTCATCCCCGGATGAGGCCAGGCATACCCCGGAACCCAGACGATCACGCCGAGAGTTGAGGGGTCGTGGCTCAGACGCGTTTCCGCCCCGACCGTGGGCTCAGCTTCCGGATGGGGCTGACCATCGTCCTGCTTTTCCTGCTCTACCTACTGTTGTCCGGTGTGATCTGGTGGATCTTCGGCGGTGACGCCGGGGGCACCGGTGCGGCGATCATCGCCTTCGTGCTGCCGCTCGGACTGCTCTGGGGACAGTGGTACTTCTCCGACCGCCTCGCGCTCGTCGGGATGCGCGGCCGCGAGGTGACGCCCGAGCAGGCTCCGCAGCTGCACGCGATGGTCGACCGGCTCTGCGCGCTGGCCGACATGCCCAAGCCACGCGTCGCGGTGTCGGACATGGACATCCCCAACGCCTTCGCGACCGGCCGCAGCCCCGAGCGGGCTGTGGTGTGCGTGACTACCGGTCTCGGTCGCCGGCTCACCGACGCCGAGTTGGAGGCCGTGCTGTCGCACGAGCTCAGCCACGTCGCCCACCGCGACGTGACCGTGATGACCGTCGCGAGCTCGGTCGGCGTGCTCGCCGGCCTGCTCATGCGCTCGGCGATGTGGTCCTCGATGGGCCGGGGCCGGGACCAGAACAGCGGGCTGATCTTCCTCGTGGCCACGTTGGTCGGCATCGTCGTCTACGCGGTGAGCTTCCTGCTCACGCGGGTGCTGTCCCGCTACCGGGAGCTCGCCGCCGACCGGGCGGGCGCCATCCTCACCGGCCAGCCGGCCCACCTGATGAGCGCGCTCACCAAGATCTCCGGTGACATGACCCGGATCCCCGACCGCGACCTGCGCGCCGCCGAGCCGTACAACGCCTTCTTCATCTACCCCGCCTTCACCGACAAGGTCGACTTCGCCTCGCTGTTCGCCACCCACCCGCCGCTCGAGAAGCGGCTCGAGCAGCTGGGCCGGCTCTCCCGTGAGCTGGGCCAGCCGAGCTGATGGGCCTGTTCGACTCGCTGCTCGGTCGCAGCAAGCCCAAACGCCCCCAGCTCGACGCGCTCTTCGCTCTCCCCACGGCCGCCCTCACCCTGGAGACGGCTGCCGGCTTCACCCCGACCGGCATCGGCTCGGTCTGCTACCGGGAGGCCGAGGGCGCGCCGTTCGAGCGGATCGAGGCCGAGCTCAAGCAGCTACTCGCGGGCGCCAGCCCCGAGCGGGTCCGTGACTCGTACGGGTGGACCTGGCTGGTCCTGAGTCGGGAACCCTCCGACGTGGCCGGGCTGGTCACGGAGCTGCACGCGGTCAACAGCACCCTCGAGTTGGAGGGCTTCGGGCCGGCACTGCTGTGCTCGCTCATCGGCTTCACCGACACCGCGGGGCGCCGGCTGGCGCTGGTCTACCTGTACAAGCGCGGCACCTTCTACCCGTTCGCCCCAGTCGCCGGGGCCCAGCAGCAGCGGGACAACGCGCTCGAGCTGCAGATCCGGGCGGTCGTCGGCGGTGACCTGCCGATCGAGGCGGACGTCAGCCGGTGGTTCCCCGTCTGGGGCGCCCCGGGTCTGGACACCCCGCCGTCGCTTCCCTCCGGCTGAGACCGGCCCACGCCGGCCGCCCGCCCCCTGTCGCGGTGATCATGGAAGGATCGCCCTCCCCAGCCGTGCGGGAGGGCGATCCGTCCATGATCGACGAGCGCCGGGGTTGGCTGCCCGGTTCGGACCGCGCCGCCGGATCCGCCTCAGGTCCGTATACCCGGGCTGAGCCGGGTCGGGAGAGCCGTCAGTCCTTGGCGGCCTGCGGACCCGGCAGCGCCAGCATCCGGTCCAGCGCCACCCTCGCCCAGCGGGCGGTGGCCGGGTCCACCTCGATGCGGTTGACGACCCGCCCGTCCACGAGCGACTCCAGCGCCCACACCAGGTGCGGCAGGTCGATCCGGTTCATCGTGGCGCAGAAGCACACCGTCTTGTCGAGGAAGACCACGGTCTTGTCCGGGTGCTGCAGGGCCAGCCGCTTCACCAGGTTCAGCTCCGTGCCCACGGCCCAGGCCGAGCCGGGAGGCGCCGCCTCGAGCGCCTTGATGATGTACTCCGTCGACCCCACGAGGTCGGCGCCGAGCACGACCTCGTGCTGGCACTCGGGGTGGACGAGGACGTTGACCCCCGGCACGCGCTCGCGGACCTCACGCACGCTCTCGGCCGTGAAGCGCCCGTGCACGGAGCAGTGCCCGCGCCACAGCAGCATCGTGGCCACACGCAGCTCCTCGTCGGTCACGCCGAAGCCCGGCTGGTGCGGGTCGACCACGAGGCAGTCGTCCAGTGACAGGCCCATCTGCAGCACCGCGGTGTTGCGGCCGAGGTGCTGATCGGGCAGGAAGAGCACCTTCTCGCCCTGCTCGAAGGCCCACTGGAGCGCCCGCTCCGCGTTGCTCGACGTACACACCGCACCACCGTTGCGGCCGCAGAACGCCTTGATGTCCGCAGACGAGTTCATGTACGTGATGGGCACGGTCACCTCGGCGACGCCGGCCTCTCGCAGCCGCTCCCAGGCGTCCTCGACCTGGGCCAGCCGGGCCATGTCGGCCATCGAGCACCCGGCGGCCAGGTCCGGGAGCACGACCTGCTGCGCCGGCCCGGTCAGGATGTCGGCCGACTCCGCCATGAAGTGCACGCCGCAGAAGACGACGTACTCGGCGTCAGGACGTGCCGCGGCGTCCCGCGCGAGCTTGAACGAGTCGCCGGTCACGTCCGCGAACTGGATGACCTCGTCACGCTGGTAGTGGTGGCCGAGCACGAAGACCCGGTCGCCCAGGGCCGCCTTGGCCCGGCGTGCCCGCTCCACGAGGTCGGGGTCGCTGGCCGCCGGCAGGTCGCCTGGGCACTCCACTCCGCGCTCGCTGAAGGGGTCCGCGCCGTGGCCGAGCAACAGCAGCGGCAGGGGAGTGGACTGGGGATGGGTGACGGTCACGGTCGACGGCCTCTCCGCTCACGGTCGTACGACCGAGATGGTCGCACACGGCAGAACGCCCGCCGCCAGCCCGCACTTCCCGGACGGGGCCGTGGAGGTCACGTGTCGTCGTGGAAGATCCCCGGGTTGTGTCGCCGCCAGATCTCCAACGGTGCGCCACCGGGCCGGGCCAGGTCCTCGTGCGGGAGACTTCGAGGCGCTGGTGATGTGCCGCCGACGGAGCAGGCGATCCGCCTCGCTCTCCGGGCAGGGTGTCGCGGGTGGCAGACTGGATGCGGTGACGGCCCTGCTCGCGATCGCCCTCATCGCCGCGCTGGTCGGGGTGCTGATGTTCGCCTCGTCCGCGGAGCGCCGGGTCGCGGCCGCGCAGGCGAGGGCCGACGCGCTGGCGGCGCGCAACCTCCAGCTCGAGCGGGCCGTGGGCGTGGCCGAGCAGGCGCTGCGCGCCCTCTCGAGCGACACGCGCATCGACGCCGGCATGGCCGTACAGATCGACAGCGCCCTGGCCGACGTCCGACGGGCCACCGGTGACGACGACCACGGTCTGGGCCCCCGCTGAACCGTCACTCACAGGAACGCCGACGACGGAACGTACGGGGCGGGCGGCCGCATGTGCCGCAAGGCCAGCCACCCGTGGGGCTCCACGGACAGGCCCGCGGCCAGGCCCACCTCGACGGCCCAGTCCTGGTCAGCGCTGAGGTGAGGGACCTCGACCGTGCTGCCGGGCGCCGAGCGGGCCAGCGCCTCCCACAGCACGCGTTGGGCCATCAGCCGGCTGGTCCCGGCGAGGACGAGCGGCCCGCCCTCGGCCACGTAGCCGAAGGCCGATCCGGTGAACGTGTCGCAGACCAGCAGGTAGCCCTCCCGGACCAGCAGCTCGTGGTCCACCCCGTGGGCGGCGCCGCGTGCCTGCCGGGCGACCGAGTCGCACAGGTCGAGATCGCCGGGGGCCCCGTCCCGGACGTGCTCCAGGACCGGGAGCACCGACCGATCGACCACGCCGGTGAGGCGCATCGTGGGGTGCAGGTGGAAGCCGGCCAGCCGCACCCGTCGCGCCGCGCCACCGTCGCGCGGGAGCACCATGCCGCGCAGACAGCCGCGGCTGTGGCCGAGCGCCGCCTCGAGCAGGGCCTTGCCGACCCCGCGGCCGCGGGCCTCCGGCAGCACGGCCAGCTCGGAGAGCCCCCAGAGCAGCTCGCGACGCACCGACAGCGAGACCCCCAACAGCCGCTCGGTCTCGGCCACCCAGCAGCCGGCCGCGTCGTTCCGCAGCACGTGGGCCGCCCACCGATCCCACTCGTCGCCCCCGATGGAACCGGGCGCGGCCGCGACACGCCCCGCCTCCCCGATGTCCTCCACCCGCATCGGCCGTACCCGCATGCGCGAGACTCTGCCTCATGCGCGTCCTCGTCGCGCCGGACAAGTTCGCCGGCACGCTGACGGCGGTCGAGGCCGCCCGTGCGGTCGCCGAGGGATGGCGTCGTACCGCTCCTGGCGACGAGGTCGTCGAGGCGCCGATGTCCGACGGCGGTCCCGGCTTCGTCGACGTGCTGCACGCGGTGCTCGGCGGCGAGCTGCTGGCCGTCACCGTGCGCGGACCCCTCGAGGAGCGCGTCCCTGCCATCGTCCTCCTCGCCCACGGCACTGCGTACGTCGAGTCGGCCCAGGCCTGCGGCCTGGATCTGCTGCCCCGCCAGAACCGCGACCCCCTCCCCGGTGTCGCCGAGGACGCCAGCTCGTACGGCGTGGGGCAGCTCGTCGGCGCCGGCGTCGAGGCCGGGGCGCGGCGGGTCGTCGTCGGCCTCGGCGGCAGTGGCACCAACGACGGGGGAGCGGGGCTGCTCGCGGCACTCGGTGCGACGAGCGAGCCGGCCGGGGCGTTGACAGCGGGGGCCACCGGTCTCGGCTCCCTGGGTGCGGTGGACCTCGCGCCGGCACGCGACCGCGTGGCCGGCGTGGAGCTCGTGATGGCGGCCGACGTCGACAACCCGCTCCTCGGGCTGCGCGGGGCGACCAACGTCTACGGTCCGCAGAAGGGCGTGGCCGCGGACCGACTGATCCCCGTCGACGCCGCGCTCACGCGTCTCGCCCACCTGGCCGGGCGTGCGGAGGCCGACGTCCAGGGCGCGGGAGCCGCCGGTGGCCTGGGCTACGCCCTCGCCCTTCTCGGGGCCTCCCGGGCCGGCGGGTTCGACACGGTGGCCCAGGCGGTCGGGCTGGCTTCGGCCGTCCGGAGTGCCCACCTGGTGATCACCGGCGAGGGCAAGCTCGACTGGCAGTCGATGAGCGGCAAGGTGGTCTCCGGCGTGGCGGGGCTGTGCGGGCCGGCCATGCGCCCGTGCGTCGTGCTGGCCGGGGAGGTGCTGGTGGGTTCCCGGGAGCTGCGGGCCAACGGCATCGAGTCCGCCTACTCCCTGGTCGAGACGGTCGGGCGGGACGAGGCGTTCGCGCGCCCGGACGAGAGCCTCGCCACGCTGGCCGCGCGTGTCGCCCGGACCTGGAGCCGCCGCTGAGCCCAGCGCGTAGCATGTCCGGTACGGCGGAATGCCGGGCCGACGCCCGCGCGTTCCACCTACGACCGAGCACCATCACCGGCACCCTCGGGAGCACCGACATGACGGTCCAGGACCACACCGCCCAGGAGCAGCAGCAGGGCGTCGTCCTCACCGACACCGCGGCCAGCAAGGTCAAGTCCCTCCTCGACCAGGAGGGTCGCGACGACCTGCAGCTGCGCATCGCCGTGCAGCCGGGCGGCTGCTCGGGTCTGCGGTACCAGCTGTTCTTCGACGAGCGCGCCCTCGACGG
>DATHUJ010000157.1:0-1789 GCA_035462375.1 Jiangellales bacterium
TCCGGGTTCGAGGAAGAGACCCCCGGTTGGGCAATCACCTATCCGTTAGAGGTCGCAGATCCTGCCCGGACCGATGCGACCATCCAGTTCGAGCCGGTTCTCCCGCACGGCGGATGGGCCTGCTCGGGCTGCGGCTGAGCCGGGGAGGCGGTGGGAGCGCGCTCGACCGGCATCGACCACGGCGGACGCCATCGAGGCCGGCTACAACGTCGGCCGTCAGGCGACGGCCATGAGTCCACAGACTCCCTTGCCAGACGTGTCAACCCCGAGGCAACTGCAGCGACTCTCACACCGGGGGGTGCTTGCCGACCGGAGCGTCCGGCCGACACCGAGAGAGGGAGTTGCGCGATGAGCAGACCGCGCGTGCTCGCGGCGACCGTGTGTTCCGCAGTCCTGGTTACATCGGTGGTGACAGCGGTGGGGGTACCCGCACAGGCCAGGCCACCGGCCGATGCCGACGTCGTGGTGCAGTGGAACGAGATCGCCCAGACGACCGTCGTCCAGGGGGGTACGCCCATTCCTGCCCAGCCGCTGTACTTCGGCTTCGTGTCGCTCGCCGTGCACGACGCCGTCATGACGGCTACCAAGGGCATCCCGCGTCGGGGGTTCGCCTCGGGCGAGGCGGCTGCTGCGGTCGCGGCGCACGACGTCCTGGCCGAGTACTTCCCGGGCGCCGCCGGCACCCTGGCTGCTGAGCTGGAGGACTCGCTCGACGATGTCGCCGACAGCCCCGCGAAGATCCGCGGAATCGTGATCGGCCACCATGCGGCAGCACGCCTGATCGCCGACCGGGCGGACGACGGCCGAGGCGACCCGGGCATCACCTTCACGACGCCGCCGGGGGTCGGGACCTGGCGACCCACTCCACCCGCGAACGCTCCGTTCGCCGTGCCCTGGCTGGGCTTCGTCGACCCGCTCTTGATCGACTCTCCGGCGCAGATCCAGGCGGACGGACCGGACGCGCTCGACAGCAGCGACTACGCCACTGACTTCAACGAGGTGAAGGTGATCGGGGCCGCTGACTCGTCCGTCCGGACGCCGGCTCAGGCACAGACCGCGGTGTTCTGGAACTGGCCCGTGCCGGTGATCTTCCAGGCGGTGATGCGCGACATGGCCGAGGAGCATTCGCTCGACATCATCGTCGCCGCCGAGATGTTCGCCGCCGTGAACGCATCGACGGCAGACTCAGTGATCACCTGTTGGCGGCTCAAGTTCGACGTCGGCTACTGGCGGCCGATCACTGCGATTCACCAGGCTGCCGACGACGACAACCCCGCGACCGAGGCGGACACCGGCTGGGCGCCGCTCGTGGCCACTCCGCCGTACCCGGAGTACCCGAGCGGCCACGCCTGCCTCACCGGAAGCTACGTCGCGGGACTGACGACCCTGGCCGGATCCGACCAGATCGACTTCACCGTCAGGTCGGGCAGCACGGCAGAGCCGATGCGGCACTACGACAGCGCAGCCGAGCTCGAGCAGGAGGCGTTCGACTCCCGCATCTGGCTCGGCATCCACTTCCGGGACGCCATGGAGGACGGCTACGACGTCGGTCGGCAGGCGTCGGCGCTCGGGTTCGCGACGTTCTTCGGCTAGGCGATCGCCTATCGGTCACAGCGGCGGAACCGCGCCGGCCGACGTCGTACCCTGAAGCGCGACGTCATCGACCCGGGAGTACCGCCACCGTGACCGTGGAGAGCGTCTTCCTACGCCTCGAACCCCTGCTCCCGCTCGTCCAGAAGCCGATCCAGTACGTCGGCGGCGAGCTCAACGCGACCGTCAAGGACTGGGA
>DATHUJ010000158.1:0-3685 GCA_035462375.1 Jiangellales bacterium
GTTGGGGCTGACCAGGACGAGGTCGAGGCCGCCGACCCGGTCGGCGATCGGGCCGAGCTCGATGTCCCGTGCCTCGGCCATGGCGCCGGCGTAGAAGGAGGCGATCTGGGCGTGGTCGGCATCGGTCGTGCAGACGAACCGTGCGGTGTGCCGGATCTCCGAGACGTGCACGCTCTCGCAGTCGACGCCGTGCCGCTCCAGCCAGGAGCGGTAGTCCACGAAGTCCTCCCCCACCGCGCCCACGAGCAGCGGTCGCATGCCGAGGTTGGCCATCCCGAAGCTGATGTTGGCCGCGATCCCGCCGCGCCGGACGTCCAGCTCCTCCACGAGGAAGGACAGCGACAGCTTGTGCAGCTGCTCGACCACGAGCGAGTCGGCGAAGCGACCCGGGAAGGTCATCAGGTGGTCAGTTGCGATCGACCCGGTGACGGCGACGTTCACGACGACTCCCCGTGCCGTGGTGGGCGGACCGGCCCGAGGCTACCGCTCGGTCGACCGACAGGTCACCGACTTGTCCGGACCGGCGTGAACCTCGGCCGCGCGGCCGAGGAGCCGGCGTCTTCCACACCGCCCGGACGTGGACGCGACCGTCTGGGACGATGTCTCGAGGCCGTGGGGGGTGTCATGCCGCCCTGCCGGCCCCCACGCGCCCCAACACGGTCGACGGGGCCTGATCGACGAGTATCAGTCGTTCGTCCCGGTGAACCCAGCCGTACGGTCGACTTGCTTGCCCGGCTTCGTCACCGCGGGTGATAGTAGCTGAGCAGGAGCATCATAGGTGCGGGAGCGCGGAGAGGGCGGGGGTTAGCAGGTCGTGAGGGACGAGGGGCCGGTCCACGGGCCGGCGGACGTCGGGGCCGCTGGGTCCTCGCCGCCGTCGGTGGACCTTCTCGTCGTGACCGCGAACCCGACGGTCTCCCTCAGTCTCCACGACCGGAGTGTCGTCGAGGTCGGTCCGGCTCGGCTGGCGACCTGGCTCCGGTCGGCGGACCGGCCGCTGCCGCGCGGCGTGGTCCTCGACGTGGGCTCTCCGTCGACCGCCAGCCAGGACCTCGCCACCCTCCGCGCGAACCGCGTCCTGGCACCGGTTGTCCTGGTCACCGACGGCTCCGAGGGATGGCTCGACCTCACCGACGACGGCGTCGTCCAGCTCGGCCCTCCGGTGACCCGGGCGGCACTCCGTGATGCGGTCGAGGCGCTGCTGAGCCTCCCGCCGGTCGCGCCGTCCCCCCGAACCCGCTCGCGGCGCTGGGCGCTGGCGACCGAGCTCGCACCCAGGCTTAAGGTGCTGGATCCCGACCCTGTGGGAATGCCGGCAACGTCGTCGACGGCCAAGCCCGAGCCGCCGCCAGCGAGCACGAGCGCCCCCGAGGTCGCCGAGACAGCTGCACCGAGCACGAGCGCTCCGGACGTCGCCGAGACCCCGACAGTGGCCGTCGTCGAGGCGCCGGCGCCGCCGGCGACGGACACAGCGGAGCCGGACGTCGTCGAACCGCATGTGCCGGTGCGGCCATCTTCACGCGAGCGGAGTGCCCCCGAGCGGGGAACCCCCCAACGGGACACGGCGGAGCCAGCCGCATTCGCCCCGAAACCGGAGGACGTCGATCCGCCCACTTCGACCAGGCACTCGGAGGCAGACCCGCTCGAACCGGGCCCATCCGAGCCGGCGGCGGCGCCCTCGCACCTGACGCCCCAGGCGGACGCCTCCGAACAGGAGACCCCGGTTCCCGACGCGCCCAGATTCGACGCGCCCGAACCGGACACGCCCGAGCCCGACGAGCCCGAGCCGGACACCCCCGAGGTGCCTCGTCACGTCGCCCCTGACACTCCCACTCCCCCGGCCCCCGACACCCCGCCCCGCCCCGCACCGGACGCGTCCCCACCGCCGGCACGGGAGGTGCCCTCGGTCTTCGCACCACGCGGCCCTGGCCCGACGATTGCCGACAGGCCCTTTTCGGAGGAGGAGCGGTCGACACCGGCCGCAGCAGCTAGTTCGGCAGGGCACGGCCAACGACCGGGCCGGCCGGCAGTCGAGACGGGAGCGGGAGCGGTGGCCCAGCCGCCGTCGACTCCGGGGGCCGGCACATACACAGAGCGACGGCCGCCGTTGGCGCTCGTCACCGAGGACCCGCACGGCTACGAGCACTCGGAGAACGGTCACCCGGCACCGCCGAAGCGTGAGAAGCCGGGGCTCCGCAACCGCCTGGCCCCCAAGACGAAGGCACGGCGCGGCGACAGGACGACGGCAGCGACGACGGCCCCGGCACCGGAGGCGGCACCGAGCGAGCACGCGTCCGGGGTGCCTGCCGCCTTGCTCGACAGCCACCGTTCGCCAGGTGCGGTTGTCGACACGTCCGCACCCGAGGTCGGCGACCCACCACCCACGCGGGAGATAGCCGACAGGTCCACACCTCCTCGCGAGGTCGTCGACAGGTCCGCGCAGCCGGTCGTCGACACACCTCCTCACGAGGTCGTCGACAGGTCCGCGCAGCCGACCGTCGACACACCTCCTCACGAGGTCGTCAACAGGTCCGCGCAGCCGGCCGCCGATCCACCTGTCCGGAGAGTCGGCGACGCCGGCGTACGCGAAGCCGTCGAGACCACGTCCCGGGACGTCGTCGACCGGCCGAATCGGGATGTCGTCGAACACCAGGCCCGCACGGAAGTCGCATCGACGACCGCGGCGCCCCACCTCCGACGCCGCGACGTGATGCACCTCGTCCGGGAGATCCTCGAGCGCTCGGACGAACTCTTCGTCTACCACCTCGGGGTCGTCGCGCAGGCGATCGTCGAGGACGTGATCGAAAACCTCCCCGCAGACGCGGCCTGCGTGCTCGTCCGCGACGAAGACGGTGGCTGGCACGTGGAGGGCGCGTCGGGGCTCCGCGAGACGGAGACAGAACTCGTCCTCGACGACGACCACTGGCTGGTGGCCCAGACAGTCCGCTCCAGCGCCGCCGTCGCGATCGAGGACACCGACATCGCGCGGGTCCAGCTGCGCGGGGCGCCGCTGGCCAGCTGGCCCCATCTGATGGCCGAGGGGACCCCCGACGGCCGTGCACTGGTGATCGCGGCCCGGGACGTGTCGGGCGAGGGATTCATCGAGCGCGACGTCGTTAGGATCGCCGAGCTGTGCCAGGAGGGGCAGCGGTACCTCGCCGCGGGCCACGACGTGCGGACCCTCGTGCGCCGGCTCTCCGAGGACTAGAGAGGACCAGAGGCCCCCCCGGAGCGCGATCGCCCAGGCGTGCAGCCAGCCTCAGGCGACCTCCGAGGCACGGGGACGGCCCGACGCGGTACGTCACCGCCAGCCCCGGACATGCGCCGAAGGCGGGCCCCCCGGTGCCGGGAGCCCGCCGTCGGACGCTGGTCGGGTCAGTGGAAGGAGTCGCCGCAGGCGCACGACGACGTGGCACTGGGGTTGTCGATGGTGAAGCCCTGGCGCTCGATGGTGTCGACGAAGTCGATGGTCGCGCCCAACAGGTAGGGAGCGCTCATCCGGTCGACGACCACCTCGACGCCGCCGAAATCCCGTACGACGTCACCGTCGAGGGCGCGCTCGTCGAAGAACAGCTGGTACCGCAGACCCGAGCAGCCGCCCGGCTGCACGGCGATGCGCAGCTGCAGGTCGTCGCGACCCTCCTGGTCGAGGAGGGACTTGACCTTGCTGGCCGCGGTGTCGGTG
>DATHUJ010000159.1:0-4510 GCA_035462375.1 Jiangellales bacterium
CCGGGGGCCCCGGCGCTGCCCGTCAGCCCCGTGACGGCCGTGCGCACCACTCCGGCGGGGTCGGCCACCGCAGCAGACCATGTCGCAACCGGTCGGGCGTCGGGCCGCACGAGCACCGCCCCGCCACCACGGATCCCGAGAACGGTCGCGGCCGCGTCGTCGACGGTCCGGACCTCGAGTGGCGAGGCTCCCGGTGCGACCATCCGCCGCCACGGCGAACCGGCGGCGTCGGTCAACAGGGTCAGTCCCGCACCGACCAGATCAAGCGTGGATGTCCGACGCGACCCGCTCAGCCACGCGTGCGGGAGCCGGCCGCCCAGGTCGACGGCGAGCCCGTCCGCGGCATCGCGACGACTGCCGTCCGGGTCGGCGGACCGCGAGGTGTTGTGCAGGCCGACCGGTCGGCGCTCCGCCTCGTACGAGTCCAGGAGCACGGGCGCTGCCCAGCCGCGGACGACCCAGGCCAGCTTCCAGCCGAGGTCGTGCCCATCGTGGACGGCCGTGTTCATCCCGGTGCCTCCGCGCGGCGTCACCCGGTGGGCCGCGTCGCCGACCAGGAAGGCGTGCTGCTCGCGGTAGCGCGAGGCGATCTGCGCCGCGAAGGAGAAGTGGCCCACCCGCTCCACCTTTGGGGTCAGGTCCGGCGCACCGGTCGCGGCACGAAGCCGGTGCAGGATCCGGACGTCGTCCGGGCCGGTCAGTCGCCCCTGACCCGGTGCGTGCTCCTGGCCGTAGAGCCAGCGGTCGCCCGCGCCGAGTGGGACGAAGATGCCGGGCGCGTCGGGATGCGTGACCACGTACAGGCCGTGGCGCCGGGCGCCGAGCAGGGCCCACAGCGGGGCACGGAACTGCACCGTCGAGTGCTCGACGAGGTCGTCGGGACCCTCCATCGGGATGCCGAGCGCGGCCCGCACCGAGCTGTGAACCCCGTCCGCAGCGACCAGGAACGACGCCCGGACGAGCGTCACCCGTCCGGTGAGGGGCTCGCGCAGCGAGGCCACCACCCCCTCGGAGTCCTGCTCGAGGGCGGTGAGCTCCAGCCCCATTCGGACGTCGGCCGAGGGGAGGGACCGCAGGTGCTCCAGCAGCACCGGCTCCAGGTGGTCCTGCGGGACGCATGCGGGTTGCGTCGGGCTCACGCGCGCGGCCCCTTCGCGGGTCGGGAAGCCCAACGGCATCGGAACGCCTTGGTCCGACGACAGGGTCTCCGTCACCCAGGCGTCCCACTCCACCTCGACCCCACCGGCCCGCACCTGGTGCTCGAGCCCCCAGGAACGGAGGATCTCCATCGTCCTCGTGCTGACCGCGGTCGCCCGCGGCAGCGTTGACGGCGCAGGTCTGCGCTCGACGAGCAGGCACCCGACCCCATAGCGGGCCAGGGTGATCGCTGTCGTCAGGCCGGCCGGACCGGCACCGATGACGAGCACGGGCACGTCGTGAACGGTCGCCGCGGGCATGTCGGCTCCTCAATTTCGCTGGACAGTATGTCTTTGGCCGGACAGCATGTATTCTGTCGGGCAGTCTGTCAAGTGGAGTCTGGGAGCGGACTTGTCGAGGAAGTACGAGCAGCGAGCCCGGGCGGACTCCGCGGCCGCGACCCGACGGCGGGTCCTGGAGGCGGTGTACCGGCGGCTGCGCGAGGCCCCCTCAGTCCCGGTCAGCGTGGACGGGGTCGCCCAGGACGCGGGTGTGGCCCGTTCGACGGTGTACCTGGTCTTCGGCTCACGCGGCGGACTCTTCGACGCCTTCGGTGAGTACCTCTACGAGCGAGCCGGGTTCGACCGCATCGTGGAGGCGGTGCAGGACCCAGATCCCCGCGAGCACCTGAGGCGCAGCCTGCGGGCCGCGAGCGAGGTCTACGCGGCGGAGCGGGACGCCGCGCGCGCGGTCTACTCGACGGGAGCGGTCGACCCCGACGCGATGGCCGGGGTTGCCCAGCGACTCGAACAGACCCGGGCCGGCGGCATGGACTACCTCGCCCGACGCCTCGCCGACGCCGGCCTCCTCCAGCCGGGGCTCAGCCGGCGGGAGGCGGCCGACATCCTCTACGCCGTCACCGGCTTCGACACCTTCGACCTGCTCTTCACCGGACGAGGTCTCGGTGCGGACGAGGTCGCCGAGCGCCTGATCCACATGGCCGAGCGATCACTCCTGCTCGACCCCGGCTGACGAGGCCGGGTCGGGCCCCGCAGCCGCCGGCGGTCTTGAGGTGGCGAGGGAAGGCATGGCCGGTCATCAGGTAGCGAGGGAGGCCACGGACGCCAGACCCACGAGCGGCAGCTCCAGGCGCGCGAAGGCCCCGGGGTCCGTCCGTACCACCCTCGGCCCGGGCCACGGCTCGGCCGCCGTCGGCAGCCCCTCCGGCACTACCTCGAGCAGATCGGCAGGCAGGGAGACCGGCGTCGCGGTCACCTGCCACACCCCTCGGGTCATCCTGGCGACGAGGTAGCCGCCCAGATCGCCCACCGCGTAGCGGCCCGAGACCAGCAAGGCCCAGGTGTGGGGCTCCCGCTCCCGTACGGCGGTCAAGGCCGGCCCGTACGGGAGGGGCACGACGGGACGGGCGGCGCCGAGGCTCTCGGCGTCCCAGACGGCGGTGGAGGGGGCGGTCGTGGTGAGGACCAGACCCATCGGTGGGACCTCGGACCCGCGGACGGCCCCGTCCACTGCGTCGAGGACCGCCCGCCAGACGTCGGTCGCCTCCCAGCCGCCCGGCACCTCGGGGGGGCCAGCCGAGGTCATCGGTGCCGCGGGGAGCAGCACGGCGACCGGTGAGCTCCCGTCGACGGCCGCCACGACGCCGGTCCGGCCGACACTGACCGCGAGCAGGCTCACCCGTGACGGCCCACGTTGCGCTCCGGCTCCGGCTCGGCGGGCTGAACGCTGTGGCTCGGGAAGTCCTCCAGCTCCCCGGTCGGTGCGGGGTCCCACTCCTCGAAGGTGAGCGGGCTCTGCAGGTAGAGGGCGAGCATCTCGCCGAGCCGCCGCAACCCGTCGAGGTGGGTGCGCTCGTGGCCGTGGCTGGACTCGACGCCGAAGCCGACCAAGGCCGTACGGCACTCGACGCCCGACTCGATCGCGGGAGCGGCGTCGGACCGGTAGAAGCGGTAGACGTCGCGGCGCACCGGCAGGTGGTGCTCCTGGCAGATCGAGATGAGCTTGCGGGTGAGGTGGTAGTCGAAGGGACCGGTGGAGTCGAGCATCCCGACGTTGACCGTGTCCTCGCGGGACTCCTGGCCCTCGCTGACGACCGCGTTGTCGACCGCGACCAGCTCGGCGACCGTGTTGTCGAGGCCGTGGGTCGCACCCATGCCCACCTCCTCGCCGATGGTGATGAGCAGGTGGGCGGTGACGGGCAGCTCGGCCTCCGCCTCGACGAGCGCCTTGACGGCGGCCAGGCACGCGGCCAGGCCGGCCTTGTCGTCGAGGTGGCGCGACTTCACGTACCCGTTGGGAGTGATCTGAGGCGCGGCGTCGAGGGCGACGAAGTCGCCCACCTGGATGCCCAGGCCCTCGAGCTCGGCCTTGCTCGAGACCGGTTCGTCGATGCGCACCTCGACCTGGTGCCACCCGACGCCCTGGGTGTCGACGGCGTCGCCGAAGTTGTGGCCGGACGACATCAGCGGCAGCACGGTGCCGGTGTAGATCCGACTGAGGTCGTCGATGAAGACCGTGACGTGCGCGCCCTCGGAGAAGCGCGCGCTGTGCGTGCCGACAGGCACGACCTCGAGGCGGCCGTTGTCCTTGAGCCGCTTGACCATGCAGCCGATGGTGTCGGCGTGCACGACCACCGCCCGGCTGACGTCGCGCTTGACCCCGTCGAGGGTGGCGACCAGCACCCCCCGGCGGGTCACGCGGACCGGCACGCCGAGCTTGTCCAGGTGGTCGCCGATCACCTGCATGGCGGCGTCCGTACGGCCGGAGGGGCTGGGCGTCCGCAGCAGCTCCAGCAGCATGTGGCGCAGGTAGACGGTGTCGAGGGGCAAGCGCTGCACCCGGTGATGGTGCCATGCCGGAGCGACGACCTCGGCTCCGACCGACGTCCTCAGGCGCCGCCGGGCCGCGGGCAGGTCTCGACCCACGATCGGTCCGGAAGCACCGCGTCCCACTCGTCCGGCGTGAGGTTGCGCCCGACGACGGCGCAGGCGTGCTCGACCAGCAGGCCTGGCTCGGTCGTCCACTCTCGGAGCGTCCCGGCCTCGTCGAGCGTCACCATCGTGCCGCCGTCCGGGGTCCCGATCCGCAGGCGGGCGTCGGGGCGGGTGGAGCTGGCGGCGAAGCTCACGGCGCGCCCGCTCTCGTCCGCCAGGGGCAGCAGAGCCACGCGGCCGGCGGCGCCCGCGACGAGACTGCCGCCGTCCGGGGTGAAGACCAGCGAGTCGACGCCTAGACCGGGTGCCGCATCCCAGAGACGAGGAGCTGCTGCCCACGACCGGGCGTCCCAGACGGCCACGCGTCCGCTGGCGAGGCTGCCGGCGAACCAACGCCCGTCCGCAGAGAACGCCATGGC
>DATHUJ010000160.1:0-3083 GCA_035462375.1 Jiangellales bacterium
CCCGGCAACGGTCGCCCTGGACCGGCACGTCGACGAGCTCGACCACGTCGTCTGGATCGATGCGGCGCCGGTCGTGGACGGGTACGCCGTCGACCCCGACGTGGGAGGCAGCGAGTACCCGCTCTCGGCCCAGTACGACGAGGAGCTCGAGCAGGGGTCGATGGCGGGTCTGAGCGAGGAACAGCTGGCCACGTTCCGTGAGCGGGCCGTTCCGCAACCGGTCGGCTCGATGCGCGACGCCGTGTCGCTCGCCGACGACCGTCGTCTCGACGTGCCGGGCACCATGGTGTGCACCGCGTTTTCGGCGGCCGGCTACCGCTCCTACGCCGAGCAGGGGATGCCGTTCCTGCAGGGCCTGCTCCAGCACCCGCGGCTGGAGCTCGTCGACCTGCCGACGGGTCACTGGCCGATGTGGAGCCGGCCGGCCGAGCTGGCCGACATCATCGCCCAGGCAGCAGCCGGGCAGGCTTGAGCGCCCGGGAGCTCACGACCGAGCACTTCCACCAGGTCGACGGCCCGGTCACCGCCGTGACCCAGGTACTGGCCGGGATGCGATCGCTCGGACACGGCACGACCCTGTTCGTCAACGGCGGCAGCGCGGCGCGGTTCAATCTCCGACCTCGTGGCAGCCGAAGACGGCCGGGCGCTCGCGCTGGTCTGCGACGTGACACATGCCGCCCAAGTCGCGGACGCCGTCGATCGGACCGTCACCGAGCTCGGGGACTGCACGCGGCGTTCAACAACGCCGGCATCCAGCAACCGCTCGCGGCTCTCGCCGCCATCACTGACGAGCAGTTCGACCAGAGCGTCGCTGACGACCCCGCGCGGAGTCTTCTCTGCGTGAAACACGAACTGCGAGTCATGCTCGAACGCGGAGGTGGCGCCATCGTCAACACCTCATCCGGAGCGGGTCTCATGGGGTTCCGCGGCCAGGCCGCCTATGCCGCCCCAAGCACGCCGTCATCGGACTGACCAAGTCTGCGGCTCTCGACTACGCCGCCCACGCCATCCGCATCAACGCCATCTGCCCAGGGATCATCGACACCGAGATGATGGACCGCTTCACCGGCGGGACCCTGGAGGGGCGCCAACGCGTCATCGACCAAGAGCCCATCGGCCGGATGGGATCGCCTGACGAGATCGCCCACATCGTGGTACGCGTGCGGGTTTGGGTACGGCGGGGTTGCTGGAGCTCGACGTGGTGGTCGAGGTCTGGCTCTGCCCGGACGCCGCAGGCTTCGTCCTCGGCCACGCGGTGGTCGCCGACGGGCGGCCAGGCGATCTAGGCATCCCCGGCGACCCGCGAGAGCGGCGGAGGTCAACGCGAGCGTGAGGGCCAACGAAGGGCAACCTGCGCCGCCAACCCGCACAAGGCTCGGGCCGTCAGTCATCGTGCCTGTCAGTCCCCCGCAGTGCCGCGAGCCTGGCAATGGGATGGGCGCGCGGGGCTTCCCACCCCGCGGCTGAAGCGGGTCTCAGGCGCGAGCGATCGCGCCTACGCTCGCCACCTGCGATGCCTGATTGCCGCCAGGTCTCCTCAGACTCGGGCGAGCACGGCCGTCAGCGGCTCGGGCACGCGGCCGGGCTCCAACGCCTCGACGAGCAGCGCCGCGTAGCGCGCCTTCCGCCCGGACCGGACCCCCACGAAGCGGCGGAGCACGGCCTCTCGCGGCCAGTCGCGCTGGGCGGGCATGCCCGCCAGGAGCCGCAGCGAGTGCGCCTCGCCCGCCGCCTCGATGACGGCTTCGACGGCCTCGACGCCGAGGGCGCGGATGAGCTCGTCCTCCAGATCCGCCGAGCACTTGTAGAAGCCGAGACCTGCCAGTCCGTCCGGCTCGAGGGCGTTGCCTAGCCCTGCCGCCGCCAGCCCGTGCCAGAGCTTGGCCGCCTCGGCGGCGTCGTACAACCCGGCGAGCGGGACGCCGAGCCCGTGCGGCCCGTATCGCGTCGCGAATGCCCGCGTGTTGGTGATTCCGCCCATTGCGACGACCTCGATGCCCTCGGCGGCGAGGTCCCGACCGCGGCGATTCGCCAGCGTGTGCAGCGCCACCCGGTCGCTGTTCCCCTCGACCAGCACGACTCCGCTCAGCGTAGTCACGCCACCATTTGGCGCGCGGCACGCCGGCCGGTCAACCGCGTTTGGGTGAGCGAGGGCACGGCCCGGACCGGTCCAAGTCGTGGATCATGAGATCTGGCCGGTGAGGGGCTGCTCGCCGCAGCGTCCACGCCCGTCGCCCCGGTGCGCCGGCTTCCGGATGGGCACCGACCGCGGCTGTTTGTTGCCTGGGGCAGGCTGGCCGGTCAGTCTCGGGTAGGTGCCCGGCCTGGACCGCTCTTCACGCGGCTGCCCACCGTCGAAGTGTTGGTGTGGCTCTCTCATGGCATGCGACCTGGCCGGGCACCGCGGCGAGGCTTGGCTCAAGAAGGGTCTGCTCAGCTCGAAACAGCGTTGCCCGTCCGCCTCTTCGCCGAGCTGCTGACCGGCGGTGCCCGGTGAAGAAGTCCACCGCCCAGTACAAGCGGCTGCTCGCCGGCGTCCGCCCGCGTGACCCGGTCGGAGGAACCCGACGCCGGCTGATCGCCGACGAGCTCACCGAGCTGACCCGGATCGAGGCCCGGCTCAAGACGCTGAAGGCCGAGCTGACCGCCGCGGTGCGGGCCCGCGGCTCGCACCTGATGGACCTGCCCGGCATCGGCCCGGCCGGCGCCGCCGGCGATCCTCGCCGACGTCGGCGACGTGGCCCGCCTCCCCAACCGCAACCACTTCGCGTCGGAGGACCGGCACCGCCCCGATCGACGCCTCCAGCGGAGAGCAGATGCGGCACCGGCTCTCCCGGGCCGGGAACCGCCGCCTCAACCACGTCCTGCACATCGCCGCCGTCGTCCAGCTGCGCCACGACACCCCGGGCCGGGCCTAGTTCCGGCGCAAGCTCGCCGAAGGCAAGACCAGACCGGCCCGGAAGCCATGCGTTGCCTGAAACGACGCTTCTGCGACGTCTACCGGCAGCTCGTCGCCGACGCCCGCACCCAGCCGCAGGAGAACGAGGCGGGCCCGGGAGGGCACGGCGGGGCGACTGTTCAAT
>DATHUJ010000161.1:0-2512 GCA_035462375.1 Jiangellales bacterium
CCAGGCTTTCGGGCGCCCACGGCAGCGGCGTGTAGGCGCCCATGCCGCCGGTGTTGGGCCCGGCGTCGTCGTCGAGTGCCCGCTTGAAGTCCTGGGCGGGCTCGAGCGGCACCACGACATCGCCGTCGGTGACGCAGAAGACGCTCACCTCCGGGCCGTCGAGGTACTCCTCGACGACCACCCGGCCGGTGGCCGCGGCGTGGGCCCGCGCGGCGTCGCGGTCACCCGTGACCACGACGCCCTTGCCCGCGGCCAGCCCGTCGTCCTTGACGACGTACGGGGGGCCGAAGGCATCGAGGGCGGAGGCCACCTCCTCGGGGGTGTCGCAGACCCGGGCCATGGCCGTCGGCACCCCCGCGGCCGCCATCACCTCCTTGGCGAAAGCCTTCGAGCCCTCGAGCCGGGCGGCGCGCGCGGACGGGCCGAAGCAGGCCAGCCCGCGAGCCCGTACGGCGTCGGCGGCGCCCGCGACCAGGGGGGCCTCGGGGCCGACAACGACCAGGTCCGCGGCCAGCCGCTCGGCGAGGTCCGCCACCGCCTCGGGCTCGGCGAGGTCGACTGCGTGACTGCCGGCGACGTCGGCCGCGATCCCCGCGTTGCCGGGGGCGGCGTGCACCTCCGTCACGTCCGGGTCGCGCAGGAGGCCGCGGACGAGGGCGTGCTCGCGGGCGCCGGAGCCGACGACGAGGGTCTTCACGGGCGCCGAGCCTACGTGGCGGGTCGGCTGGTATCGGACGCCTGGTAGAACGCAGCCACCTCGTCGCGGAAGGCACGGCGGCTGCTATCCCAGGTGTAGAACATGTGCCCGCCGTCGAAGTGCCGCACGGTGACCCGGCCGGCGGTCTCAGGGTCGAGCCGCATGAGGTTCCTCAGCCGGTCCGAAGCGTAGTAGGGCGTGACGAGGTCGTAGCGCCCGTGGGTGAGGAAGACCCGGACGTGCGGGTCGAGGCTCATCCCGTAACGCAGGTCGTCGGTCGCGCCGACCTGGCTCTCCAGAGCGTGGCGCTCGAGGTCGATGCGCCAATGCTTGTTGACCTCCTCGCTCAGCAGCTCGTAGGTGCGGTCGGTGCGCAGCCCGAGTTCCCCGCGCAGCCGCTGGTTGATGCCGCCGGAGAAGACGGGTGAGATCCCGGCGAGCGAGGGGTCGGGTCCGGCGAACTTGTCGCGGTCGGGGAAGGGGTCGCGGACGGCGACGGAGGCGTCGTACAGGGCGAGCACCCGACCCTCGTCGCGGAGCATCTCGCGGGCGAAGGACTCGATCCCGATCCGGCCCTCGGCGAGTCTCAGCCGTTGCTCGGGCAGGCCGGTCAGCCCGGCGGCCCTGCGCAGGACCCGGTCGCGGTCCTCGGCGGGCATGCCCGCGCCGCGGACGAGGAACGTGGCGTACTCGCCGGTGGCGAAGTCCTCGGCGTCGGCCAGCACCCGGGAGAGCCGGGTCCCGCGCGGGTGCGCGGCCGAGCGGCCGTGGAGCGACGCGGCGGCCGCCATCGTGGGCAGCACGTCGACCCACGGCAGCACGTCGTAGTCGGACGGGTCGAGCAGGCTGAACTCCAGGGCAGGCGAGATCATCAGCGCGCCGCTGAGCCCCACGCCGTACGTCTCGGTCAGCAGGCGCACCAGCTTCGCGGCGCGGAATCCGCCGTAGCTCTCGCCGGCCACGTAGACCGGCGATCCCCAGCGGCCATGCTCGGACAGCCACCGGGCGACGAACTCGCCCAGCGACTCCAGGTCGCGCTTGAGGCCGAAGAACGCCTTCGGGTCCGGCTCCTTGTCCTCCCCCTTGCGGGGCTCGGTGGTCCGGCCCGTCCGGGGCTCGACGACGCGGCTGAAGCCGGTGCCGACAGGGTCGACGAAGACGAGGTCGGTGAAGGCGAGCCAGGACTCAGCGTTGTCGACCAACCGGGCCGGCGGCGGCAGGATCCGGCCGTCCGGGCTGAAGCCCACCCGCCGCGGGCCGAGCGCGCCCAGGTGCAGGTAGACCGACGAGGCGCCGGGCCCCCCGTTGAAGACGAAGGTGACGGGCCGGTCCTGGCCTGCGCTGGGGTCGCCGGCCACGTAGGACACCGAGAAGACCTCGGCCACCGGCCTCTCGTCCTCGCGGAGAACCAGCCAGGCGGCCCGGCTCGTGACGGCGACGTCGCCGTCGGGCCCGGTCCAGGTCTCCTGCCGCTCGACCGGTGCCGGCGGGGTGTGCTCCCGGCCCGGCTCGCCGCGGGCGTCCGGTGTGCGTGTCGGTGAGTCGCCGCCGTTCGGCTCCGGTCCGGACCCGCCGCCACCCCCGGCGCCGCCACCCTCGGCACCGCCACCCCCGGCACCGCCTGAGCTCTCGGGCCCGAGCGCGAGATCCGACCGGCCTCCGCCCGTTGGCCACGCCTCGCCCCCCGGCGTCGGCTGCCCGGTCACGCCGACCCGGTGGAGTAGCCGTCGGCGACGCCCAGCGCCTCGTCGAGGATTGCCAGGCCCTCCTTGGCCTCGGCGTCGCTGACGGTGCACGGGGGGACGACGTGCAGGC